>JBDUCH010000128.1:0-10397 GCA_040003555.1 Variovorax sp. | reverse complement strand
GAGGTGAGGGCGTTGATGCCGGCGATCGAGTTGACGCCTTCCTCGACCTTCTTGGTGACTTCGCTCTCGACGATTTCGGGCGATGCGCCGGGGTACTCGGTGATGACCACCACCACCGGAAAGTCGATGTTCGGAAACTGGTCGACCTGCAGCCGCTGGTAGGAAAAGATGCCGAGCACCACCAGCGCCAGCATCAGCATGGTCGCGAACACCGGATTGCGGAGGCTGACGCGGGTGAACCACATGGGGGCGGGTGTCGCTCAGGGTGCCGCGCGCGCCGGCCCGGGCGCAGCGGCCGCGGCCAGCTTCACCCGCGTGTCTTCGCGCAGCGGGCCGATGCTGCCGGCCACGACCAGCGTGCCGTCTTCGATGCCGCTCACCGCCACGAAGGTCTGGCCGTCAAGCTGGCCACGCGGCCCGGTCTGCACCGGCCGGTGCACGACGCGGCCGTCGACCACGGTCTGCACATAGGGCGCCGGCTTGTCGATGCGCACCGCGGTCAGCGGCAGGGC
This sequence comes from Variovorax sp., assembly GCA_040003555.1. GTDB lineage: Bacteria > Pseudomonadota > Gammaproteobacteria > Burkholderiales > Burkholderiaceae_C > Variovorax. Next base: position 9,885 of record JBDUCH010000128.1, on the reverse strand, counting down.
CAGCGCCGTGCTGCGTCCCACGTCGATGCTGCCCTGCGCGAACAGGCCCTGGCGAAAACCGGTGGCGCTGTCGAGCCGCAGGTAGACCAGCACGCTGCGGCTGCCGGCCTGCGCGCTCGGGTTCACGCGCACCACGCTGGCGTCGACGCGGCGCTCGCCGGGCGTCGCACCGAGCGCACTGCCTTCGATCTGCAGCGTGGCGCGCTGGCCAACCCGCACCGCGACCGAGTCGGCCGCGGCGAGCGTGGCCTCGACCTCGATGCGGCTCAGATCGACCACCTCGATCACGCGCCCCTCGACGGCGATGCGTTCTCCCGGCTGCGCCAGGCGTTGTGCCACCTGGCCGGCGATCGGGCTCTTGAGCACCGTGTCGCTCAGCGACTTGCGCGCCACTTCCACGGCCGCGAGCGCGGCGCGGTGCGTCGAGCGCGCGGCATTGAGGTTGGACTGCGAGGTGTCGAGCGCGGTGCGCGAGATGAAACCCTGATCCACCAGCGCCTTGTTGTTGTCGAAGGTGCGCTGCGCCACGTCGGCCTGGGCGGCGGCCGAATCGGCCTGTTCCTGCGCCTGCCGCACGCGCGAGGTGTATTCGACAGGGTCGATGCGCGCGATCACCTGGCCGGCGGTGACCGTGTCGCCCTCGCGCACCGTGAGATCCATGAGCTCGCCGGCAACGCGCGCCTTGACCACCGCCCAGTCGACCGCCCGCAGCGTTCCCGACACCGGCAGCGTTTGCGCCAGCGCGCGCGGCCCTGCACGCACGACTTCGGCTGCGGTCAGCACCACTTCGGTTTCTGCCGGTTTCGCGGCAGCGGCGGCCACTGCGGCCTGCTGCGCCTTGCGCGCCGACACCGCGCGCAGCACCGCCCCGGCAACCAGCAGCAGCACCAGTGCGGCCAGTGCCCAGCGCCACCAGGCTCGCTTCATGTGCTGCTCCCGCCCGGGGCGCAAAGGCCGCTCAGCAGAGTCTCGGCCTGCAGGGCGATGTACTTTTCGGGGTCCAGTTCGACCCCGGGATCCATGCAGATGTTGCCCGAGTGTTTGGACAGCATGAGAAAGATCATCGGTGCCAGCACGGTGTAGATCGCGAGGTCGACGTCGACCCCCTTGAACTCGCCGCGCTGGATGCCGCGCCGGATCACGCGGCGCAGCAGTTCATGGCCGGGCTGCACCACTTCGGTCTGGTAGAACCTGGCCAGTTCCGGGAAGTTGCCGCCCTCGCTCATCATGAGCTTGGTGATGCCCGACACCTTGGTCGCGCCGACGCGCTCCCACCAGATGCGCATCACGTAGCGCAGCATGTCGGGCGTGCTGCCCTCGAAGGCCTCGAACTCCTGGTTCCATTCGGAAAACCGGCCCGAGAGATTTTCGCGGATCACTGCCTTGAAGAGTTCTTCCTTGCTCGGGAAGTAAAGGAACAGCGTGCCCTTGGAAACCCCGGCCCGCGCCGCAACCTCTTCGGAGCGCGTGGCTGCAAAGCCCTTCTCGACGAACAGGTCGAGCGCCGCTTCCAGCAGCTCGCCGGGACGCGCTTCCTTGCGGCGTTCGCGCTTGGCGCGCACGGGGCACAGCTTGTCGGCAAGAAAGCGGGGAGTGGGCATGGAAGTTAATGACTGACGGGTTAGTAATGTAGTGAGCGCCATGCCAGCCGTCAAGCCGCCACAATACCGGGCTCGCGCTTTTTACCCTCTCCGGAGTTTCGTCATGTCGTCCCCTGTTCCCTCCACTGAAACCATCGTCCTCGGCGGCGGCTGCTTCTGGTGCACCGAGGCGGTGTTTGACCGGGTGCAGGGCGTGACCGATGTGGAATCGGGCTATTGCAATGGCCAGGTGCCCAGCCCGACCTACGAACAGGTTTGCAGCGGCCGCACCGGTGCGGTGGAAGTAGTCAAGGTTCAGTTCGATACCGCCCAGATCACGTTGCGCGAAATTCTCGAAATCTTCTTCGTCGTGCACGACCCCACCACCCTGAACCGCCAGGGCAACGACAGCGGCACGCAGTACCGCAGTGGCATCTACACCATCAGTGACGCGCAGCGTGAGGTGGCGCAGTCGGTGATCCGCGAGATGGTCGCGAGCAAGACCTACCATTCGCCGATCGTCACCGAGGTGGTGCCACTCGCCGGTTACTCGACCGCCGAGGCCTATCACCAGGACTACTTCCTGAACAACCCGAACCAGGGCTACTGCGCCTTCGTGGTCGGGCCCAAGGTCGAGAAGTTCAGGAAGACCTTCGCCGCCAGGGTCAAAGACTGAGCGTTCCCTTGCAAGCCAGTCTCTTCATGTCCCGCAGCCGCCAGGCCGCACTGCTCGTCGCGCTCGCGGTGGCGTTGTGGGTGGCCGGCACGCTGGGGTTGGTGCACCGCACCGTGCACGTGCCCGGTGCGCCGCATGCGACGGTGCAGCAGGCTTCTGCCACCGCCAAGGCACACAGTCACGGCAACTGGATCGCCGCGCTGTTCGGCCAGCACCATGAAGACGCCGACTGCCGGCTCTACGATCAACTGGCCCACGGCCCGGCCGCGCTCGGCGTGCCGATGATGGTGTTGCCGCTGGTGCTGCCGGTGGCTGTTTTCGACTTTCTCGAGGGCCAGGCACTGGCCCGATGGGTCGCGCTGTTCGACGCGCGCGGCCCGCCTTCTTCTCGCTGAATCCCCTCTGACTTGCCGGTTGCTGCGCCCCCTTGCCTGGGGCCGCGGCCGGCTGCGTATTGATTCAACGAGTTTTCACCATGACCCCCTTTGTCTTCCATCGCAACGCCGTGGGCGTTGCCATCCTGTCCCTCGCTTCGCTGGCGGCCAGTGCCCAGCAAACCGAACCCGCACCGGCCGATGCAGCACCCACCCTGAAGGAAATCACCGTCACCGGCAATCCGCTCGGTGGCGCCGAACTGATCGCGCCGACCACCTCGCTGTCGGGCGAGGCGCTGTTGCTGCGCTCGCAATCCACGCTCGGCGAGACGCTGGACGGACTGCCCGGCGTGAGCAGCAGCTACTTCGGCCCGAACGCGAGCCGGCCAATCGTTCGCGGCCAGGACGGCGACCGTATCCGCATCCTGCAGAACGGCGGTGGCGCGCCCGATGCCTCGGCGCTGAGCTACGACCACGCGGTGCCGGTCGACGCGTTGGTCACGGAACGCGTCGAGGTACTGCGCGGCCCATCGGCGCTGCAGTACGGTGGCAGCGCGGTCGGCGGTGTGGTCAACATCATCGACAACCGCATTCCGAGCGAGCCGATCAACGGCTTCGGCGGCCGTGCCGACCTGGGCTATGCCACCGGCAACAAGGAGAAGAACGGCGGCGTGGTGCTCGAGGGCGGCAATGACCGCTATGCACTGCACGTGGATGCGTTCGACCGCCGCTCCGACGATGTGGCCGTGCCGATCGAGCTTGGCTGCAGCAAGCCCGGCTCGCCCTGGCTGGCGCGCCGCATCTGCAATTCTGCGAACGAGGCGCGCGGTGGTGCGATCGGCGGTTCGCTGTTCTTCGACCAGGGCTACATTGGTGCCTCGGCCAGCACCTACCGCAGCACCTACGGCACCGTGGCCGAGGACGACGTGACGATCGGCATGAAGTCGGATCGCTATGCGCTCGAAGGCGAGTGGCGCCCGGGCGGCTTCTTCACGAGCGTGCATGCCAAGCTCAGCAGCACCGACTACCGCCACACCGAATACGAAGGTGGCACTGCCGGCACCACCTTCGCCAACAAGAGCAGCGACCTGCGCATCGAGGCGCGGCACCAGAAGATCGGCAACCTCGAAGGATTGATCGGTTTCACGAGCGAACGCAACCGCTTTTCGGCCGACGGCGAAGAAGCGTTTGCGCCGCATAGCCGCACGCGGGCCAATGCGCTGTTCGTGCACGAAGAGCTCGGCATGCCGTGGGGCAAGCTGAGCTTCGGCGCCCGCACCGAGCAGGTCAAGGTCACGTCGCTCGGCTACCCGGCCGATCCGGAGATCACGCGTTTCGCGGTCGGCGAGCGCAGCTTCAACCCGCACAGCGCGGCACTCGGCGCCTTGGTCAACCTCACGCCGCAGTGGCAACTGACGTCCAACCTGGCCTACACCGAGCGTGCGCCCAAAGACTATGAGCTGTTTGCCAACGGCCCGCACGTCGCGACTGCGGCGTGGGAGGTTGGGGATCCGTCGCTGCAGAAGGAGAGGTCGGTCGGGTTCGATTTGGGCGCGCAGTGGAAATCCGGCGCCAACCGCGCTGGCGTCAACGCGTATGTCACGCGTTTTCGCAACTACATCGGCCTGACCGCGAGCGGCAACCAGCGCGACGAGGAGGGCAATGTCTTGACCGACCCCGCAGCCACCGACACGCTGGCCGAATACGTCTACAGCGGCGTGCGTGCGCGCTTCACCGGCATCGAGGCCAGCGGCAATCTGCAGTTGCTCGGCCGTGATGGCTTTGCCCGCGCCAGCGACGGCTCGACGCTCGACCTCGAATGGCGCGGCGACCTGGTGCGAGCGACCAACACCGACACCGGCGAGCCGCTGCCGCGCATCGCGCCGGTGCGGGTGGGCGCCACGCTGGTCTACGGCAATGGCCCGTGGAGCGCGCGCCTGGGCTTCGACCACAACGCTGCGCAACATCGAGTGCCGTTGGTCGGTGCACGTGAGACCGATGCGTACACGCTGTGGAACGCATCGATCAGCTACCGCATGAAGGTGCAGCGCGCGGCGCTGACCTGGTATGCACGCGTCGACAACATCACCAACAAGCTGGCTTACACGGCGACGTCGATCCTGACGACGACGGTGTATCCGGATGCGCCGTTGCCGGGGCGGACTTTGAAGGTTGGGTTGCGGGTGAATTTCTAGTCTCCGGCGTTTTTCGGGGGGTGCGTCGGCGGGCGGTATGCGCTGGGCCGGCCGACGTCACCGGCCGCTTCGCGGCTGCCCTGCGCTGCTCGCGGCACGCGGGGTCCGCGTGAACTCGCCTGCGGCTCAAACAGCACGCGGCCCTGATCCGCCCGCCGCTGCGCTGCTCGCCGGTGCCTCAACGGCCGACCCAGCGCATACCCCCCACCGACGTGGACACCTTGGGGTTGCATCCGCACCGCTCACCGAGCGTGCTTCCAGAGTGAACAAGTCCCTCGGCTATCCTCGAAGCAGTGAACGCCTCCGTCATCTCCTCGCTGCTCCCCGTCGTTCTCCTGATCGCTGCGGGCTACCTGGCAGGGCGGCGCCGCTGGATTGGCGGCGCGTCGGTCAAGGATCTGTCGAACCTGATCTTTCTCCTGCTCGCGCCAGCGCTGCTGTTCCGCGCGATGAGCACGGTGCATGTCGAGCAGCTCAGCTTGCGGCCGGTCGCGGCGTACTTCATTGCGGCCGGCCTGATCTTCGCGGCCACGCTGCTCTGGCGTGGCTTCAACCGCACCGCCGCCGTGCTGGCGCTGGCCAACACCTACAGCAACACCGTGATGATCGGCATCGCGCTGGTCGGGCTGGCCTATGGGCCCGAGGGCACGGTCGTGCTGTTGACGCTGATCTCGCTGCATTCGCTGGTGCTGCTCACCAGCGCTACCGTGGTGCTCGAACTCGCGGTTGCCCACGAGCACGCGACCCGCAGCGGCGCCGGCGGGCAAGACCGCAAGGCCATGGCGCGCACCGTTGGCAAGGCCTTGCGCAACGCCATCGTCCATCCGGTGCCGCTGCCGATCCTCGCCGGGCTGCTGTTCGCGCAAACCGGCTGGACGATGCCTGAGGCCATCGACACGCCGATCCGTCTGATGGGCCAGGCCTTCAGTCCGGTCGCGCTGGTGATGGTCGGCATCACGCTCGCGCTGACGCCTGTCGGGCTGCACTGGCGCGGCGCACTGGTGCAGGCGGTCGTCAAGAACCTCGTGCATCCGCTGCTCACGGCAGCCCTGGGATGGGCCTTCGGGCTGCGCGGGCTGCCGTTGACCGTGATGGTGGTGGCTGCAGCGTTGCCGATCGGCGCCAACGTGTTCCTGTTCTCGCAGCGCTACCGGACGGCCGAGGAACTGGTCACCGCCAGCGTCGTGGTGTCGACCGTGCTGGCACTGGTCACGCTGTCATTGGTCATGGCATTGGCCGGCTACCTTTGACCTGTGCGTGCACAGCCTGGGGGCGAGCAAGCACTACGGCGCGAGGCGCTCGCGCCGCCAGGCGTCGTCTTCGCGGCGATAGCGCAGCCGGTCGTGCAGCCGGCTCGTGCGGCCTTGCCAGAACTCCCAGCGATCCGGCACCAGCCGGTAGCCGCCCCAATGCGGCGGACGCGGCGGCGAGAGCAGGAATCTGGCCGCTGCGATGGCTGCGTTCTTCACCAGCACCTGTCGGCCGTCGATCACCTCGCTCTGCGGGCTGGCCCACGCGCCGATGCGCGAGTCGAGCGGGCGGCTCGCGAAGTAGGCGTCGCTTTCCGCGGCATCGACCTGTTCCACGCGGCCCTCGATGCGCACCACGCGCTCGAGTTCGACCCAGTGGAACTGCAGCGCGGCGAACGGGTTGCCGGCCAGTTCCTGGCCCTTTCGGCTCTGGTAGTTGGTGAACCAGACGATGCCGCGCGCGTCGTAGCCCTTGATCAGCACGATGCGGGTCGAGGGCCGCAGGTCGCCGGCCACGGTGGCCAGCGTCATCGCATTGGGTTCGGGCAGCTTCGCGTCGATGGCTTCGGCGAGCCAGCGTTCGAACTGCAGCAACGGGTCTTCGGCACTGCGGGTTTCATCGAGTTCGGCGCGCTCGTAGCTCTTGCGCAGCGCGGCCAGGGAATCGTTCGGTGAGCTCATGCCGGCATTGTCGGTGGATACTGGATTCATGGCCGACCTGCTGTTCCCCACCGTCATCGTGCTGGCCTCCGGCCGCGGCGATCGCTTTCGCGCGTCGGGGGGCAGTGGCGCCAAGCTGCAGGCCCTGCTGGCCGGCAAGCCGGTGCTGGCGCACACGTTGGCCGCCGTGCAGGCCAGCGGACTGCCCTGGCACCTGGAAGACGTGGGCCATCCGGGAATGGGCGATTCGATCGCGGCGGCGGTGCGCCATACCGCCGAGGCCAACGGCTGGCTGATCTTGCCGGGCGATCTGCCGCTGGTTCAGCCTGCCACCATGCGGCAAGTGGCGGCGGCATTGGGCGGCGCGATCCAGGCGGCGCAGCCGCACTACCGCGGTGAGCGCGGCCATCCGGTGGGCTTCGCGCGCGAATGCCGGGACGGCTTACTGGCGTTGGCGGGAAACAAGGGCGCAGCGCCCGTCCTTCAGGCACTGCGCGCGGTCGACGCAGTCGCAGACATCGCGGTGGACGACATCGGCGTGGTCACCGATATCGACACCGTCGAGGCACTCGTGCGCGCCGAAGCACTGCTGCTGCTGCGCCTCAACCCTTCGTGATCACGGCGCAGGCCGTGCGAGGGCCGGAGTTGCCGGCCGGTTGGGTCTTGAAGTCGTCCGGATCCTTGTGCACCACGAGCGCGCGGCCCAGCACGCTGTTGGCGGCGCCATCGGCCAGCGAGATCGAATGGTCGTCTACGCTGAAGCGCGCCACGCCGTTCGCGTCGGCCACCAGGCTCGGCAACTCGCCGGCATGGCTGCCCGGTGCGCCGAACTTGCCGTGGGTGCCTCCGGCCGGGTTGAAGTGGCCGCCCGCGGCCATCGCGTTGTCGCCGCAGTCGCCTTTCTCGTGGATATGGAAGCCGTGCTCGCTGCCCGGCACAAAGCCGCGCACTTCGCCGGCGACCCGCACGCCGTGGTCGAGCGCGGTGAAGGTCACCCGGCCCATCGTGGGATTGGGCGAGATCGCCGCGGTGGGCGCCAGGGCGGCGACGGCGCTGGCTTTGCCCATGCCCATGCTGCCGCAGCCGGCAAGCAAGGTGGTGGCGGTGGCGAGCAGGGCGGCGGCGGAGGCAGCAGTGAAGCGGATGGTCATGGTTTCTCCAGGAAGTTTTGGCAAGTATCGGACGGCCCGTCCGAAGGGTATAGCCCGGGGGCCGTAGTTTCGCTGTCGGCGGCGGCCGAAAGATCGGCCACGGCGAGCCTGACGAGTCGCGCCAGCGCGGCATCGTGGATCGCATGGCGCTGCAGTTCGAGCAGGGTCTGGCGCGCGTAGTCGATCGAAGTGCCATAGCGGCCGGTGGCGCTCGCAAAGATCTCGCGGTAGCGCGCCTCGCTCAGCTCGCCGGTGAAGTTGGGGCTGCGGCGCGACAGCGTGAAGGCCAGCGCACGCACCGTGCCGCCGGGCGTGATGCAGTCGAGCCAGCGTGGGTCGTACACGCCGGTGGGCATCTCGCGCAGCCAGAGCCGGCCCAACGCTTCGAGCCCGTCGGCGGCCGGAATGCGAAACACCATGCCCTGCACGCTGCCGCCCGAGAGCAGCCCAAACACCAGGCCCGGGTTCTGCGGCGTGCCGCGGTTGACCCGGCTCCACATCTTGAGCGCGCGGTGCCAGCCATGCACGCGGGCCGGGCGCCGCTCGGTATGGTCGAACTCCGGCCGCCAGATCAGCGAGCCGTAGCCGAACACCCAGAGATCCTCGTGCCCGCCCCATTCCTCGATCACGCGGTCGAGCATGGGCTTCGGGTCGCGCAGCGGCCGGGGCAGCGGATCCAGTCCGGGCGGGCCGGGGCCTTTTTCTCCACCACCTACAATTTGAGACTCATGGTTCACCGCACCATTATTTACCTGCCCCTTACCTACGGAGTTCGCCCGATGGCTTCCCCCAGCGACGACGACAGTCAGCAAAACCTCATTCTCGGCATTGCTGTCGGTGTGATCGCACTCGTGATCTTCCTCGTGGTCGGCATCGCGCTCTACAAGAGCGGCGCCCCCCGCGCCCCCGCAAAACCGGTGGTCGCCGCAGCGGCACCGGTGGTGGCCGTGGTGACCGAGACCGTGTCGGTCACCATTCCCGATGGCGCCAGCATCCGGGTCGTGAACGGCATCGTGAACTTCTACTTCGCCACCGGCAGTGCCGACCTCGCGCCGGGTGCCGCCGAGGCGCTGGCCGCGGTGATCAAGGGTGTCGAAGGCGGCCGCAAGGCGGTGGTCTCGGGCTTTCACGACACCACGGGCGACGCGGCCATCAACGAGCAACTCGCGAAGAAGCGGGCCGAAATGGTGCGCGACGTGCTGACCGGTCTGGGCGTGCCGGCCGCCAAGGTCGACCTGCAGAAGCCGGCCGTGACCACTGGCACCGGCGACAATGCCGAAGCCCGCCGGGTCGAAGTCAAGCTTCTGGACTGAACGCAAATCCGTATCGCCCGAAAGCCCGGTTCTGCCGGGCTTTTTCATTTTCGCTTGGTACGATGCTCGGGCATGACCACACACCCCACAGTCCAACAGGTCACCGACCGGATCCGCCGGCGCAGCGAGCCGACGCGCAGCGCCTACCTGCAACAGCTTTCCGAGATCGCCGACCGTGACCGCGGCTCCGATCGCATGGGTTGCGCCAACGTGGCGCACGCCGTTGCTGGCGTGCCGGCCAACGACAAGCTGAAGATCGTCGCCGAACGTGCGCCGAACATCGGCCTGGTGACCGCCTACAACGACATGCTGTCGGCCCACGCGCCGTACCAGCACTACCCCGACATCATCAAGAACGAGGCCCGCCGGCTCGGCGCCACCGCGCAGGTTGCGGGCGGCGTGCCCGCCATGTGCGACGGCGTGACGCAGGGCACGCCCGGCATGGAGCTGAGCCTGTTCAGCCGCGACCTGATTGCGATGAGCACCGCCGTCGCGCTCACGCACGACATGTTCGACGCGGCCCTGCTGCTCGGCGTTTGCGACAAGATCGTGCCCGGCCTACTGATCGGCGCGTTGCACTTCGGCCATTTGCCGACCGTGTTCGTGCCGGCCGGGCCGATGTCCTCGGGCCTGTCGAACACTGCCAAGTCCAAGGTGCGCGAGCAGGCGGCGCAAGGGTTGGTCGG
>JBDUCH010000446.1:0-3099 GCA_040003555.1 Variovorax sp. | reverse complement strand
GTGCAGAAGATGATCGGCGCGATGATCATCTTGATGAGCTTGATGAAGCCGTCTCCCAGCGGTTTCATTGCCGCGCCTGTGTCGGGGTAGAAATGCCCCAGCAGGACGCCGATGACGATCGCCGTGATGACCTGGAAGTACAGGGACTTGTAAAAGGGCTTGGGTACGGGTTGGTGGTCCACGGGTGTCTCCTAGAAAATTTCAGACGCCGGCGGCATGCGCCTGCCGGTCGGCGTGGTAACTCGACCGCACGAGCGGTCCGCAGGCGGCATGGGCGAAGCCCATGGCGTGCGCCTGCTGCACAAGGGTTTCGAACTGCGCGGGTGCGACGTAGCGCTCCACCGGCAGGTTGCCGGGGCGCGGCTGCAGGTACTGGCCGACGGTGAGCATGTCCACGCCGTGGCGGCGCAAGTCGCGCATCACGTCGAGCACTTCGTCGTCGGTTTCGCCCAGGCCCAGCATCAGGCCGGACTTGGTGGGCACCCCGGGGCAACGCGCGCGAAACGACTGCAGCAGTTGCAGCGAGTGCAGGTAGTCGGCGCCGGGGCGCGCCTGGCGGTACAGGCGCGGCACGGTCTCCAGGTTGTGATTCATTACGTCGGGCGGATCGGCCGCGAGGATGTCCAGCGCCACCTCGGCGCGGCCGCGGAAGTCGGGCGTGAGCACCTCGATCTGCGTGCCGGGCGATTGCGCGCGCACCGCGCGGATGCATGCGGCGAAGTGCGCCGCGCCGCCGTCGCGCAGGTCGTCGCGGTCGACGCTGGTGATCACCACGTACTTCAGGCGCAACCGCGCCACGGTGTCGGCCAGGTGCTGCGCCTCCTGCGGATCGGGCGGCTGCGGGCGGCCGTGCGCCACGTCGCAGAACGGGCAGCGGCGCGTGCACAGATCGCCCAGCACCATGAAGGTGGCCGTGCCCTTGCTGAAGCATTCGCCGATGTTCGGGCACGAGGCCTCTTCGCAGACGGTGTGCAGGCTGGCCTCGCGCAGCGTGCGCTTCACCTCGCGGAAGCTCTCGCTCTGCGAGACGCGCACGCGGATCCAGTCTGGCTTGGGCAGGGTCGGGCCCGCCTCGGCCACGCGGATCGAGATCCGGCGCGTCTTGGCGGCGCCGCGCTGCGGGCCTTGGAGCACTGCGGTGTCGTTCATGGCCGCACCGTCGTCAGGCAGCGCCGCGCTGCGAGTTGGCATCGACCACCGCCAGCGCCGTCATGTTGACGATGCGGCGCACCGTGGACGACGGCGTGAGGATGTGCACCGAGCGCGCTGCCCCCAGCAGGATGCCACCCACCGTGATGCCGCTGCCGGCCGCCATGCGCAGCAGGTTGTACGAGATGTTGGCCGCATCGACGTTGGGCATGATGAGCACGTTGGCCTCGGCCTGCAGCGCCGAGTCAGGGAACTCGTGATCCAGGATCGACTTGGACAGTGCCGCGTCGCCGCGCATCTCGCCTTCCACCGCGAGCTTCGGATCGCTCGCCTTGATGAGTGCGAGCGCATCGCGCATTTTCACGGCCGAGGCCGCGTCCGAGCCGCCGAAGTTCGAATGCGACAGCAGCGCCACGCTCGGCGTCACGCCGAAGCGGCGCACCTCTTCGGCCGCGAGCAGCGTGATCTCGGCGATCTGCGCCGCGTCGGGGTCGCGGTTGACGTGCGTGTCGCAGATGAAGAGCTGGCGGCCCGGCAGCATCAGCATCTGCATGGCGGCCATGGTCTTCGTGCCAGCACGCAGGCCGATCACGTCGCGCACATGGCGCAGGTGGTCGCCATAGCCGCCGAGCGTGCCGCACAGCATGGCATCGGCCCGGCCCTGGCGCACCAGCATCGCCGCGAGCAGCGTGCCGCGGCTGCGCATCTCGGTCTGCGCCACCAGGCGCGAGACGCCGTCGCGGCGCTTGAGCTGGTAGTAGGCCTCGGCCGCATCGCCGTGGACGGCGGGGTCGAGCAGGTCGACGGCTTCGCAGTCCGTGCCCAGACTCAGGCGCAAACCGTACTGGGCAATGCGCTCGGCGATCACGTCGGGGCGCCCGAGCAGCAGCGGCCGCGCGAGGCCTTCGTCGACCACGACCTGCGCGGCGCGCAGCACGCGCTCGTCCTCGCCCTCGGCGTAGACCACGCGCTTGGGCGACTGCTTGGCCGCCGCGAACAGCGGCTGCATGCTGCTGCCCGACTGGTAGACGAACTGCGACAGGCGCTGCCGGTAGGCCGGCATGTCTGCAATCGGCCGGGTCGCCACGCCGCTGTCCACCGCAGCCTGGGCGACGGCGGGTGCGACCGCCTCGATCAGGCGCGGATCGAAGGGCTTGGGGATCAGGTAGTCGCGCCCGAAGCGCAGGCCGACGGCGCCATAGGCCTGGGCCACGACTTCGGGAATCTCCGCATGCGCGAGCTCGGCGATGGCGCGCACGGCGGCGAGCTTCATCTCCTCGTTGATGGTGGTGGCGCCGACATCGAGTGCCCCGCGGAAGATGAACGGAAAACACAGCACGTTGTTGACCTGGTTCGGGTAGTCCGACCGGCCGGTGCCCAGGATGGCGTCGGGCCGCACGGCCAGCGCGTCTTCCGGCAGGATCTCCGGCGTCGGATTGGCCATGGCCAGGATGATCGGATCGCGCGCCATCTCCTTGACCATCTCCGGCTTGAGCACCCCACCGGCCGACAGGCCAAGGAAGATGTCGGCCCCGCCGAGGACGTCGGCGAGCTTGCGCGCCGGCGTGTCCTGCGCGTAGCGGGCCTTGTTCGGATCCATCTGCTCCTTGCGGCCGGTGTAGACCACGCCCAGGCTGTCGGACACGAAGACATTGCGCATCGGCAGGCCAAGGCTGACGATCAGATCCAGGCAGGCCAGGGCCGCGGCGCCGGCACCGGAGGCCACCAGCTTGACGTCGTCGATGTCCTTGCCGACATGCCGCAGCGCGTTGAGGATGGCGGCCGCCGCAACGATGGCAGTGCCGTGCTGGTCGTCGTGGAACACCGGAATCTTCATGCGCTCGCGCAGCTTCTTCTCGATGTAGAAGCACTCGGGGGCCTTGATGTCTTCGAGGTTGATGCCGCCGAAGGTGGGCTCCATGCGCGCGATGGTGTCGATCAGCGCGTCCG
>JBDUCH010000127.1:0-10428 GCA_040003555.1 Variovorax sp. | reverse complement strand
GCATGCTGGAATCAAAATCCAGTGCCTTAACCAGCTTGGCGACTCCCCTACACGGGTCGATGAAACGTCTCTTGTGGAGACAGACCACCAACCTATGAAATGTCGCTGGCTGCCCACCCGGCCAGGGGATGAACAGCCATGTTGCTGCACTGGCGAACCAGCCAGCCCGGTGGGGCATCGGCCAGATCCGCTTCATGCGGCATCGTTGCGAACACGGCACTTCCGGAGCCGGTCATCCGGCCTTGCAAGCCATGCGACCCCAGCCATTCGATGGCCTGGGTCACCGCTGGGCAAAGCCTTTGGGCAACCGGCTGCAAGTCGTTGTGCCCGAAATCGAATGCATCGAGTTCGTTGGCGCCATGTTTTGCAGCGAAGCCTGCGATTATAGCAGCCGGCGTGGCGCGTTGAAGTTCCGGCGCAGCAAAAATGAGACGCGTGTCGAGCCCCTCGGGCGGTTTCACCACACAAAAGCGGGCCGGCGCCAACTCGATCGGCGTGATGCGCTCGCCGATGCCTTCGACCCAAGCGTTGCGCCCGCGCAGGAAAAAGGGCACGTCGGCGCCGAGCGCCAGGCCGATCTGTTCAAGCCTGGAAAGCGGCAGGTTCAAGCCCCAGAGCCGGTTCAGCGCCAGCAGGCAGGTCGCCGCATCCGAAGAGCCGCCGCCCATGCCGGCTTGCGCCGGAATGTGCTTGGCGACACCGATGTGCGCGCCCTGATCCGGCTTCGCAAAAGCCTGCAACGCCCGCGCTGCGCGCAGCACCAGGTCGTCCGGCGGCAAGGCCGTTGTGAGGTCTTCGCGCGTCAGTTGGCCATCGTCGCGCCGCTCGATGTGCAGCGTGTCGCACCAGTCGATCAGCATGAAGACCGACTGCAGCAGGTGATAGCCGTCGTCGCGCCGTCCGGTGATGTGCAGGAAAAGGTTGAGCTTGGCGGGCGCCGGCAGGTCGTACAGCGCCTTCATGACCGTTCGAAAACGATGCGCAGATCGGCGCCGGGCTGTGGCGATTGCCGTGTCGCCTGCAGCCGCCCGCCGGCGAACTGGCTCAGATCGGCGTGCCAGCCGGGCACCGGCTCGTCGCGTCCGGCCAGCCAACCGAACAGCGCGCCGACCGGGATCGCGGCGCCGGTGGCAGCCTCGATCAGCGCGTCGACGGACTCATACCGCTTGGTCTGGCTGCCATTTTTCAGCAGCGCCTGGCCGGGCGACCACTGCAGCACGGCCAGCGTACTGCCGATCGGCGTGGTCAGCGTGAGCTCGCCGGCTTGCGGTGTGCCGCGCAGATCGAACACGGCCGAGAATGTTTGTACCGGCTCGCTGTCGATGCGCAGCGCCAGGCGGCCGCTCCAGGACTCGCTGCTTTGCGAGCCAGGGCGGGCGCCCACACCCGGCGGGCTTGCGCAGCCCGCTATCAAAAATAGAGCGGCGGCGCTGGCGACGAGTGCCGCGCGGCGCTTCACAACTTGACGCGCAGGCGCTTCAGCGTTTCCTGCAGTGTCTCGTTGTCGGCGTCTGCCAGGGACGCTTCCTTCCACACCGCCACCGCGCGATCGCGCTTGCCGGCGGCCCAGAGCACTTCGCCCAGATGGGCGGCGATCTCGGGGTCGGGCCGGCGCTTGTAGGCCGCTTCGAGGATGCGCGAGGCTTCTTCCATGTTGCCAAGCCGGTATTCGACCCAGCCGAGGCTGTCGGCGATGAAGGGGTCGTCAGGCGCCAATTGCACCGCCTTCTGGATCAGCGTGCGAGCCTCTTCCAGCCGCACCTTGCGATCGGCGAACGAGTAGCCGAGCGCGTTGTAGGCGTTCTGGTTTTCGGGTTTGAGTTCGATCAGGCGACGCAGCAGGCGCTCCATTTCGTCCATGCGGTTGAGCTTCTCGGCCACCATCGCCTGGTCGTACAGCAGGTCGCCGTCTTCGGGCGCCGCAGTGCTGGCCTTCAACAGCATGTCGTAGGCCGGCTGGTACTGCTTGGCGTCGCGCAGCAGCTGGACTTCTGCCAGGAATTTCTGCTTCTTGTCGTCGGCATTGCGTTCGGGCAGCGTGCGCACCAGGTCGCGCGCCTGCTGCAGCTTGCCCTGGCGCGCCAGCAAAGATGCGCGACGGGCCTGGGTGCCGACCAGGTCGTCGCCGTTGTCGATCTTTGCGAGCCAGTTCTCGGCACCCACGAAGTCCCTGCGGCGCTCTGAGAGTTGTGACAGCAGCAGGTACGCCTGGGTCAGTCCGCGCTTGCGCTCGTCGGCATCGGTCTGGCCATTGGCCAGTTCGACATAGCGCTTGAGGGAGGTTTCGGCCGCCGCGTCCTGGCGGGCTTGCGCCTGCAGCGAGCCGAGCAGTACCCAGGGGTCGGACAGATCGGGGCGCTCGACGGTGAGCTTGGTGAGCTCGGCGCTCGATTCCGCGAAGCGCCGGCCCTCGGCCAGGGCGCGCGCATAGCCCATGCGGACTTCGGGCTGCGCCTTGGGCGTGGCAAGGTAGCGTTTGACGATGGGCTCGGCCAGCGGCTGGCCCGGGTCGATCAGGTCGACCGCGAGGATGGCAGGGCCGTCGGACGCGGGATCGGCTTCCTGGCCCTTGAGCGCGGCGTCGAGCGCGCCGGACGGGTCGCCGGCCACCAGGCGCAGCCGACCGATCGTCGTCCAGGCGAGGCCGGCGGTGGCCGGGTTCCTGATTTCGTCGACCAGTGCGCGTTCCACCACCGAGGCGGCGAGTTTCTTGTCCGCGGCGCGCGCGTAGGTGCGCGCGACGACCGTCATCAGGAACGGGTGCTCGATCTGGGGCGTCGCCGCGAATTCGGCGCGCAGCGGCTCCACCGTGTCTGCCAGTCGATTCAGGGCGATCAGGATTTGCAACTCAACGCGGCGAGCGTCGCGCGAGTCGGGTTGAGCCTGCTTCCAGGCGCGGGCGGCGGCCAGCGCCGTGTCCCCGGAGCGCGTTTGCAACGCCAGTTCGACGGTGCGCTGGTACAGCCGCGGGTCACGCGTACGTCGTGCAGCCTCGAGCATCAGGGCGGCGCCGTCGGTCGCGTCGCCCGAGCGGGCGGTCATTTCGCCGACCAGCACGTTGAAGAACAACTCTGCCGTGAGCGCAGAAGGGGTCGCGTCGGACTTCGGCTCCGCCTTGGCCTCAGCCGAGACCGCGGGCGCGCCCGGAGGCTCGACGATCGGTGCCGGGCTGGTGGGCGCGGACGGGTCGTTGGGGGCATTGGGTGCGGGCACGGTCTGCGCATGCGCCGCAAGGGCAAGCAACACGAGAGATGCGGCCGCCGCAAGGCGGAGTCGGCGGGGCGGTGGGGTCATCGGAACCATAATAATCCAAGGTTTTTGTGTGACCACCGCGTGGGGCTACAGGTTCCGACGTGATTTGGTGTCAGCCTTCTGTCCATGCCCGAACTCCCCGAAGTCGAAGTCACGCGTCTTGGTTTTGCCGACCGCATTGCCGGCGCCCGCATCGAGGCGGTGCGTGTGGGCAAGCCGCTGCGCTGGGCGCTGGCGGTCGAGCCCCTGGCGCTCGTGGGCCGGACGGTGCTCGCGGTGCGACGGCGCGGTAAATATCTGCTGGTCGATCTGGATGAAGGCCTGTTGCTGCTGCACCTGGGCATGTCCGGCAGTCTGCGCTTCAGCCAGGATCCGCCGTCGCCCGGCGCGCATGACCATTTCGACCTGGTCACCAGCCACGGGACATTGCGGCTCAACGACCCGCGCCGTTTCGGCGCCGTGGTCTACGCGCAGGACGAGGCCGCGCCGCTGGCCGTGAAACTGCTGGGCAAGCTCGGCGTCGAGCCGCTGGGCGATGGTTTCGATCTCGCGCTGTTCCACGCCGGCCTGCAGAAGCGCCAGGCCGCCATCAAGCAGGTACTGCTCGCCGGCGACCTGGTGGTGGGCGTGGGCAACATCTATGCGTCGGAGGCGCTGTTCCTGGCTGCCATCCGGCCGACACTGGCCGCCTCGCGCATCAGCCGGCCGCGCGCCAAGCGCCTGCATGCCGCAGTGCGCGAAATCCTGGCGCGTGCGGTCGAACGGGGCGGCAGCACGCTGCGGGACTTCACCAACGTCGACGGGCAAAGCGGCTATTTCCAGCTAGAAGCCACGGTTTACGGGCGAGCCGGCGAGCCGTGTCGGGTGTGCGGAACGCCGATCCGCCAGATTCGCCAAGGCCAGCGGTCGACGTTTTTCTGCCCAAATTGTCAAAAGTATTAGCGAAAGCCCGACGAGCGGCGCTCTTGCCTACCCGCGCGGTCGGGTGCCGGTGCTATATTTTGTAAGTTCAAATTTACACTCTGTTTTGAGCCGCTCCTTCAATCAGCAATTCGACCAGCATGGCGCCTGGCGTCGGAATTTCGCGCACCGGCTCAAGTGGCTTTCGGGCTGGCTCAACGAAAACGAGCTGCTCGACCAGGCCGTGGCAGAGCGGCTGCGCGACCTCGAAGCGCAGATGCGCACCAGCAAGGTCATGGTGGCTTTCGTGGCCGAGTTCTCGCGCGGCAAATCGGAACTCATCAACGCGATCTTCTTCGCTGGCTACGGCCGCCGCATCATGCCGGCGAGCGCCGGCCGCACCACGATGTGCCCGACCGAGCTGGGCTATGACCCTGCCACCATGCCGAGCCTTCGGCTGCTGCCGATCGAAACCCGTCTCGAATCCCATTCGCTCAGCCATTGGCGCGAGGACAGAACCCGCTGGACCGAACTGAAGATCGACGTCGACGACGCCGAGCAGTTGGCCGAAGCAATGCAAAAGGTCGCCGAAGTCAACTGGGTGTCGCTGGGCGAAGCCCGCGCACTCGGTTTCTGGAGCGACGACGACACCGAAGACAACCCGGTGCCCGACGCCGAAGGCCGTGTCGAGATTCCGCGTTGGCGCCATGCGGTGCTCAACATGCCGCATCCGCTGCTGGAGCAGGGGCTGGTCATTCTCGACACGCCAGGTCTCAACGCGATCGGCGCCGAACCCGAACTGACGGTGAGCCTGATCCCGCAGGCCCATGCAGTGGTGTTCATCCTCGGCGCCGACACCGGCGTGACGCGCTCCGACCTATCGATCTGGCGCGAACACCTGATCACCGAGGGCGACCCCGGCGAAACGCGCATCGTGGTGCTCAACAAGATCGACACGATGTGGGACATCCTCAGCACGCCGGAACAGATCGACGCGCAGATCGAGCGCCAGCGCACGGGCGCGGCGGATCTGCTCGGCGTGCCGTTGTCGCAGGTGCTGCCGGTCTCTGCGCAAAAGGGCTTGCAAGCCAAGATTCGCCGCGACCCGCCGCTGCTGCAGGCCAGCCGGCTGCCAGCGCTCGAAGCGGTGCTCGGCGAAGGCTTGCTCGGCAAGCGCGAAACCATGCTGCGGGGCGCGGTCGACAACGGCATCGGCGCCCTGCGCACCGAAGCCACGCGCATTCTCAACGTGCGCCAGCGCGACCTGTCGGAGCAGGCGCTCGAACTGCAGGGCCTGCGTGGCAAGAACGTGTCGGTGATCCGGCACATGCGCACCCGCATCGAGCAGGAGCAAAACGAGTTCGAGGGCAGCAACGCGCGCATCCTGGCCTTGCGCTCGGTGCAAGGCAAGCTGCTGCGCGAGGTGTATGCGGTGCTCGGCAGCACGGCGCTCAAGGCCGACATGGGCCGGCTTGCTGCCGCGCTCAAGCGCCCCGGCATCAAGTTCAATGTGCGCAAGGTGTACGGCGAAACCTTCGATGCGCTGCGCAACAACCTGCGCGAGGTGCAGGTCACCACGGCCGAGATCCAGGCCATGCTGCATGCCACTTTCCGTCAACTCAATTCAGAACACGGCTTCACGCTGCTGGCGCCGTCCGAGCCCGACCTGACGGAGTTCCAGAAGCAACTCACCCAGATCGAGAAGAGTCACACCCAGTACCTCGGCGTCGGCAACCTGCTCAAGCTTGCGCAACCCGAGTTCTGCGACAAGCTGGTTCGCGCGCTCGCGAGCCGGCTGCGCGTGGTGAACGAGGCCGCCATGAGCGAGGTCGAGCGCTGGAGCAAGGGCGCTGGCGCCCAGCTCGACGCGCAACTGAAAGAACGCCGCCGCAACTTCGGCCGGCGCATCGAGGCGGTCGACCGGATCCAGCACGCTGCCGGCAACCTCGACGAACGACTCGCCGAGCTGGCCGCACAGGAAAACGGCCTGGCCGAACTGCATCGCCGGCTGCGCGAGCTCACCTCGCTGCTGACCAGCAACGAGGCGCCAACCTCCTCGCGCACCGAGCTTCGTGCCGCCTGAGCGGACGGCCGCCGCTTCGCCGATGGCGGACGGGTTCTCCGAACGGGTGGTGCATTGGCAGCGCAGCCACGGCCGCAGCGAACTGCCCTGGCAAAACACCCGTGACCCCTACCGCGTCTGGCTGTCCGAAGTCATGCTGCAGCAGACGCAGGTGTCGACCGTGCTCGGCTACTTCGACCGCTTTCTCGCGCACTTTCCGACCGTGGCCGAATTGGCGGCGGCGGGCGAGGACGAAGTGTTCGGCCTCTGGAGCGGCCTTGGCTACTACAGCCGCGCCCGCAACATGCACCGTTGTGCGCAGGACGTGATGGTGCGCTTCGGCGGCACGTTTCCGCAGCGGGCCGACCAGCTTGTCACGCTGCCCGGCATCGGCCGCTCGACCGCAGCGGCGATCGCGGCCTTCTGCTTCGGCGAGCGTGTCGCGATCCTCGACGGCAACGTCAAGCGCGTGTTGACGCGCGTGCTTGGATTCGACGCGGATCTGTCGGTCAGCGCCAACGAGCGCACGCTGTGGAATGCGGCGACCGAGCTGCTGCCGCCGGCCGCTGCGCAACCCGGTGCGATCGAGCGCTACACGCAAGGGCTGATGGATCTTGGTGCTACGGTTTGCCTGCCGCGCAAACCGAGTTGCATGCTGTGTCCGGCCCATGAAATCTGCGTGGCCCGGCAGCAGGGCTCGCCTGAAAACTACCCGGTCAGGACGCGCAAGCTCAAGCGCAGCGCGCAATCGCTCTGGCTGCTGCTGGCGCGCGATGGCGCAGGCCGCAGCTGGCTCGAGAAGCGCCCGCCGCATGGCATCTGGGCCGGGTTGTATTGCCTGCCGGTGTTCGACAGCCATGCCGCCTTGCTTGAAGCCTTGCCCGTGCAACTGCGCGGGTCGGCACACGACGGCGCGCCGTTTCTGCACGTTCTGACGCACAAGGATCTGCACCTGCATCCGGTGCTTGCGAGCGGCGACACGACATCGGCGATGCCCGGGACCGGGCAGTGGTTTGCGCCGGATGCATGGGAAGGCCTGGGCCTGCCGGCGCCGGTGCGCAAGCTGCTTTCAGCCTGAGATCAGGCGCCGTCCAGCTCGCGATGCCGCTTGAGCGCGGCCCAGCGCGTGCCGAAGCCGCGCGCCAGCTGCTCCACCAGGAACACAGAGCGATGTTGGCCGCCGGTGCAGCCGATCGCCACGGTCACGTAGCTGCGGTGATCCTGCGCCAGCGCGTCGAGCCAGCGGCCCAGGAACTGCTCAATGTCGCCGTACATGCGCGCCACGTCGTCGTGCTGTCGCAGCCAGTCGATCACCGGCGCGTCGCGCCCGGTCAATGCACGCAGTGCCGGCACATAGTGCGGATTGGGCAGCATGCGCACGTCGAACACATAGTCGGCATCGAGCGGCACGCCGCGCTTGAAGGCGAAGGATTCGAACACCAGCGTGAGCGCGCTTTGCGGCGCCGAGATAAGCGCCTTGACGTAGCTCTGGAGTTGCGCCGGCCGGATGATGCTGGTGTCGATCACGTCGGCACCGTCACGCAGGTCGGCCAGCAACTCGCGTTCGAGCTCAATTGCCTGCACCAGCACGCGCTGCGTTTCGGGTGCGTCGGTGTGGTTCTCCTGGCGCGACAGCGGGTGGCGCCGACGGGTCTCGGAGTAGCGGCGCACCAAAGCGTCGGTGGTCGAGTCGAGAAACAGCGAGCGCAATGCCACGCCACCGCGCCGCAGCGCCTCGAGCTCCTGAGGAACCATCGGCAGCGACACGCCGCTGCGCACATCCATCGCAATCGCCACGCGC
The DNA here is from genome assembly GCA_040003555.1 of Variovorax sp. Lineage (GTDB taxonomy): Bacteria > Pseudomonadota > Gammaproteobacteria > Burkholderiales > Burkholderiaceae_C > Variovorax. Next base: position 2,413 of record JBDUCH010000127.1, on the reverse strand, counting down.
TCGCTGCGCTGCTCGTGCTGCAACGCGATGAAGGGCATCAGCAGTTCGGGGGGCAGGTTGTCGACACAGTAGTAGCCGGCGTCTTCCAGCGCATGCAATGCGACCGACTTGCCAGAGCCGGACATGCCGGTGATCAACACCAGTTCAAGGCTCATGCGCCAACCTCCGAGGTCGGCTTGCCGAGCATTTCGCGCGCGTGGGCGAGCGATGTCTGCGACACCTTCTCGCCGCCCAGCATGCGGGCAATCTCCTTTTCGCGCGCCGCGCCGTCGAGCGGCGTGACGCCGCTTTCGGTGCGGCCTGCGGTCTGGCGCTTGGCCACTACGAGGTGATGGTCGGCGCAGGCGGCAACCTGCGGCAGGTGCGTGACGGCCAGCACCTGCCGGTCGCGGCCCAATTGCTTCATGAGGCGACCAACCGTTTCGGCCACGGCGCCCCCGACGCCGGCATCGACCTCGTCGAAGATCAGGGTCTGTGCAGTGCCGAGTTCGCTGGTCGTGACCGCGATCGCCAGCGCGATGCGGGACAGCTCACCACCCGAGGCGACCTTGCCGATCGGACGCGGCGTGCTGCCCGGATGGCCGCTCACCAGGAAGCTGATGTCTTCGAGGCCCGCGCGGCCGGGCTGTGCGAGCGCCTGCAGCTTCACTTCGAAGCTGCCGCCCTGCATGCCGAGCCCCTGCATCGCGAGCGTGACCGCCTGGGCGAGCCTGGGCGCGGCCTGCTTGCGTGCCTTGCCGAGGGCGGTGGCTTCTTTCATGTAGCGCTGCTGCGCGGCCTGTTCGGCGCGTTCCAACGCTTCGAGGTCGCTCGCGGCGTCGAGCGCCGTCAGCTCGGTTTGCCAGCCGGCCAGCAGGCCAGGCAAATCGGCCGGGCCGCGCTTGTAGCGGCGCGCGAGCGACATCCAGAGCCCCATGCGTTCGTCGAGTTCGGCCAGGCGCTGCGGATCGGTGTCGGCATGGCGCAGATAGCCGTGCAGGGTGTGCGCGGCGTCCGATGCCTGCGCCACGCTGGAGGCCAGCACTTCGCCGAGCGTCCTGAATTCGGGCTCGATGTGCTCGCTGCTCTGCAACAGCGCGGCCGCTCTGGAGAGGGCGGCCAGCGCACCGCCGTCATCGCCCTCCAATGCCTCGCGTGCGCCCTCGGCGGCTTCGATCAGCGCCTGCGCGTTGGAGATGCGCGCGTGGTTGGTCGACAGTTCTTCCCATTCGTCAACGCCCGGGGCGAGCTTCATCACTTCGGCAATCTGCCACTGCAGGCGCTCGCGTTCGCGCTGCAACGAGTCCTGCGCCAAGCGCGCCGTATCGAGCGCGGACTGTGCTTGCCGCCAGGCGTGCCAACACGCATCGAGCGCATCGGTGCGCACGCCGGCGTAGGCGTCGAGCAGGCCTCGCACCGCCTCGGGACGGGTCAGGCTTTGCCAGGCGTGCTGGCCGTGAATGTCGAGCAGGCGGTCGCCGAGTTCACGCAGTTGCGTGGCAGTGGCCGGGCTGCCGTTGATCCAGCCGCGACTCCGGCCCTGCAGGTCGACCGTGCGCCGCAACAGCATCGTGTCGCCACCCTCGAAGCCGCCTTCGTCGAGCCAGCCGGCCAGGGCCGCGTCCGCATCGAATTCGGCCGACACGTCGAGCCGCTCGGCTCCTTCGCGCACCGCGCCCGCGTCAGCCCGGTTGCCAAGTGCGAGTTGCAGCGCATCGACAAGGATCGACTTGCCGGCACCTGTCTCGCCGGTCAGCACGGTGAAGCCGCCCGACAGGTCGAGTTCGAGTTCGCGCACGATCACGAAGTCGCGCAGGACAATGCGTCGCAGGGCCACTTCAGGAGCCTCCTTCGTTCCAGTGCAACTTCTTTCGCAGCGTGTCGAAATAGCTCCAGCCCTTGGGGTGCAGGAAGCGCACGCGGTAGTCGGAGCGGCGCACCACGATGCGGTCGCCATGCACCAGCGAGGCGAGCGATTGCATGTCGAAATTGGCACTGGCGTCGCGGCCGGCCACGAGTTCGATCGTGATCTCGTCGGCATCGGGCAGGAGGATGGGGCGGTTCGACAAAGTGTGCGGCGCAATCGGCACCAGCACCCAGCCGGGAATGGCAGGGTGCAGCAGCGGCCCGCCGGCCGAGAGTGCATAGGCGGTGGAGCCTGTCGGCGACGCGATGATCAATCCGTCGGCGCGCTGGTTGGCGACGAAATGCCGGCCGACCGAAACCCGCAGTTCCACCATGCCCGATGTGGCGCCGCGGTTCACCACCACGTCGTTCATCGCGAATGCGTCGAACACCACCTTGTCTTCGCGCACCACCTGGGCATGCATCAGGCTGCGATGGTCTTCCTCGTACTCGCCCGCGAGCATGGGGATCAGGGTGGCCTGGTAGTTGTCGAGCGGAATGTCGGTGACGAAGCCGAGCCGGCCGCGGT
>JBDUCH010000126.1:0-10447 GCA_040003555.1 Variovorax sp. | reverse complement strand
CCGGCCTATGTGTGGCCGGGCGGCGGCATCACGGTGATGGTCGACGTGATGCGCATGCCCGACAACAGCTTCGGCACCGTGCCGACGCCGGCAATCGTCGCGCCGATCGAATTCAGCATGCGGCTCGACGACTACGCCGCGCTGGGCGGCCACACCGGCCATGTGTTCCCGCTCGAGCAGGCGCTGGCACGAGGTGCCTGGCAGGACGACGGGGCGCCGCTGGCGCGGCAGTGGCAGCAGATCGATGCCGCGAATCCGTGGCCGCTCGGCCAACCCCCGATGCTCGGCTGAACATGATGGTCGCGCAGCGCAACGCGCTCGACGCCCACCGCTGGCACCTGAGCCACGGCCCGATCGATATCGTGGCCGAGGCGCATGGCGAGCCGCGGGCGGTCGCTGCCGCGCACGAAGCGGCATGGCAGCGCTTCGGCACCGTGCTCGGCGAGCTGGTCGGCGAGTTGCCGCTGTTGCGCCAGCCGATCGGTGCCCGGTGCACGTTGCACGGCCCGGTGGCGCGGCGCATGTGGAGCGCCTGCTTTCCCTTTCGTGCGGTCTTCATCACGCCGATGGCCGCGGTGGCCGGTTCGGTGGCGCAGGAACTGATACGGTTCTACGAGCGCCCCGGTATCGACCGCGCCTGGCTCAACAACGGCGGCGACATCGCGCTGCACCTCGCGGCGGGGCATTCGGTGCGCGTGGGCCTGTTCTCCGACCTGGCGCGCTTCGACCCGCGCGATGCGGGCCGCATCACGACCGACGGGCAGTTCGAGATCACCGCCGCCATGCCCGTGCGCGGCGTCGCGACCAGCGGCTGGCGCGGCCGCAGCTTTTCGCTCGGCATCGCCGACAGCGTCACGGTGCTGGCGCAGAGCGCGGCCGCGGCCGATGCGGCCGCGACCGTCATCGCCAATGGGGTCGACGTGGAAGACGCCGGCATCACGCGCCGCCCCGCCAGCGAATGCAAGGACGAGAGCGACCTTGGCGACATTCCGGTCACGGTCGGCGTCAATGCGCTCGCGCCGGCCCAGGTGCGCCGCGCACTGGATGCGGGCGTGGCGCGTGCCCTCATGCTCCAGCAGAGCGGATTGATCGATTCGGCGGTACTCGTTTGCCAGGGGCAGTACCGCGTGGTCGAGCCCTTATGCTCCGAAGCCCAGCTGCCGGATTGCGCGCCCGGGGCAGCCGTTGGTTCAGTATTTGCTTAACGAAATGCACATGATCGAAATCCGCCGCGTCTTCACGCATGTCGAGCACATCCACCACGAGTTCGGCCCCCGCGCTGCAACCCCGCTGGTGCGTGGCGCCATCGGCGCCGTGCTGGCCAATCCCTTCGCCGGCCGCTACGAGCCCGACATCCTGCCGATGATGGGCCTGCTCGATCCGGTCGGCGTCGACATGGCGCACCGGCTGCTCGCCGCCATGGACGTTGGCACCGAGCAGATCGCCACCTACGGCAAGGGCGCCATCGTCGGCGCTGCGGGCGAACTCGAACACGGCGCGCTCTGGCATGTGCCGGGCGGCTATGCGATGCGCGAACTGCTCGGCTGGAAGGGCGACCGCAATGCATACCGCAAGGGCGAGGCCGAAGAGAAAACCGGTCAGCCCGCGAATGCGCTATCGATCGTGCCATCGACCAAGAAGGTCGGCCCGCCGGGCGCCGCGCTCGACGTGCCTCTCACCAACATCAACGCCAGCTATGTGCGCGGCCAGTTCGATGCGATCGAGGTGCGCGTGCCCGGTGCGCCGGCCGCGGACGAGATCGTCTTCATACTCGCGATGAGCACCGGCTACCGCATCCATGCCCGCGTCGGCGGGCTGCTCGCCAAAGACATTTCCAAGTGGGACGGACTCCGATGACTGCCAATATCCGCAAACTCCTCGTCCAGGTGGACGAGACCCGTATCGAAATGGGCCGGCCCATCGACCCGCCGACGCGCCGCGCGGTGGCCATCGCCGTGATCGAGAACCCTTACGCCGGCCGCTACAGCGAAAACCTCGATGAGCTGATCGCGATCGGCGAAGAGCTCGGTGCGCTGCTCGGCCAGAAGTGCGTGGCCGCGCTCGGCATTGCGCCGGGGGCCGCGCAGAGCTACGGCAAGGCCGCGATCGTCGGCGAAGCCGGTGAGCTCGAGCACGCCGCTGCCATCCTTCATCCCAAGCTCGGCGCGCCGTTGCGCGTGGCGGTCGAGAAGGGCGCGGCCCTGGTGCCGTCGAGCAAGAAGCGCGGCACGCTCGGCACCGCGATCGACGTGCCGCTCGGCCACAAGGATGCCGCGTTCGTGCGCAGCCACTTCGATGCCATCGAGGCCCGCGTCTCCGATGCCCCGCGCGCCAACGAAATCGTCGTCGCCGTCGCGGTCACCGACAGTGGCCGCCCGCTGCCGCGCATCGGCGGCCTGAAGGTTTCCGAGATCAAGGGCGAAGACGGTCTGAAATGAAGCTCGCCCCATGAAGCTCGCCCCCATTCTTCGCGCACTACGTGTCGCTTCGCCAACCCCCTGCCGGGGGCAACACCTGCGACCGGGCGAAGCCCGTTTCGCGGTGTTCCGCGAAAAGTCAGTTATTCGTTCTTGTTCCCTGTCCTCAAGGAGTTTTTCATGAAACCACTGCGTCATGTCTTCAGCGCCGCGGCACTCGCCACCCTGGCCACCGCTCTCGTTCCTGCGCATGCGCAGGGCGTGATCAAGATCGGCGAGGTCAACAGCTACAAGGCACAGCCCGCCTTCCTCGAGCCCTACAAGAAGGGCATGGAACTGGCCGTCGAAGAGATCAACGCCAAGGGCGGCATCAACGGCAAGAAGATCGAGCTCATCACGCGCGACGACAACGCGAATCCCGGCGACGCGGTGCGCGTGGCCGAAGAACTGGTGGCGCGCGAGAAGATCGATGTGCTGACCGGCACTTTCCTGTCGAACACCGGCCTGGCCGTGGCCGACTTCGCCAAGCAGAAGAAGTTCTTCTTCTTGGCCGGCGAGCCGCTCACCGACAAGATGACCTGGCAGGGCGGCAACGAGTACACCTTCCGCCTGCGCCCCGGCACCTACATGCAGGCCGCGATGCTGGTGCCCGAAGCGGTCAAGCTCAACAAGAAGCGCTGGGCCATCGTCTACCCCAACTATGAATACGGCCAGTCGGCCGTGGCCGCCTTCAAGAACCTGCTGAAGGCCGCGCAGCCCGACGTGGAGTTCGTGGTCGAGCAGGCCACGCCGCTGGGCAAGGTCGACGCCGGTGCCGTGGCCCAGGCGCTGGGCGATGCCAAGCCCGATGCCATCTTCAACGTGCTGTTCGGCGCCGACCTGTCGAAGTTCGTGCGCGAGGGCAACACGCGCGGGCTGTTCAAGGACCGTGCCGTGGTCAGCGTGCTGACCGGCGAGCCCGAGTACCTCGACCCGCTGAAGGACGAAGCGCCCAACGGCTGGCTGGTCACCGGCTACCCCTGGTACGGCATCCAGACGCCCGAGCACAAGGCATTCTTCCTGGCCTACCACGGCAAGTACAAGGACTATCCGCGCCTCGGCTCGGTGGTCGGCTACAGCATGATCAAGTCGGTCGCGGCCGGCATCGCCAAGGCCAAGAGCACTGAAACGCCGCAGCTGGTCGCCGCCTTCAAGGGCCTGCAGGTCGACACGCCGTTCGGCAAGATCACCTACCGTCCGGAAGACCACCAGTCGACCATGGGTGCCTTCGTCGGCAAGACCAAGAACGAAGGCGGCAAGGGCGTGATGGTCGACTATGTCTATCTCGACGGCGCCAAGTTCCAGCCATCGGCTGCCGACGTGAAGAAGGCGCGCGCGGCGCAATGAAGGGCGCCGGATGAGTTTGTCTTCTTTGCTGCTGCAGTTCCTCACCGGACTGTCATCGGCTTCTTCGCTGTTCCTGGTGGGGGCGGGCCTGTCGCTGATTTTCGGCGTCACCCGCATCGTCAACTTCGCGCACGGCTCCTTCTTCATGGTGGGCATCTACATCGCCTACACGCTGGTCGAGAAGCTGGGCACCGGCCTGGGCTTCTGGCCGGCGCTGGTGATTGCGGCTGTCGCCGTGGGCATCCTCGGCGCGCTGATCGAGGTGGTGCTGCTGCGCCGCATCTACAAGGCGCCCGAGCTGTTCCAGTTGCTCGCAACCTTTGCCCTCGTGCTGGTGATCAAGGATGCCGTGCTGTGGCTCTGGGGCCCGGACGAGCTGCTCGGCCCGCGTGCGCCGGGCCTGTCGGGCTCGGTCGAAATTCTCGGCCGGCAGTTTCCAAGCTATGACTTGTTCCTGATCGTGGTCGGCCCGGTGGTGCTGGGCCTGCTCTGGCTGCTGCTCACGCGCACGCGCTGGGGCACGCTGGTGCGCGCCGCCACGCAAGACCGCGAGATGGTCAGCGCGCTCGGCGTCAACCAGGCCTGGCTGTTCACGGCCGTGTTCGCGCTCGGCGCCCTGCTCGCCGGGCTCGGCGGTGCGCTGCAGTTGCCACGCGAGCCCGCCACGCTCGAGATGGATCTCAACACCATCGGCGCCGCCTTCGTGGTGGTGGTGGTCGGTGGCATGGGCTCGATTCCGGGGGCCTATGTGGCGGCACTGCTCATCTCCGAGATCAAGGCAGTCTGCATCTGGCTCGGCGTGGTCGACGTGTTCGGCTACAGCGTGTCGTTCTCCAAGCTCACGCTGGTGGTCGAGTTCCTCGTCATGGCGGTGGTGCTGGTCTGGCGCCCGTGGGGCCTGTTCGGCAGGCCGCAGGCGCCAAGCCGCTATGTCGGCATGCAGGAAGAGCCGCTGCGCCGCGCTGGCAAGGGCTACCTCTGGCTGGTCGCCGCGCTCGGCGCCGTGCTGATGGCGATGCCGCTGCTCACGGCCGATTCGCCCTACACCACGGTGCTGCTGATCGACCTGCTGATCGCCGCGCTGTTTGCAGCCAGCCTGCACTTCATCATGGGCCCGGCCGGCATGCACTCGTTCGGCCACGCGGCGTACTTCGGCCTCGGCGCGTACGGCGCCGCGCTGCTGGTGCGTTCGAGCGGCCTGCCGATGGAGGTGGCGCTGATCGCGGCGCCGCTGGTTGCGGCCATCGGTGCCTTCGTCTACGGCTGGTTTGCGGTGCGGCTGTCGGGCGTGTACCTCGCGATGCTCACACTGGCCTTCGCGCAGATCACCTGGGCCATCACCTACCAGTGGGATTCGTTCACCGGCGGCAGCAACGGCCTCACCGGTGTCTGGCCCTCGGAGTGGCTGTCGGACAAGCGCGCCTACTACTGGCTCACGCTGGTGCTGGTGGGCGGTGGCATCCTCATGCTGCGCCGCGTGCTGTTCTCGCCGTTCGGCTATGCGCTGCGCGCCGGGCGCGATTCGGTGCTGCGCGCCGACGCGATCGGCATCGACGTCAAGCGCATGCAATGGACGGCCTTCGTCATTGCGGGTGCCGCGGCCGGGCTCGCCGGTTCGCTCTATGCGTTTTCCAAGGGCAGCATCTCGCCCGAAAGCCTCAGCGTCGGCAAGTCGGTCGATGGCCTGGTCATGGTGCTGCTGGGCGGTATCCAGACGCTGGCCGGGCCGGTGGTGGGGGCCTTCACTTTCAGCTGGCTGCACGATGCGGTGGCACGCAACACCGACTACTGGCGCGCGATGCTGGGCGCGATCATCCTGATCCTGGTGCTGCTGTTCCCGCAGGGCATCGCGGGCTTCGCCAAGCAGCTGTTCGACCGGTTGAAGCGCAAGCCGGATGCGGTCGAAGTGAAGGAGGCCAAGGCATGAGCACGACGCCCCTTCTCAAGGTCGACAACCTCGGCAAGTCGTTCGGCGGCGTGAAGGCGGTCGACGGCATCAGCTTCGAACTCGCTGCCGGCGAACTGCTGGCACTGATAGGCCCCAACGGCGCCGGCAAGTCGACCACCTTCAACATGGTCAACGGCCAGCTCAAGGCGGATCAGGGCTCGATCCTGTTCGACGGGCACGAACTGGTGGGCCGCAAGCCGCGCGCTATCTGGCGCCTGGGCGTCGGGCGCACCTTCCAGATCGCCGAAACCTTCGCGTCGCTCACCGTGGTCGAGAACGTGCAGATGGCGATGCTCTCGCACGACGGCCAGCTGTTTTCGATGTGGCGCCGCGCGGCCGAGCACAAGCGCGACGAAGCGCTCGCGCTGCTGGAGCAGGTCGGCATGAAGGCGCAGGCCGATCGCCCCTGCAGCGAACTCGCGTACGGCGACGTCAAGCGTGTCGAACTCGCGATCGCGATGGCCAACAGTCCGAACCTGCTGCTGATGGACGAGCCCACGGCCGGCATGGCGCCGAAAGAACGCAATTCGCTGATGGCCTTGACCAAGGAACTCGTGATCCAGCGCGGCCTGGCCGTGCTGTTCACCGAGCACAGCATGGACGTGGTGTTCGCGTACGCCGACCGCATGATCGTGCTGGCCCGCGGCCGGCTCATCGCGCAGGGCAAGCCGCTCGAGATCCGCGACCATCCGAAGGTGCAGGAGGTGTACTTCGGCAGCGGCAAGACCTTCGAGAAGATTGCAGAAAAGGCCGCGGAAGTGAACGCGGCGGTGGGAGCGGCGGCATGAGCGCCGCCCGGCCGCCCGAAGGCGCTCGGCATCGCGGCCCGCAGGGCGGAGGTATTCAATGAGCACCCACGAAATATTGCTCCAGGCGAAATCACTGTGCGCCTGGTATGGCGCCGCGCAGATCCTCTACGACGTGGATCTCGAAGTGCGGCGCGGCGAAGTGGTCGCGTTGATGGGCCGCAACGGCGCCGGCAAGTCGACCACGCTCAAGGCGCTGATCGGCATGCTGCCCAAGCGCCGCGGCGCGGTGAGCTTTCTGGGCCACGACATCTCGAAGCGGGAGCCGCATGTGGCGGCGCGGCTGGGCCTGGGCTTCGTGCCCGAAGACCGGCGCGTGTTCACCGACCTCACGGTGATGGAGAACCTCGAGGTCGGCCGGCAGCCCGAGCGCCGCTGGACGGATGGCAGCAGCGCGCCGGTGTGGACGCCCGAACGGCTGTTCAAGCTCTTTCCCAATCTGGGTGAAATGCCGAACCGTCCGGGCGGCCGCATGAGCGGCGGCGAGCAGCAGATGCTGACCGTGGCCCGCACGCTGATGGGCAACCCGTATCTGGTGCTGCTCGACGAGCCGTCGGAAGGCGTGGCGCCCGTGATCGTCGAGCAGATGGCCAACATGATCCTGGAGCTCAAGGCACGTGGCGTGAGCATCCTGTTGTCGGAGCAGAACATGCACTTTGCCGAACTGGTGTCGGATCGCGCCTATGTGCTCGAAAAGGGCCAGATCCGCTACCAGGCCTCGATGGCCGAACTCGCCGCGAACGACGAGATCCGGCGCGCTTATCTCAGCGTCTGATTTTCTTTTCCTCAACCTCCCGGAGCACGCACCATGTTTCACGCCAATCGCAGAACCCTTCTCCAGTCCGGCGCCGCCCTCGGCCTCATGGGCGGCTTCGGCCTGTCCGCCTTCGCGGCCGGCCAGATCAAGCCCGGCAGCAAGGCCGCGCTGATCGTGGTCGACGTGCAGAACTGCTTCCTCGACGGCGGCACGCTCGCAGTCAAGGGCGGCAACGAAGTCATTCCGATCATCAACAAACTGGCGCCGGGGTTCGAGAACGTCGTCGTCACACAGGACTGGCACACGGCAGGCCATGCCTCGTTCGCGAGCGCACACGCGGGCAAGAAGCCGTTCGAGACCACCAAGCTCACCTACGGCACGCAGGTGCTGTGGCCGGATCACTGCGTGCAGGGCACCGAGGATGCCGCGCTCGGCAAGGAACTCAAGGTGCCGACCGCGCAGCTCATCATCCGCAAGGGCTTCCACAAGGACATGGACAGCTACTCCGCCTTCGAGGAAGCCGACCACAAGACGGCGACCGGGTTGGCCGGCTACCTCAAGGCGCGCGGCATCAAGACCGTGTTCGTCACCGGCCTGGCCACCGACTTCTGCGTGGCCTGGACCGCGATGGATGCACGCAAGGCAGGCTTCGAGGCCTATGTGGTCGAAGACGCGACGCGTGGCATCGACCTCAATGGCTCGCTCGCCGCAGCCTGGAAGCAGATGACCGCCAAGGGCGTCAAGCGCATCCAGTCGGCCGACATCGCCGTGGCTGCCTGACGTATGGGCTTGCACTTGGGCTTGCACTTCAAGCAACGCGCCCGCGCGACGTGGCACGCGGCGCTGTGGCTGTGCGCCGCGCTGCCCGGCCTGGCGCTCGCCGAAAACGGCGTGACCGACAGCACCATCCGCGTCGGCCAGTCGGCCGTGTTCAGCGGCGTGGCCAAGGACTTCGGCATCGACTACCGGGCCGGCATCCAGCTCTACTTCGACCGGGTCAACAAGAGCGGCGGTGTCAACGGCCGCAAGCTCGAACTGGTGTCCTACGACGATGCCTACGAGCCGCAGCGCACGGCCGCCAACACCGCCAAGCTGATCGACGAAGACAAGGTGTTCGCGCTGACCGGCTATGTGGCCACCGGCAATCTGGTGGCTGCGATGCCGCTGGCCACCAAGGCGGGCGTGCCGATGTTCGCGCCGCTGGTGGGAACCACATCGTTCCGCACTAACTTCGACCGCCACCTGTTCCATGTGCGCGCGGGCTACGACCTCGAACTGCGCAAGATCATCAGCCACCTCTCGACCATCGGCAACAAGAGCATTGCCGTGGTGTTCCAGGACAGCGCCTTCGGCAAGTCGAACCTCGCCACCTGCGAGCAGCTGGCGGCCGAGTACAACGTCAAGGTCGTTCAGACCTTGCCGATGGCGATCACCGCGAGCGACGCCAAGGCCATCGGCGAGAGCCTGACCAAGGCACAACCCGGTGCGGTGGTGATGATCATGGCCGGCCGCATGACCGAGGTGTTCATCCGCGACTACCGCGCCAGCGGCGCCGCTGCACCGCTCTACACGCTGTCGGTCGGCATCACCGATGCGCAGGGCTCGGCACAGCGGCTCAACGGCAAGCTCGAAGGCCTGGTCACGGCCAGCATCGTGCCGCCGCCGCAGGTGCCGCGCCTGCCGATCGTGGCCGACTACCAGCGCGACCGCGCCGAGTTCGGCCAGAAGATCGACAGCTACACCGCGCTCGAAGGCTACATCGTCTCCCGCGTGCTGGTCGACGGCATCAAGCGCGCGGGCCGCAGCCTCACGCGCGAGGGCCTCATCGCCTCACTCGAAGGCATGGGCAACGCGCGCTTCGGCGAGTTTCCCGTGACCTACAGCGCGAAGAACCACAACGGCTCGAACTTCGTGGATCTGGAGATGTACACCCGTGACGGCAGCCTGCGGCGCTGAAGCCGCACACAGACTCGAACTGCAGGTCAACGGCCGGCCGCAGGCGCTGGCCGTCCCGCGCGAGGCCTCGCTGCTGCATCTGCTGCGCAACGACCTCGGGCTCAACGGCCCGAAGTACGGCTGCGGGCTCGGCCAGTGCGGCGCTTGCACGGTGTGGGTCGACGGCGTGGCCGCGCGATCCTGCGTGATCCCGGCGCGCGGCGTGGCGGGCCGCTGCATCACCACGCTGGAAGGGCTCGGCTCGCGCGATGACTGGCACCCGGTGCAGCAAGCCTTCGAAGATGCGCAGGCGGCCCAGTGCGGCTATTGCCTCAACGGCATGGTGATGCAGGCCGCCGCGCTGCTGGCGCGCGAGCGCAGGCCGAGCGACGATCGCATCCGTGCCGAGCTGTCGGGCAACCTGTGCCGCTGCGGCACGCACGTGGAAATCCTGCGCGCGGTGCAGCTCGCGGCGCAACGCATCGCCGACAGGGACGAGCCCTTGTGACGCGTCGCGCCGATGCGCCGCGCACGCGGGCCGAATTTCTGGAGGCCGATGGCGTGCTGGTCGTGGTGCGCGAGACACCGCTCGCGCCGCCACCGGCCCCGGGGCAGCCGGCACTCGTCTCCGGCAATCCGGCCGAGGGCCCCGAAGTCCTGCTCGCGCTGTGGGACGACGGCAGCGCGACCGCGCTCAACGGCCATGTCGATCTCGGCACCGGGCTGCAGACTGCGCTCGCGCAGATCGTGGCCGAAGAACTCGACCTGCCGCTCGCGCAGCTGCGCGTGGTGCTGGGCGACACCGCGCGCGCGCCCAACCAGGGCGCGACCATTGCCAGCGCATCGATCCAGTTACACGCCGCGCCGCTGCGGCTCGCTGCAGCGCAGGCGCGCGGCTGGCTGATCGCGCAGGCGGCCGAATGGCTCGGTATTCCCGAAGCCGATCTCACGGTGACCGACGGCCGCGTGCATGCGCGGGCCGATGCCACGGTTGGCCGATCGTTCGCCGAGCTGCTGGCGGGCCAGCGCGGCCTGCTGATGCTCGCTGCCGATACGCCGCTCAAGCATCCCGACGACTACCGCCTGGTCGGCACGCGCGTGCCGCGCATCGACATTCCGGCCAAGCTGGCCGGCGACGCCGTGTTCGTGCACGACATGCGCGTGCCCGGCATGCTGCACGGCCGCGTGGTGCGGCCGC
>JBDUCH010000445.1:0-3110 GCA_040003555.1 Variovorax sp. | reverse complement strand
AGCCGGTAGAGGCGGATGCCCAGCTCGAGTGCTTCCCCCAGGGTCGAGCAGTGCAGCAGTTGCCGGGTGACACAGGCGAAAGTCCCGAGCGGCACGGGCCTGGCCCCCATGCCGACAAGTTCGTCTCTCATGCGGCGTGCCGCATATCGCATGACCGCGCCGAACTTCTCGATCGGGACGGGCCACTGGGGGTTTTCAAGCGGCTCGTCCGGCGCACCCATGCGCCGCAGCAGATCCTGCAGGACGAAGCCGTGTCGTGTGGCACCGGCCAGCAGATGTACCGTGCACCAGAGCGGCACGGTATAGGCCCAGTCGTCGTTTTCCGCCGTCGCGCCGTCCCGGAAGGACGGCCGAGCAGGAGTGGTGCATATTGGTCGAACCATTTACTGAGCGTAGTTTGCCGCCCGGAGCGCGTCATGAGGGATTCCCCGGGTAGGAAAAGTGCCGAACAATGGTGCGGCCCTGGACCAGGGCCGTCTTCAGGCCGTCGCGCGTGCCTCGTAGCGCAGAGGCACGTGCTTCGGGCCGGAAACCTGGTTGCTTGCGACCATCACGACCGGGCCGTCGAGTTCGACCTTGTCGACGCGCTTGAGGAATTCGGTCATGAAGGCCTTGAGCTCCATCCGGGACAGGTGCTGGCCCAGGCAGGTGTGGACGCCCGAACCGAAGGCGAGGTGCCGGTTGGGCGTGCGGTCGATGCGAAACAGGTGGCTGTCGGGGAAAACCTCTTCGTCGAAAGAGGCCGACGGGAAGCACATCATCAGGTAGTCGCCCCTCCTGATCTGCCTGCCGCGCAGCACGTAGTCTTCGTTCGCCGTGCGAATGAAATGGCGCACGGGCGATGTCCATCGCAGGATCTCCTCGACTGCCGGCGCCATGAGTTCAGGCTCGCGACGCAGCCGCTCCAGTTGGTCGGGATGCTGCAGCAGCGCCACCAGGCCGCCCGACAGGGCCGATGCGGTGGTGTCGTGCCCGGCGGTGGCAATGGCCAGGAAATACCCCAGCAATTCCGACGGGCCGAGCGGCTTGCCATCGATCTGCGCGTTGACCAGCAGCGTGGCCAGGTCTTCTTCGGGCTTGGCCTTGCGTGCGGCGATCAGGGCATGAAAATGGGCCACGAAGGCGCCGATCACTTCCTTCTTCGCGATGGCGCGCGCCGTCGGATTCGTTTCGGACTCGTCGTCCTGCGGTGCCAGCATTTTCTGGGTGAGGTTCAGCAGGTCACGGTGCCGCTCCTCCGGCATGCCCAGCAGCGACATGATCACGCGCAGCGGATACCAGGGCGCGATCTTCTGCGCGAAGTCGCAGCGGTCGGTCTCGAGCATCAGGTCCATCATCTCGGTGGCGCGCACGCGGACCGCCTCCTCGAGCTGCTTGACGTTGCGCGGCATGAACCACGCCTGGGTCAGGCCGCGCGTGGCGCGGTGCTCGGTACCGTCCATGCTGACCAGCGTGCGCAAGTAATGCCCGGTGCCGTTGGTGTCCTTTAAGCGCTGGGCCCATTCCTCGACGTCCTGCAGGAAGACCATCGGCGCGTTGAGGAACTTGTCGTTCTGGCGCTCGACCTCTGCGACGTCGGCCTGCTTGGTGACGGCCCAGAACGGCGGGTGGCCCTTGGCCTTGGTCAGATGGACCGGATCCTCGGCGCGAAGCCGGGCAAACACATGCCGGAAGCGCGCCTCGTCGCCAAAGATGCGATGGCTGGCAATTTCGTCGTCGAGTTCGGAAAGCGGCATGAGAGGTCTCCTTGTACTTTTTGGGGGGCGGTCAGCATATCCACAGCTCCGATTCCGGCGCCATGACCGCACCGGCCATTGCGCTTGGCCCGCCCGGCCTCGCAGCGCCGGGTTCGAGGGTTTTCACCGAATCCCCCTCGGCATTGGTTGAACCAAACTAACTTAATTAAAAGGATGTGGAACCATGAGCACGATGCACCGCAGAGATTTCGCCCGCCGCGCCTTGGCGACCGCCGCTTTGCCCTTGTTGCCTGCCGCTGCACGCGCCCAGGCCGACTGGCCGTCCAAGCCGCTGCGCATCGTCGTTCCCTCGGCGGCGGGTACCGCGCCGGACAACCTGGCGCGCATCTATTCCGAGCACCTGAAGACCGCGCTGAACCAGACCGTCATCATCGAGAACCGGCCGGGCGCGAACCAGACCATCGGCATCTCGGCCGTCACGTCTTCGCCGGCGGATGGCTACACGCTGCTGCAGGCATCGACCGAGCTGGTGCGCGTGCCGCTTCTCTACCCGAGCATGAGGTACGACCCGTTCGAGCTCTTCGCGCCGGTGGCGCAGATGGCCAGCACCAGCAGCCTGCTGTGCGTGCACAACTCGACCGGTGCGACCACGATGCAGGAATTCATCGAGTTCGCGAGGAAATCGCCGGTGCCCATCAGCTACGGAACGCCCGGAAACGGGTCGGCGACGCACGTGTACATGGAACTCATGGCGCAGCATGCGGGCATCAAGGTGTCGCACATCGCCTACCGCGGCGAAACCGCGCTGGCACCCGATCTGGCGACGGGCCGGCTGACCGCCGGCTGGCTCACGGGTGGCGCGGTCAGGCAGTTCCAGAAGGACATCCGGCCCCTGATGTCGGTGAGCGTGCGCAAGCGCCTCACCAACTACCCGGACGTGCCGACCGGCTACGAACTGAAAATCCCGGGTATGGACATCGAAGGCTTCGTCGGCTTCTTCCTGCTCAAGGGCACCCCCTCGCCCATCGTCGAGCGGCTGGCCACGGAGATCGATCGCATCACCGCACGACCGGAGGTGCGCGCGCAGATTCTCAGCTACGCGCTGGAGGTGCCGCCTCCTCAGACGCGCGCCCAGTTCGCCGCGATGATGAAGACCTCGGCCGACGAATGGGCCAAGGTGATTCGCCAGTCGGGCGTGAAGGTGGAGTAGCGCGCGGCGCGCGAACGCGCCTGCGTTGATTCAGGCCGCTCGCTTCATCGAGACCGTCTGAGCCAGCGTGTACTCCAGCAGGCCTTCCTGCCCGTTCTCCACGCCGATGCCCGACTGCTTGTGGCCGCCCAGCGGCTTGTGCGGCGATGCGGTCTGGATCTCGTTGATCCACACGGTGCCGGTCTGCAGCCGGGCGGCGATGG
>JBDUCH010000444.1:0-3116 GCA_040003555.1 Variovorax sp. | reverse complement strand
CCTTGACGTTCTGCTGGTAGAGCGTGTGCAGCATCGCGTGGCCGGTGCGGTCGGCCGCGGCGCAGGCGCGCTGGACCGCCTTCTCGCCGAAATTGGCGGTGTGGCCGCCGAACGGACGCTGGTAGATGGTGCCGTCGGGATTGCGGTCGAACGGCATGCCGAAGTGTTCGAGCTCGTACACCACCTTGGGTGCTTCGCGGCACATGAACTCGATTGCGTCCTGGTCGCCGAGCCAGTCGGAGCCCTTGATCGTGTCGTAGAAATGGTAGTGCCAGTTGTCCTCGCTCATGTTGCCGAGCGAGGCGCCGATTCCGCCCTGGGCTGCCACCGTGTGCGAGCGCGTCGGGAACACCTTGGAGAGCACGGCCACGTTGAGGCCTGCGCGCGCCAGCTGAAGCGAGGCACGCATGCCCGAGCCGCCGGCGCCGACGATGACAACGTCGAACTTGCGCTTGGTGATTTGTTCTTTCGAATACGTCATGGGGTCAGAGTCTCCAGAGCACTTGAATGGCCCAACCCGCGCAACCGACAAGCCAGACGATGGTGAAAATTTGAGCGGCCAGGCGAATGCCGACCGGCTGGACGTAGTCCATCCAGACGTCGCGCATGCCGACCCACACGTGGTACAGAAGGGAGACGATCACTGCGAAGGTCAGCACCTTCATCCACTGCGCGGCGAAGATGCCAGCCCAGGTGTCGTAGCCGATCGGGCCACGAGAGAACAGCACCTGGCCCAGCAGGATCAGGGTGAAGAGCGCCATCAGGCCGCCCGTGATGCGCTGGCTGAGCCAGTCGCGAAGACCGTAGTGCGCGCCAACGACGATGCGCTTTGTGCCGTAGTTCACTGCCATGGTGTGGTGCTCCTCAGTACGCGCCGAACAGCTTGAGGCCGAGGGCAATGGTCAATACGATGCTGAGCCCCAGAGTGACGATGGCGGAGGTGTGGCCGAACTCCTTGGTGACGGCGGCGTGGCTCATGTCCATCCACAAGTGGCGCAGACCGGCGATGAAGTGGTGCAGGTAGGCCCAGATCAACGCGAGCGCGACGAGCTTGATCAGCACGCCCGGAACGAAACCAAGGCCGCTGTTGAACGCGGCCTTGAATCTTTCGAAAGAAATTTCGGAGCTGATCGAGGTGTCGAACATCCAGATGATGAACGGCAGCAGAAGGAACATCAGTACACCGCTGACGCGGTGCAGGATCGACACGATGCCGGCCGGCGGCAGCCGGTAGGTGGTCAGATCGGTGATCGCGTTGATGTTGCGGAATTCGCGGCGTGGCGGCCGGGGCGGAGTGGCAAGCTCGGTCATGGGGAGATGGCTTTCGTAGCTTTTTCGAGCGGGATGGCTTGTTCTTTGACGGAAATGCAAACAACGCAAAATTCTATTGCAATGCACCATGGCGCAGCACCGGCGTGCACTTCATCGCAGCGCATCGCTCGGGTGCTATGACTTCGATAGCGAATGGCGCCCGTCGCACGGGCGATGCGGCTTGATTCGCGTTGATGATTTCATCCGAGTTCGTTCCGGTAATGGTGCGTGTCGGTACGGTACAGGCCGCGTCGCAGTTCCATGGGCGTGTCGTGGTAAGTGTGGGCCACGCGCTCGACGCTCAGCAACGGCGTGGCATTCGTGACTTGCAGCAGTGCCGCCTGCGCCGTATCGGGCAGCACGGCGCGGATCTTTTCCTCGGCCCGCACCATGCGCACGCCGAACTCGGTTTCGAACAGCGAATACATCGGGCCGCGCCATTCGGTGAGCCGCTCGGCCGTGAGCCCCTTGAAGGGCGCGCCTGGCAGCCACAGGTCTTCCAGGATGGTTGGCACACCGCGGTAGGCGAGCACGCGCCGAACCTGCAGCACCGCATCGCCGGTGCGCAGCGACAAGGCCCTGGCCACATCGGCCGCAGCACGCAGGCGCTTGCAGTCCACGATGGTGCGCTCGGCCGGCCCGTCGCTGTCGAGGTCGCCGCTGTCGGGCACCAGCTTCAGAAAACGGTATTGCACATGCTGCTCGGCATGCGTCGCGACGAAGGTGCCCTTGCCCTGGCGCCGCACCACGAGGTTTTCGGCGGCCAGTTCGTCGATGGCCTTGCGCACCGTGCCCTGGCTCACGCGAAAACGCGCGGCCAGTTCGATCTCGCTGGGGATCGGCTCGCCCGGCTTCCATTCGCCCGCCTGCAGGCTTTGCAGGATCAATGCCTTGATCTGCTGGTAAAGCGGACTGAACGAGGGGGTCGGCGACATCGGGGCGTGGGCGGGGTGCTGGGCACTGGGGAATGCCCCCTATCTTATATAAGACATAAGACTTCCGCCATCGAAAGCGCGATTCGGCATAAAATGTCGGCCGGTTTTGCGTGCGGGCCAACGGCCCGGCAAGGCTCGCGGAGGCCGCGAGCGCGCATCCATTCTTTTTCATCACCTTCTGGAGTTTCCCCATGAGCAAAAAGCCCGTCCGCGTTGCCGTCACCGGTGCCGCCGGTCAAATCGGTTATGCCCTGCTGTTCCGCATCGCTTCGGGCGAAATGCTCGGGAAAGACCAGCCGGTCATCCTGCAACTGCTCGAAGTGCCGGTCGAAGGCCCGCAAAAGGCGCTCAAGGGCGTGATGATGGAACTCGACGATTGCGCGTTCCCGTTGCTGGTCGGCATGGAAGCGCACAGCGACCCGATGACCGCCTTCAAGGACGTCGACTACGCACTGCTGGTCGGTTCGCGTCCGCGTGGCCCGGGCATGGAACGCGCCGAACTGCTGGCCGTCAATGGCGCCATCTTCACGGCGCAGGGCCAGGCGCTCAACGCCGTTGCCAGCCGCAACGTCAAGGTGCTGGTGGTGGGCAACCCGGCCAACACCAACGCCTACATCGCCATGAAGAGCGCGCCGGATCTGCCCCGCAAGAACTTCACCGCCATGCTGCGCCTCGACCACAACCGCGCGGCCAGCCAGCTCGCGGCCAAGACCGGCAAGGCCGTGGCCGACATCGAGAAGCTCACCGTCTGGGGCAACCACTCGCCCACGATGTACGCCGACTACCGCTTCGCCACCATCAACGGCGAAAGCGTCGCCAAGATGATCAACGACCAGGAATGGAATGCCAACACTTTCCTGCCGACCGTCG
>JBDUCH010000443.1:0-3118 GCA_040003555.1 Variovorax sp. | reverse complement strand
GTACCCGCGCGGCCTCACCGTCACCGTGACCACCGCGCAGGGCGTCTACGTGCTCAAGGGCAAGGTTGTGTCGACCGTGCCGTTGCGGCACAAGCGCAAGGGCAGCAACGATTGGCGCACGTACACGCGCATCACCGAGAGCATGACCGAGTACACCTGCGAAGGGCGCACCGTGCTGGGCATGACCGAGTACTGCGACGTCATGAACGACGGTGTGCCGATCTCCGAGGCCGGCACCGCGAAGGCGACGGCATGACGGATGCCGGCAACCTGCTGGTCGAGCGCGACGGGGGCGTCGCGATCGTCACCCTGAACCGGCCGGCATCCAAGAACGCGCTCGACATCGCGCTGACCGACGCGCTGACGGCCAGGCTGCTGGAATTGCAGCGTGACGAAGGCGTGCGCGCGATCGTGCTGACCGGTGCCGGCGGGGACTTCTGCGCTGGCGGCGACGTGAAGGGCATGGGCCAGGCAGGCCCGCGCAACCCCGAGCAGCGCCGCGCCGCGATGACGCGCTACCGCGAGCTGACCCTGGCGCTGATAGGGCTCGACAAGCCTCTGATCGCCGCGCTCGACGGGGTCGCCTACGGCGCCGGCATGAGCATGGCGCTGACCGCCGACATCGTGCTCGTCAGCAGTCGCGTGCGGCTGGCGATGGTGTTCCATCGCATCGGCGTGGTGCCCGACATGGGCGCCTGGTACACGCTGCCGCGCGTGGTCGGGCTGCAGCGGGCGAAGGAGCTGATCTTCTCGGCGCGCGAGGTGGGCGCCGACGAGGCGCAGCGCATCGGCCTGGCGCTGGAAGTGCTCGCGCCCGACGACCTGATGCTGCGCGCGCGCGCGATCGCGCAGAGTTTCGCCGGCGCGTCTGCCACCGCGATGAGCCTCAGCAAGAAGGCGCTGCAGTCGTCGCTGCAGAGCGAGCTCGCGACGATGCTCGATCTCGAAGCGTTGTCGCAGCCGATCGCCATGGGCAGCGAGTACGCCGCCGAGGCGGTGCGCCGCTTCGGCGCCAAGGAGCCGGCGCAGTTTCGCTGGCCCGCAGCCGCCCCTTCTTCCAAGACCTGACATCCGGGAAACCAGTTCATGATCGACTACGACAAGACCCGCGCCTGGCGCTCCGCCGACGTGCGCCACAGCTACACCGCCAAGGACACCATCCTCTATGCGCTCGGGCTCGGCGTCGGCGCCGACCCGCTCGACGCAAAGCAGCTTCGCTTCACCTACGAAAAGGACCTGGTCGCACTGCCCACCATGGCCGCGGTGCTGGCCTCGCCCGGCCCGTGGATGCGTGAGCGCACCGAGCTCGGCATCGACTTCTTCAAGCTCGTGCACGGCGAGCAGGGCGTGACGATGCATGCCCCGCTGCCGGCGGCCGCCACGCTGATCGGCCGCAGCCGCGTCACGCGCATCGTCGACAAGGGCGAGGGCAAGGGCGTCGTAATGCATGTCGAGAAGGAGCTGACCGACGAGGCCAGCGGCCAGCTCATCGCGAGCACCGAGCAGGTGCTGTTCCTGCGCGGCGACGGCGGCTTCTCCAATGGCAGCGGCGGCGACGCGCCGGCACCGGCGCCGGCAGCGATGCCCGAAGGCGCGCCCGACCTCAGCATCGCGCTGCCGACGCGCCCGGATGCTGCGCTGCTGTACCGGCTGTCGGGCGACCTGAATCCGCTGCATATCGACCCCGCGTTCGCCGCCAAGGCAGGCTTCCCGAAGCCGATCCTGCACGGGCTGGCGACCTACGGCATGGCCTGCGCCGCCGTGGTGCAGCAGTTCTGCGACGCCGACCCCGCGCGGCTCGCGTCGATCCGCGCGCGGCTGTCGTCGCCGGTCTTTCCGGGGGAGACATTGAGCATGGACTTCTGGCGCGTCGGTGCCGGCGAGGTCGTGTTCCGCGCGCGCGTTCCGGCGCGCGACGTGGTCGTGCTGACCAACGGGCGCGCCACGCTCCGAACATGACCCTGCCCGAGATTCCGCAGACGATGCGCGCCTGGCGCGTGGAGGCGTTGAGCGACGCGGGCACGATGCAGTGTCGCGAGATCCCCGTGCCGACGCCTGCCGCCGACCAGTACCTGGTGCGCGTCGAAGCCGCCGGGCTGGCCTTCGGCGACACGCTGATCGTGCGCGGCAAATACCAGGTCAAGCCGCCGTTGCCGTTCACGCCCGGCTCCGAGATCGTCGGCACCATCGTGGGCGGCGACGGCCCGCTCGCGGTCGGCACGCGCATCGCCAGTTCCTGCCAGCAAGGCGGCTTCGCCGACTTCGCCGTCGCACCGCAAGACGTAGCCTGGCCACTGGCCGAAGGCACGACGGCGGGTGCCGCGCTCGCGCTGCGCAGCAACTTCCCGACGTCGCTGTTCGCGTTGCGCCATGCCGCTCGTCTGAAAGCCGGCGAGACGCTGCTGGTGCATGCCGGGGCCGGCGGTGTCGGCAGCGCCGCGGTGCAACTCGGCAAGCTGCTCGGCGCACGGGTGATCGCGACCGCCGGCGGCGCAGCGAAGGTGCAGGCCTGTCGCGATGCAGGTGCCGATGCGGCGCTCGACTACCGGGCTGGCGACTGGGTCGGCGAAGTGCGGAAGCTCGCACCCGGCGGCGTCGACGTGGTCTACGACCCGGTCGGGGGCGAGACCGGCGTGCAGAGCCTGCGCTGCCTCGCGGTCGGCGCCCGCTACCTGATCATCGGCTTCGCCGGCGGCACGCTGACGGCGCTGCCGGCGAATCGCCTGCTGCTCCATAACGCGAGCGCGATCGGCGTGCTATGGGGCGAGATGCGCAAGCGCGACCCGGCGCTCGCCGCCGAACTCACGCGCGAGATCTACGGCTGGCACCGCGACGGCCGTCTCGCGCTGCTGCCGGGACGCGGCTACGGCATCGAGCAGGCGCCCGAGGCGCTCGCGGCGCTCGAAGGCCGGGCCAGCGTCGGCAAGGTCTGGCTCGAACTCTAGGGGATGCCCATGCAGATCTTCGAAGGCCTGAAAGTCATCGACGCGGCCGGCTTCATCGCCGGGCCGGGTGCGGCGACGATCCTGTCCGATTTCGGCGCGGAGGTCGTCAAGATCGAGCCGCCGGGCGAGGGCGACGGCTTCCGCAAGGTGTTCAGGCTCGCGAACCAGCCGGT
>JBDUCH010000125.1:0-10502 GCA_040003555.1 Variovorax sp. | reverse complement strand
CAATTTAGGCGAGCACCCGAAGGCAATCAACGCGTTTTCACACAACCTCGGCCGGGAAGAAACATTCAGCTGCCGTTTCCGATGGGCGGCTTTGTGAGTGTGAGCCGCCGGTCAAAACGGTTCGTCGCCGTCCCCTGCATCTGCGCTGCAAGGAGCGGTGCCGGTTGATCAGATCTGAGTGCATGGCCTGCTGGATCTGAAATGCACCCTGCATGCCGCCCGCGGGCGGCATGCAGGGTGATCAGGCGATCACCAACTCAGCAAATGTAGCCGCGCTCAAAAAAAGAAAAATGCGTTTCCTGGCAGCCCTCGCGAGTGCGCCAGGTCGACCGATTGATAGATGATTTCAGCGGTAAGGAGGCGAATACACTTGACCACCTCAAAGCCCGCAAGTCGTCGGTTCGAGTTGGCTTTGCAGCGCCAGAGAAGCAGGGGAACAAGCGGGGGAACACGACGGTCGACCGTGCTAAAATTTCTTTGAGTATCAATATCTGACGGTTGCTGTTCGAGTCCCATCAGCCACCCCAAAAAACATTGAAACGCGCCGGTCGCTTTGACCGGCGCGTTTTTTTTATTGCGCAACGCTGGTTGCAATTGGTTTTGAATTAAAATTTTTCTTTTCAATTCCGAGGAAGCCCGCAATGACCTCTCTTGCCGACATCAATTCGCAGATTCAGAAGCACGACGAGCAGATTGCGCAATTGCGCAAGCAAGCCGAGGAGTTGCGCAACAAGGAACGCGGCGCCGTGATCGAGGAAGTGCGCCAGAAGATTGCGGAGTACGGTTTGTCGGCGGCCGATCTCAAGCTGAGCACGCGTGCCGCTGCCGGCAAGCGGAGCGCAGGCACCTCGCCGGCCAAGGCCGCTGCCAAATACCGCGGTCCGAACGGCGAAAATTGGTCGGGCGGTCGCGGTCGCAAGCCGCGTTGGGTGACGGAAGCGCTTGCTGCGGGCAAGTCGCTGTCCGAGTTCGAGATTTGAACCGCGTTTCGCTGCCATGAAAAAAAGCCCGCAGTCGCGGGCTTTTTCAATGGGCAGCCAATACGCCGACGTTGCCTCAGTTCACCATCACCAACTTGCCCTTGACGCCGCGCGAGCCCATGTGGGCGTAGGCCGCTTTCAATTCCTTCATCGGCATGGTGCTGTCGATCACCGGCTTGATCTTGCCCGCGCCATACCACTGGGCCAATTCAGCCATCATGGCCGCATTGGCTTTGGGCTCCTTCTTTGCAAAATCGCCCCAGAACACGCCGACCAGCGAAGCGCCTTTGAGCAATGGCAAATTCAGTGGGAGCGACGGAATCGGGCCGGCCGCGAAACCGACGATCAAATAGCGGCCGCGCCAGCCGATCGAGCGGAATGCAGGCTCGGCGAAGTCGCCGCCGACGGGGTCGTAGATCACATCCGGGCCCTTGCCGTCCGTCGCCGCCTTGATTGCGTCGCGAAAACCGGTCGGCAGCGCGTGCGTGGTGTAGTTGATGGTGGCGTCGGCGCCAATCGACCTGCAGAGTTCGCACTTTTCGTCGGTCGACGCCGCTGCGATCACACGCGCACCTGCGGCCTTGGCAATCTGGATCGCGGCCGTGCCGACACCGCCTGCAGCGCCGAGCACCAGCACCGTCTCGCCGGCTTTCAGTTGCGCGCGGTCGATCAGGGCATGCCACGAAGTGGCGTAGATCATGATGAAGGCGGCCGCATCCACGTGACCAAAGCCGGCTGGCAATGGCATGCAGAGTGCTGCCGGTGCCAGCGTGTGGGTGCCGAATCCGCCTGTGCCCGACAGGCAGGCCACGTTCTGGCCGACCTTCAGGTGCGTCACGCCTTCTCCGACTGCTTGCACCACGCCCGCGTACTCGGAGCCCGGCACGAAGGGCAGCGGTGGCTTGATCTGGTACTTGTTCTGCACGATCAGCAGATCCGGAAAGTTGAGGCTTGCCGCCTTGATCTCGATCAGCACCTGGCCCGGGCCAGGTTGCGGTGTCTGAAGTTCTTTCCATGTCAGCGCATCGACGCCGGTCGGGTTTTCGCAAAGCCATGCATGCATGCAGAGGTCTCCTTTGGGGGCGGCCATGATACGTTCGCCCCGCGCAGTGCCGATGTCTCTGGCGTGACCAACTGCAACCCTAGAATGGCACACCGATCGACGTCATGAAAATTCTCATCTCCAACGACGACGGCTTCCAGGCTCCCGGCATCGTCGCACTGCACGCAGCGCTGAAGGACATCGCCGAGGTTGAAGTCGTCGCTCCTGAACACAACAACAGCGCCAAGTCGAATGCACTCACCCTGGCCGCGCCGCTCTATGTGCACAAGGCGCACAACGGCTTTCGCTACGTGACCGGCACGCCGGCCGACTGCGTGCACATCGCGCTCAAGGGCTTGCTCGACTACCGCCCCGATCTCGTGGTCTCCGGCATCAACAACGGCGCCAACATGGGCGACGACACCATTTATTCAGGCACGGTCGGCGCCGCGATGGAAGCGTACCTGTTCGGTATCCCGGCGATTGCCTTCTCGCAGACCGAGAAGGGCTGGGCCCATATCGACGCGGCA
The DNA here is from genome assembly GCA_040003555.1 of Variovorax sp. GTDB lineage: Bacteria > Pseudomonadota > Gammaproteobacteria > Burkholderiales > Burkholderiaceae_C > Variovorax. Next base: position 7,950 of record JBDUCH010000125.1, on the reverse strand, counting down.
GCCGAGGTCGCTCGCCGGCTGGTGCAGCAGATCGAGCGCGAACGAATGCACGAAGGGCCGGCCTTCCTGCTCAACGTCAACGTGCCGAACCGGCCCATCGGCGAACTGCAGCCGGTCAAGGTCTGCCGGCTCGGCCGGCGCCATGCAGCGGAGAAAGTGATTACGCAGGACAGCCCGCGCGGCGAAACGATGTATTGGATCGCTGGCGCCGGCGGTGCCAAGGACAGCGGCGAAGGCACCGACTTCCATGCGACCAGCGCTGGCCACGTGGCGCTGACGCCGCTGCAGATCGATCTGACCGACCACGCGAACCTCGGTGCATGGCGCGACGCGGTGGCGCGGCTGGTCGCCTGATGGCCACGCAGCGCCCGAGCTTTCCGGTTCGGCTGACGCCCACCGCATCGGCCGTCACCCGGGGCCGCGCGTCGGCCGTGCCTGTGCGCCCGACCGTGGTCAGCAGCACGCCGTCGATGGCATCGGACGCGGTGCGCGCACGCATGGTGCAGAAGCTGGCCGGGCAAGGGATTGCTGATGCGCGCGTGCTGCGTGCGATGGGGACGGTCGAGCGGCATCGCTTCGTCGACAGCGCGCTGGTGAACCAGGCCTACGAAGACACCAGCCTGCCGATCGGTCTGGGTCAGACCATCTCCAAGCCGAACGTGGTGGCGCGGATGATCGAGTTGTTGCTCGGCGCACCGGCGCTGGCCGGCAAGCCGAATGACCGGCTCGGCCGCGTGATGGAGATCGGCACGGGCTGCGGCTACCAGGCGGCAGTGCTGAGCCACGTGGCGACCGAGGTCTACAGCATCGAGCGCCTGCGCGGCCTGCATGAGAAGGCGCGCTCCAATCTGCGTCCGTTCCGGATCGCGACACTCCATCTGCTGCTGGGCGACGGAATGATCGGTTTCGCCAAGGGCGCGCCCTACGCGGGGATCATCGCGGCGGCGGGTGGCGAGGCCATTCCCGACGCCTGGACAGACCAGTTGGCGGTGGGTGGGCGCATCGTTGCGCCAACCCATTCCGCGGCAGGAGGGCAGGCCCTCGTTGTCATCGACAAAACGGCTCGTGGACTCGAGCGCCGCATTCTTGAGGCGGTTCACTTTGTCCCCCTAAAATCGGGTATCGCTTGAAGGAAGAACAAATGCAGGGTTTTGGCAATCGGAGCTGGGTCGCCGGCATTTCGCTGGTGTTGACGCTCGTGATTGCGGGTTGTGCCTCGCCACGCAGTCCCGCACCGGTCGAAGACCGCGGCACCATGGCCAAGGCAGCGGCACCCGCGCTGCCGGGCGTCTCGCCAATGACGGTCGATTCGCAGGGCCGCCCGCTGGCCGGCATCGAAAACTACGGCAAACCCGGCTATTACGCGGTGCGCCCCGGCGACACGATCCGCCGCATCGGCACCGAGACCGGGCAGCGCTGGCAGGACATCGCGCGCTGGAACAACCTCGACAACCCCGACCAGATCGAAGTAGGCCAGGTGCTGCGCGTGGTTGCACCGACGGGCGCCACCGGGGTGGCAGCAACTGCACCCGCAACCGTGCCCGGCACCACCGATGCCGCCGGCGTGACGACACGCCCCGTCACCCAGTCCACCGTTGCACCGGCGACCGGCGCGCCGGTCAAGCCGCCTGTCACCACCTCGTCGGTTGCCCCTGCTGCGGCAGCGTCCGGCGACGAAGACGTGGGCTGGATCTGGCCGGCGCAGGGCAATCTGATTGCCGGTTTCGACGAGGCCAAGAACAAGGGACTCGACATCGGCGGCAAAGCTGGCGAGCCGGTGCTGGCATCGGCCGACGGCCGCGTGGTCTATGCGGGTGCGGGCCTGCGCGGCTACGGCAACCTGATCATCCTGAAGCACAACAACACCTACCTCACGGCCTACGCCCACAACCAGACGCTGTTGGTCAAGGAAGACCAGTCTGTCCAAAAGGGCCAGAAGATCGCCGAGATGGGCAACAGCGACGCGGACCGCGTCAAACTGCATTTCGAGATCCGTCGTCAGGGCAAGCCGGTCGATCCGGCGCGTTACCTGCCAGCGCGGTAGCGGCATTGGAAAAGTGGTGCTCCCGATCTCGCGCACAAGGCCTGCGACGATCGCGGCCTCGAGAGGGAGTGTCATGGAATCCGGTAGCGATGGAGATCCTCCGCGATCTCGCAAAGACGAGGCCCTGACCGGTCTTGAAGGTGGGGATTCGCTCACGCGCTACCTGCGCGAGGTGAGACGCACCCCGCTCTTCACGCCCGAAGAAGAGTTCAAGACCGCGTGCGAAGCCCGGGCGGGTGACTTCGCGGCGCGTCAGTCCATGATCGAACACAACCTGCGGCTGGTGGTCAACATCGCCAAGGGTTACCTCGGCCGCAGCGTGCCGTTGGCCGACCTGGTCGAGGAGGGCAACCTCGGCCTGATGCACGCGATCACCAAATTCGAGCCGGAGCGCGGCTTTCGCTTCTCGACCTATGCGACCTGGTGGATCCGCCAGGCGATCGAGCGCGCCGTGATGAACCAGGGCCGCGCCATCCGGTTGCCGGTGCACGTGGTGCGGGAGCTCCAACAGGTGCTGCGCGCTCGCCGCACGCTCGAAGCAGACGCAGATTTCCTCGCACACCGTCCCGAAGGCGTGCGGGTCGAAGACGTTGCCGCCTTGCTCGGGCGCGAGGTGCAGGAGGTGGCCGATCTGCTGGCGCTGGCCGAGACGCCGCGCTCGCTCGATGCGGGCAGCGAACGTGGTGGCGACGATAGCTTCAGCCTCGCCGACACCGTGGCCTCCGACGACGACGCGGCCGATCCGACCGGCGTGACGCAGGCCCACGAGGTCGAACGGCTGCTCGACAACTGGATCGACACGCTCAGCGCGCGTGAGCGCGAAGTGCTCGAAGGCCGCTACGGGCTGCACGACCGCGAGCCCGAAACGCTGGAGATCTTGAGCGTGCGCCTTGGACTCACGCGCGAGCGGGTGCGGCAGATCCAGAACGAAGCGCTGGCCAAGATGCGGCGCCACCTGATGCGCGCCGGCGTCGGGCGCGACGCGCTTTTCTAGCGGACGGGTGGCGAGTCCGTGCGGCGCTGAGACAATCGGCGCATGACGACAGAAACAGAAGAGAAGAAAGCGCCGCCGTCCCCCGATGAATGGCTGCAGGTCGAGTCGCTCGACCTCGAGGCGCAGGGCGTGGCGCATCGATCCGACGGCAAGGTGGTGTTCATCGAGGGCGCGCTGCCGTTCGAGGAAGTGCAGGTCAAGCTGCTGCGCAGGAAGAACAACTGGGAGCAAGGCGTGCTCACCGCGCTGAGGCGCGAATCCTCGCAACGCGTGCGGCCCGGCTGTCCGCATTTCGGCCTGCATGCGGGCGCCTGCGGCGGCTGCAAGATGCAGCACCTTGATGCGGCGGCCCAGGTGGCTGTCAAGCAGCGTGCACTGGAAGACGCGCTCTGGCATCTCGGCAGGGTCAAGCCCGACAACATGCTGCGCCCGCTCGAAGGCCCGGCCTGGCACTACCGCTATCGCGCGCGGCTGTCGGTGCGCCATGTGATCAAGAAGGGCGTGGTGCTGATCGGCTTCCACGAGCGCAAGAGCAGCTACGTGGCCGACATGACCGTCTGCCCGGTATTGCCGGTCGCGGTGAGCGATCTGCTGGTGCCGCTGCGCGGGCTGATCGATTCGATGGAAGCGCGCCAGACCTGCCCGCAGATCGAGCTGGCCTGCGGCGATGCGCCGGGCAGCACGACGCTGGGTGTCATTGCGCTGGTGCTGCGCCACCTCGAGCCCTTGTCGGACGCCGACATCGCGCGCCTCAAGGCGTTTGCGGCCGCACATCCCGCTGTGCAGTGGTGGCTCCAGGCCAAGGGGCCTGACACGGTCAAGCTGCTGGAAGAGGGCGGGGCGCAACTGTCCTACGAGCTGCCCGATTTCGGCATCACGATGCCGTTCAAGCCAACCGACTTTACGCAGGTCAATCCGCACATCAACCGGGTGCTGGTGTCGCGCGCACTGCGCCTGCTCGACGTGCAGCCCGACGAGCGTGTGATCGACTGGTTCTGCGGCCTCGGCAATTTCACCCTGCCTCTGGCGACGCGTGCCGGCGAGGTGCTGGGCATCGAGGGCAGCGACGCGCTGGTGGTGCGTGCCACCGAAAATCTCCAGCGGAACAGGGCTGCCGCGCCCGATGGTCAGCCGCTGAGCGCGACGAAATTTGTGGCGCGCAACCTGTTCGAGATGACCCCTGAAATGCTGGTCGCCGACGGCCATGCCGACCGCTGGCTGATCGACCCGCCGCGCGAAGGCGCCTTCGCCTTGGTCCAGGCAGTGGTAGACCTGCATCAGCAACCCGAACTGCGCAGTGGCTGGACGCCGCCAAGACGCATCGTTTACGTGAGCTGCAACCCGGCCACGCTAGCGCGAGATGCCGGCCTGCTGGTGCAGCAGGGCGGCTACCGCTGCAGCAGCGCCGGCGTGATCAACATGTTTCCGCACACGGCACATGTGGAGTCCATGGCGGTGTTCGATCGGCAGGACACTTCACCAGACGAATGAACAAGGGGGCCTTTCGGCCCCCTTGAACTTGTGCGCTTTGGCGACTGCTAGTCGCGTTCGCCGCCCATGATGCCGAGCAGCGCCAGCAAGCTCTGGAACACGTTGAACAGGTCGAGGTAGAGGGCCAGCGTGGCGCTGATGTAGTTGGTCTCGCCGCCGTCCAGGATCTGCTTCAGGTCGTACAGCATGTAAGCCGAGAAGATGCCGATCGCCGCGACCGAAATGGCCATCATGCCGGCCGTCGAGCCGACGAACACGTTGATGATGGCGCCCAGCATCAGCACCAGCGCGCCGACAAAAAGAAACTTGCCCATGCCCGACAGGTCGCGCTTGATGAAGGTCGCCAGCGACGCCATCACGAAGAACACGCCCGCCGTGCCGCCAAAGGCGGTCATCACCAGTTCGGGGCCGTTCTTGAAGCCGAGCACCATCGCGATCATGCGCGACAGCATGAGGCCCATGAAGAAGGTGAAGCCAAGCAGCACCGGCACGCCGGCCGCCGAATTCTTGGTCTTCTCGATTGCGAACATGAAGCCGAACGCGCCGCCGAGGAACACCATCAGCCCGAGCCCGCCACCGAGCGAACGGGTGATGCCGGTCTGCACGCCGATCCAGGCACCGAGCACGGTGGGGATCATGCTGAGTGCCAGCAGCCAGTAGGTGTTGCGCAGCACACGTTGACGGTCTGCCTGCGGCAGTGTCTGGCCAACACCGGTGTTTCCGGCGGTGGTGTCGAGGGCGGTGACGCGGTCGTTCATTGCTGAATGCTCCTGTGGTACTGCAAGACTGCAGTTGGGCGCATTCTAGGGGTCTGCAAGAGGCGCCCCAGGTAAAAACCGCGCTGGCCTGTCGCTGAACTGCGTAAGGGTTTGCGCGCCCCGGCGCCGTTATGCTCTGGGATCCAACTGCCAACTTAACCGACCATGAAGACCAAGTCTTTCCTCGAACTTGCCGACGTCAAGGCCATCGCCGCCGCCGCCGAGGCCGAAGCCCTCAAGAACAACTGGGCCGTGACCATCGCGATCGCCGACGACGCCGGCCATCTGCTCTGGCTGCAGCGCCTCGACGGTGCCGCGGCGCTGTCCTCCCACATCGCCCCGGCCAAGGCCCACACCGCCGCCATGGGCCGTCGCGAGAGCAAGGTCTACGAAGACATCATCAACGGGGGCCGCACGGCCTTCCTGACGGTGCCCGCCGTGCAGGGCATGCTCGAAGGCGGCGTGCCGATCGTCAAGGATGGCCACGTGATCGGCGCCGTTGGCGTGAGCGGCGTCAAATCGAACGAAGATGCACAGGTCGCCAAGGCCGGCATCGCGGCGCTCGGACTCTGATTCCGCGCCGCGACGCAGCAAGAAGAAAGAAAAACGCCGACCTGAGGGTCGGCGTTTGTCATTGGGCGTTCGTCGTGAAAAAAAGCTTGGCTGGTCGGCGAGCCGTTTGGCTAGCAAAAAACGACCCTTCGGAGAAAAGCTCTCCTCGAGTCGCCCCACGATGAAACTTGCCTGGGGAGCGGCTGATACCTTTTACTTGGTCAGGATCAGCTTGCCGAGTTTGGTGGCTTGCAGCCGGTAGAGGGAGCCGTTGTGCAGGATCTCGACGGTCTTGTTGCCCCGCAGGAGCGTTGCGCTTTCGACCAGCGGGGCGGGCCGGCCATCGCTTGCCGCGGCGCCCCGGCCACCGGATTGATCGAGCGAGGGGTGGTTCAAAACGGAGAACGTCGTCAGGGTTGTTTGCATGGCGTTGGCCTTTCGAATCAGTTCCTAAATGATAATGATTCGCAATACAAAGTCAATCGATGCGATAGAAAAATGTCGCGATCAGGGTCTTGTGATCCTGATCACTTCGGATTTGGTTCGGTGATGAAGCCGATCTTGCGCACGCCGGCCTCACGCGCCGCCGACATGGCCTGCGCCACGCGCTCGTAGCGCACTTCCTTGTCGCCACGAATGTGCAGTTCGGGCTGCGGCTCCTTGGCGGCTTCTGCGGCAAGACGCGGCTCCAGATCGGCGTCGCTGATCTTCTGGTTGTTCCAGAAGTAGCTGCCGTCGGCCGCCACGCTGAACAGGATCGTTTCGGGCTTGGTCAGCTCGCGTTCGCTGCTGGCGCGCGGCAGGTCGATGTTGACCGCGTGCTTCATCACCGGCACGGTGATGATGAAGATGATCAGCAGCACCAGCATGACGTCGACCAGCGGCGTCATGTTGATCTCGTTCATCACCTCGTCGGGTTCGTCCTGTGTTCCGAAAGCCATGGCGTTCAGCCTTTCTTGAGCGGAACGATGGTGGCCGGCTCGCTGCTCTGCACGCGGGCGCCGGTCACGAAGTAGGCATGCAGGTCGTGCGCAAAGCTGTTGAGCTTGGTCAGCACGAACTTGTTGCCGCGCACCAGCGCGTTGTAGCCGAGCACCGCGGGAATCGCGACCGCCAGGCCCAGCGCCGTCATGATCAGCGCCTCGCCGATCGGACCGGCCACCTTGTCGATGGTGGCCTGGCCGGCGGAGCTGATGCTCATCAGCGCGTGGTAGATGCCCCAGACCGTACCGAACAGGCCGATGAACGGCGCGGTGGAACCGACCGAGGCCAGCACCGCGAGTCCAGTTTGAAGGCGTGCAGTGAACTCGTCGATGCCGTTGCGCAGGCAGCGCGTGACCCAGTCGCTCACGTCCAGCGTGTCGTGCAGGTGCGCCTTGGTGTTGCGGTGGTGGGCCGTGGCTTCGCGGCCTTCGAGCGCAAGCACCCGGAACGGGTTGTTGTCGTTCCTGCCGAGCTTGTTGAGCGCGGTGGCGAAGTCTTCGCTGTGCCAGAAGTCGGAGGAGGCGTTGGCCATGCGCTTGTAGCGGATGACGTCCAGCGCCTTGGTGATGATCACGATCCAGGACGCGAGTGACATGCCGATCAGCAGCAGCGCGACGGCTTTCGTGACGAGGTCGCCCTGCGACCAGAGGTTCATCAAGCCAAACTGGGATTCCATAAATGCTGCTCCAAAACTACTGGGAAAGAATGAAATTGATAGGTGCCTTCAGCACGTAGACAGTCGCGTCGTTGCCGCCTGCCTGCTGAATCGGCGTTACTTGAGATGACATCGCCGCATCGCGGGCGGCGTGATCCAGGCGGTCGTAGCCACTCGATTTGAAGATCTCGGCGCGCTTGGGTGTCCCTGCGCTATTGAAGTAAATAGCGATGATTACGGTGCCGCTCTCGCCCATCCGTTTGCTCATTGCCGGATAAACAAGCCTCGGCTCGCGAACCCACCGAATCTGCCCCTGGCTGATCTCCACCAGCTTTGGCGCGGGCGGGGCCGGCGGCGCCGCTGGCGGGGCTGGCGGCTCGGGAGGCGCCGGCGGCGCGCCGGGCGCCGGCGGTGGCGGCGGCTCGACGCTGCCGGTCGGCGCATTGGGCGGGGGCGGCACCGGCGTGCGGAT
>JBDUCH010000442.1:0-3129 GCA_040003555.1 Variovorax sp. | reverse complement strand
GAGTACTTGGCTACGAACCAAGGGGTCGTGGGTTCAATTCCTGCCAGCCGCACCACTCTTTGAAAGCCCGCAACGCAAGTTGCGGGCTTTTTCCTTTTGGAGCAGCGTTGCGCGATGAGCAAAGCATTCACCAAAGAATCCGATGCCGACGAAGACGGTGACGACGGCGCGGGTGCGTCGCTCCCGCCGTTGCCCGCGGGCGGCAAGAACTACATCACGCCAGAGGGCTACACGCGCCTGCGGGTCGAACTACTCGAGATGATGGATGTCGAGCGGCCGAAGGTGGTCGAAGCCGTGCACTGGGCCGCAAAGAACGGCGACCGCTCGGAAAACGGCGACTACCTCTACGGCAAGAAGCGGCTGCGCGAGATCGACCGGCGCATTCGCTTTCTCACCAAGCGGCTCGAAATCGCCGAGGTCACCGACCCGTCGGTGCACCATGGCAGCGACCAGATTTTCTTCGGCGCCACCGTGCGCTATGCCGACGAGGCCGGCGAGGAGCGCAGCGTGACGATCCTCGGCATCGACGAGGCCGAGAGCCAGAACGCGCAGGTCAGCTGGATCTCGCCGATCGCCCGTGCGCTGCTGAAGGCGCGCGAGGGCGACGTGGTCAAGCTCGTTACGCCAGGCGGCGCCCACGAGGTCGAGGTGCTGTCGGTGCGCTATCCCGAGCCGGGCGCCGGGTCTGCCGAGTAGGGCGCCGGCACCACGCGGGCTGCGGCCAGCACAGAGGGCGTGCGCCGAACGGCGCGCAACACGGCGTCGAGATGGGTGCGGTCGCGCACGGCGATCACGAAGCGCAGATCGGTGGAGTCCTGCGGGCTTTCGTCGGCCATTTCGACGTGCGTGATGTCGGCTTCAGCATCGGCCAGCGTCGCGGCCACGCGAGCCAGCACGCCCTTGTCGTTGCGCACCGTGACGACCACGCCGGTCTCGAAGGTTCGCACCGGGTCTTCGGCCCACTCGACCGCGAAGAAGCGTTCGCTGTCGCGGTGCCGCAACCGTTGCCCGACGCCGCAATCGTTGGTGTGAACGACCAGGCCCTCGCCGTGGCCGAGGTAGCCGACGATCGGGTCGCCCGGGATCGGGCGGCAACATAGCGCGAACCGCACCGACGAGTTCTCGCTCCCGTCGAGCGTGACCCCACCCTGCGAGACCGTTTCATGCGCCGTGAAGCGCTCGCGCGTGAGCAGCAACGCATCGGGCTTTTCGCCGCGCTCAGCCAGCAAGAACATCAGGCGTTTGGCGACGATGCTCGCGATGCGGCGGCCGAGGCCGATGTCGGTCAGCAGCTCGGAGCGCGAGCGGTTGGCCGTGAAACGCAACAACTTTTCCCAGATGAGCTGGTTCTCGGCATCGTCGGCCGGCAGCTTGCTGCGACCTTCGGCGCGCAACGCCTGGGCCAGCAGCTTTTCGCCCAGCCCCTCGGACTCGGCGTGCGCCAGCGTCTTGAGGTAGTGGCGGATCTTGGAGCGCGCCCGCCCGGTGCGAACAAAGCCGAGCCACGCCGGATTGGGTGTCGACACCGGTGCGGTGATGACCTCGACCACGTCGCCGTTCTTGAGTTCGGTGCGCAGCGGCACCTGGTCGCCATTGATGCGGGCGGCCGAGGTGTGGTCGCCGATGTTGCTGTGGATGGCGTAGGCGAAGTCAACCACCGTGGCGCCGCGCGGCAGCGCCATGATCTGGCTCTTGGGCGTGAACACGTAGACCGCATCCGGAAACAGGTCGACCTTGACGTGATCCCAGAACTCGGCCGCGTCGCGTGTTTCGTCCTGGATGTCGAGCAGCGACTGCAGCCACTTGGCACCGAGCCGCTCGCGCGAGGCGGCGTTGTTGTCGGAGGCCTTGTAGAGCCAATGCGCCGCCACGCCCGATTCGGCCACCACGTGCATGGCTTCGGTACGCAACTGGAACTCGACGTTGACGCCCGAGGGGCCGACCAGCGTGGTGTGCAGCGACTGGTAGCCGTTGAGCTTGGCGATCGCGATGTGATCCTTGAACTTGCCCGGCAGCGGCTTGTACATCTGGTGCAGGATGCCCAGGCTGGTGTAGCAGGCGATCACGCTGGGCACGATCAGGCGAAAGCCGTAGATGTCGGTCACCTGGGCAAAGCTCAGGTGCTTCTCGTCCATCTTGCGGTAGATCGAAAAGAGCGTTTTTTCGCGCCCCGCGATGCGAACGTTGATGCCGGCGGCCGCAAAGGCGGTTTCGAGTTCGCGCTGCACCTTCTGGATCAGGTCGCGGCGCCGGCTGCGGGCCTTGGCCACGGCCTTGGCCAGAATCGCGTAGCGCCACGGCCGCAGGTGCCGGAACGAGAGTTCCTGCAGTTCGCGGTAGGTCTGGTTCAGGCCCAGGCGGTGCGCGATCGGCGCGTAGATCTCGATCGTTTCGCCCGCGATGCGGCCCCATTTTTCGCGCGGCGCATCGTCCAGCGTGCGCATGTTGTGGGTGCGGTCGGCCAGCTTGATCAGGATCACGCGCACGTCGCGCGCCATCGCCAGCAGCATCTTGCGGAACGACTCGGCCTGGTTTTCTTCGCGCGTGTTGAACTGCAGCTTGTCGAGCTTGGTGAGGCCGTCGACCAGTTCGGCCACAGGGGCGCCGAAGCGTTCGATCAGCTCCGGTTTGGTTACGCCGCAGTCCTCGATCGCGTCGTGCAGCAGTGCGGCCATCAGGGCCTGAGCGTCGAGTTTCCACTCGGCGCACTGGGCCGCCACGGCGATCGGATGGGTGATATACGGCTCGCCGCTGTTGCGTAGCTGGCCAAGATGCGCCTCGTCGGCGAAGCGGTAGGCACGGCGCACCAGCTCGGTGTCTTCGGCGTTCAGGTAGTCGAGCCGGGCGGTCAGGGCCGCGAAACTTGCGGCCGCCGCATTCAGCGCGGCCGGGCTCGGCCGTGCTGCACCCCGCGGGGTGTTGGGCTCAGGTTTGACGACCGCACTCATGGTGCCACTTTAGCGTGCGCGCCGCTTCGGGGCAGTTGCCCACAAAAAAGGCACCGCAAGCGGTGCCCTATTCAGGAGGCGGGGAGCCAACAGGTCAGCCGGGCACCTTTTTCAGCATTTCGAGGCCGATCTTGCCTTCGGCGATTTCGCGCAGCGCGGTCACGGCCGGCTTGTTCTTGCT
>JBDUCH010000124.1:0-10545 GCA_040003555.1 Variovorax sp. | reverse complement strand
GGCCGTCCTCTTCCATGATGCGCAGCGTCTCGACGCCGGCGCGCATCGCCAGCGGATTGCCGCCGAAGGTGGTGCCGTGGTTGCCGGGCTGGAACAGGTTCGCGGCCTTCGGGCCTGCCACCACCGCGCCGATCGGCACACCCGAGCCCAGGCCCTTGGCCAGCGGCATCACGTCGGGCACGATGCCGGCCCACTGGTGCGCGAACCACTTGCCGGTGCGGCCCATGCCGCACTGCACCTCGTCGATCATCATGAGCCAGTCCTTCTGGTCGCACAGGGCGCGCACCTGCTTCAGGTAGTCCCAGCGCATCGGGTGGATGCCGCCTTCGCCCTGGATGGTTTCGAAGAACACGGCGACCACGTTCGGGTTGCCCTCGGTGGCCTTCTTCAGCGCCTCGATGTCGTTCAGCGGCACCCGGATGAAGCCCTCGACCAGCGGGCCGAAGCCGGCCTGGATCTTCGGGTTGCCGGTGGCCGACAGTGTGGCAATCGAGCGGCCATGGAAGGCATGCTCGTAGACCACGATCTCAGGCCGCTCGATGCCTTTTTCGTGGCCGAACTTGCGCGCCAGCTTGAGCGCTGCCTCATTGGCCTCGAGCCCGGTGCAGCAGAAGAACGCATTGGTCATGCCCGACAGCTCGACCAGCTTGGCGGCCAGCTTTTCCTGGCCGGGCACGTGGTAATAGTTGGAGCTGTGGATGAGCTTCGTGAGCTGGTCTTGCAGCGCCGGCACAAGTTCCGGGTGGTTGTGGCCCAGCGTGTTGACGGCGATGCCGCCGAGGCCATCGAGGTACGCGCGACCGTTGGTGTCCCAGACTCGGCAGCCCTGACCATGCGACAGCGCGATCGGCAGGCGGCCGTAGGTGTTCATGACATGGGGCGACGTGGGCTGGGCAGTAGCGCTCATTCGGTGGATCTCCGGGAAAAGGAAGGCGGATTCTAGGCGGCGCGCCCTGCCGCGTCGGTGAGGATTGCGCATCACAGCAATGCCCCTGGCACAGGGCGTGCAAGCCTCACGGCTAAAATCCTTGTGCACTGCAGCAACGCGCCGTGGCCGCCTCTTCTTCATGGACTTCCCCGACGCCAAACAACTCTTCATTCAAGGCATCACGAGCGATGGCCGGACTTTCCGGCCGAGCGACTGGGCCGAACGCCTGGCGGGCGTGATGAGTTCGTTTCGCCCCGGCGGGCCCCAGCCGGGCGACCATTTGAGCTACTCGCCGTGGTGTGTTCCGACCACCATCAACGGCATCAAGTGCGTCATCGTGAACACCGAGCTGCGCGACCACGAGGTGATGGCGTGGGACTTCGTGATGAACTTCGCCCGGGACAACGGGCTGCAGGTTGGCGAGACCTGCATCGTTCCGGAAAAGCCGGCGCGCTGAGAACGGTCACCGATCGATCGCCCATGAAAAAACCGCCCGAAGGCGGTTTTTTCACTTTGCTGCAGCGCACCCCTGTCAAACGGCGGATGAGGACGGAGCCTTCATCCGGGCTTGGCCTGACGGATTTGTCAGGCGGCGGCTGCGGGGGCCAGGGCGAGCGCCTTGACCTTGGCCGACAGGCGGCTCTTGTCGCGAGCGGCCTTGTTCTTGTGAAAGATGCCCTTGTCGGCCACGGTGTCGACAATGCTCTGGGCCTTGGCGAACAGCTCGGTCGCCTTGGTCTTGTCGCCGGCCAGCACGGCCTTTTCGACATTCTTCACAGCGGTGCGGTATTTGGAGCGCAGCGAGGTGTTCGCGGCGTTGAGTTTGACGTCCTGGCGGACGCGCTTGCGGCCCGACGCGAGGCGCGGGTTCTTCTTTTTGGGCTTGGCGGATGCCATATGAGTAGTTCCTTAGGTGTCTGAGGATGATGCAGCAAAGCCTTCCATTATAGGCGAGACCGCCCGTCGGGCCACATACACTCCCAGGGTGTCCCTTTTTCGATCCGCCTCCACCGTCTCGCTGCTGACCCTCGCCTCGCGCGTCACCGGCCTCGTGCGCGACGTGCTGATGAGCTCGGTGTTCGGCGTCAGCGCACTCACCGACGCGTTCTACGTCGCCTTCCGCATCCCCAACCTGTTCCGCCGCGTGCTGGGCGAAGGCGCCTTCAGCCAGGCTTTCGTGCCGGTGCTGGCGGCCTGCAAGACCGAGCAGGGCAACGAGGGCGCCAAACAGCTCGTCGACCACGTCGGCACGTTGCTGGCCTGGACGCTGGTTGTCCTGTGCGCTGCGGGCGTGGCCGCGGCGCCATTCATGGTCTGGGCCATGGCCAGTGGGCTGAAGCAGTCGGGCGGGTTCGACGCCGCCGTGGTCATGACGCGCTGGATGTTCCCCTACATCGGCTTCATGTCGCTGGTGGCGCTGGCCGGCGGCATCCTCAACACCTGGCGCAAGTTCGCGGTGCCGGCCGCGTCGCCGGTGCTGCTGAACCTGGCGCTGATCTCGTCGATCGTGCTTGGCGCGCCGCTGTTCCGGCGCTACGGTCTGGAGCCGATCTACGCGCAGTGTGTCGGCGTGATGGTCGGCGGCATCCTGCAGCTCGCGCTCCAGATTCCGGCGCTGCGCAGGCTCGGCATGCTGCCGCGCATCGGGCTGCGCCTCGCGGCGCTCCGCGCGGCCTGGACCGATCCGACCACGCGCAAGATCCTCAGCCTCATGCTGCCGGCCATGATCGGCGTCAGCGGCGCGCAGATCTCGCTGCTCATCAACACGCAGATCGCTTCGCACCTTGCGGCTGGCAGCGTCACATGGATCACCAATGCCGACCGGCTGATGGAGTTTCCGAGCGCGATGCTCGGCGTGGCACTCGGCGTGGTGCTGATGCCGCAACTCGCGAGCGCGCGGGCGGCGAAGGACGACCTGCGCTTTTCGGCCATGCTCGACTGGGGCCTGCGGTTGGTCGTGCTGCTCTCCGTGCCTTGCGCGGTCGCATTGCTGGTATTTGCCAAGCCGCTGGTGGCGGTGCTGTTCCACAACGGCGCTTTCAGCGACGTCGACGTGCAGCGCACCACCGTCGCGCTGATGGGCTACGGCACCGGCCTGCTCGGCATCGTGGCGATCAAGGTGCTGGCGGCCGGGTTCTATGCGCGGCACGACATGCGCACCCCGATGCGCGCCAGCTTGGTTGCGCTGGCGCTGACGCAGGTGCTAAACATTTTTCTGGTGCCCTACCTGCAGCACGCCGGGCTCACCTTGTCGATTGGCCTTGCCCAACTGGTCAACGCACTCCTGCTGCTGATCGGCCTGCGCCGCGCCGGCAGTTTCAAGCCCGAACCGGGCTGGTGGCGCTTTGCCGCGCAGGTGGCCGCCGCCAGCCTGCTGCTTGGCGCGCTGCTGGTCTGGGCCAACGGCCATTTCGACTGGGTCGCGCTGCGCGAACAGCGTCTGCTGCGCATCGGTTTGCTGGCTGCCGTCATCACGGGCGCTGCGGCGCTTTATTTCGGCGTGCTCGCGCTGGCGGGCCTGAAGCTGCGCAGTTTTATGCGGCGTTGAGCCCGGCATGGCGAAGGGCGCCTTGACGCTCCCGGCGCGCTCCACTACAAAGACACATGCCCCTGAGCCTTTCCGCGCCCACCGCCCTCGAGTACTTCCGCACGCTCGTGGAAAGCGACGAGCATTTTCCGCTGCTCGAAGCGGCGGCCAGCCTGGCGCAAGACGAATATCCCGAGCTGGACGTGCAGCAGGTGCTGGGCGATGTCGACCAGTTGCTGGCCCGTCTCAAGCGCCGCCTGCCGGCCGATGCGGCCCCGTTGCAACGCCTGCGCCTGCTGAACCAGTTCTTTTTTCACGACCTGAGTTTCGGCGGCAACGTCAACGACTACTACGACCCGGACAACAGCTACCTGAACGCCGTTTTGCGCACGCGCCGCGGCATTCCGATTTCGCTCGCCGTGCTCTGGATGGAACTGGCACAGGGGCTTGGCCTTCAGGCGCGCGGCGTCGGTTTTCCCGGGCATTTCATGCTCAAGGTCACCTTGCCGAAAGGGCAGGTGGTGATCGATCCGTTCACCGGCCGCTCGCTCTCGCGCGAGGAACTCAGCGAGCGGCTGGAGCCGTACAAGCGCAGCAACGGCCTGATCGGCGATTTCGACGTGCCGCTCGGCCTTTACCTGCAGCCGGCCACGCCGCGCGACATCATTTCGCGCATGCTGCGCAACCTGAAGGAAGTCCATCGCACGCAGGAAGACTGGCAGCGTGCCATCGCCGTGCAGGATCGGCTCATCGCGCTGCTGCCCGAAGCCTGGGGCGAGCACCGCGACCGCGGCCTGGCCCATGCCGAACAGGGCAACACCTCGCTGGCGGTGCGGGATCTCGAGACCTATCTGGCGCACGTCGAGGACGCGCTCGACATCGACGCGATCGCCGAACGTGTGGTGGCGCTGCGTCGCGCCGAGAGCTGATGACCGCCGAAACCGCCTCGACGCCGCCTGACCTGGGCACCCGGCACCAGTTCCACGGCATCCAGCCGGTGTTGCCGGTGTCCGATGTGAGCCGCGCCGCGCGCTACTTTCGCGACGTGCTGGGCTTTGAACTCGACTTCATCGCCGGCGAGCCCCCGAGTTATGCGCGCGTGAAGAAGGGCGACCGCAGCTACGGCGACCCGGTCTATATCCGCCTGTGGCAATGCAATGCACGTGAAACCCGCCAATGGCGCGGCGAGATCGTGATCCACGTGGGACAGGATGTGGACGGCCTGCACGCGGCCTACAAGCAGCGCGGCGTCGACGTGATCGAGCCGCCGGTCTCCCAGCCATGGGGTCTGCGCGAGTTCGCGATCCGCGAGCCCGACGGGCATGTACTACGGTTCTGCGGGTACCTCTAGCTTCTCATCTGCATCGAAACAGAATGCCGGTGTCGCCTGGCGCCTTGCCGATCGGCTGGGCGCTCGTTTTCAGTCCTTCGCAGTAGGTCGAAGCCTCCGCATGGGTCGGGGCACGCAGCACGCCATCGCGAAGCCGAACGACTTCAGTGGCGGGCGTCGAACAGCCGGCCAGGGCAGAGGCCAGGGCGAGGGGGAGCAGGCAGCACAGTTTCATCCTGCGATTGTGGAAGATTTCGAGGTCAGATAGATGCCGATGGCGAGCCCGGCAGGCCGAACTGGTGCCACGCGCGACGCAACTGCGTGTCGGAGCCGAAGCCAGACAACTCGGCCGCGCGCGTGACGTTGGCGCCAGAGGCCAGCGCGAGTTGTGCGCTCGCGAGGCGCAGGCGCCGCAAATAAGCCAGTGGCGCCACGCCGGCGTGCTCGACGAACAGGCGGGTCAGGTGGCGCGGCGAGGTGTGTGCGACATCGGCCATGCGCGGCACGCTCCAGTCGGCCTGCGGCCGCTCGCTCACCGCGTCCTGCACGCGATGCAATGCGGCATGCAGATGGTTGCGGTAGGCGAGAAAGGGCGACAGCTCCGGGTCGTGCGGGCCGCGCCGCAGTGCCACCACCATCGTCTGCGCGACCTGCGCAGCCAGCGCCTCGCCGCAGATCTCGCCGATGCGGTGCAGCACCAGATCGATGCCGGTGGTGACGCCCGCGCTGCTGTACAGCGGCGGATCCAGCACGAACACACGGTTGCTCACCACGTCGCAACGCGGCTCGATGCGCGCCAGTTCGTCCAGGTGATGGTGGTGCGTGGTTGCGCGCCGGCCAGCCAGTTGGCCCGCATGCGCGGCCAGCACGGCGCCTGCGCAGATGGTGACCAACTCGAGCCGGTCGCGCTCAAGGCGCTGGCCGCGCAGCCAGTGCAGCAGCTCGCGCGTTTCGTCGTTGTCGACTGCGATGGCATCGCCCGGCAGGCCGACCAGCACCACCCAGGCCGGGCCGCTCCAGGCGGTTGGCAGCGGCGCGAGCCCGGACAGCGCAACGCCGACCGAGGTGACCGACTCGGGCCGCGGGCTCGCGAACCCGATCGCGAAGCGCTCGGGCTTGCCGGCCGCACGCAGTTGCTGGTTGGCAATGCGCAACGCTTCCGCCGGCCCGGCCCAGTCGAGCACCAGGCTGCCCGCGAGCAGCACGAACACGACGTGGATCGGTGCCGGCGCTCCGCTCATCGCGCGTCGGGAGGGACACCCTCCAGGGACGCCCTGAACGCGGCATGGTCCACCCCGTCGACCGGCCGGTGCCGCACGGTCGTGCTGGCCGGGTAGCGCCCCAGAAAATTGCCGCTCTTGTGATCCTGCACGGGGCGCACCGGCCGGGCCACGAAGCCGCCGCCGCAGTTGGGGCAGACGTTGCCGAGCACTGTGTCCACGCAGCTTGCGCAGAAGGTGCATTCGAAGCTGCAGATGCGTGCCTCGGCCGACGCGGGTGGCAGCGGTTTGTTGCAGTGTTCGCAGCCGAGGCGCAGTTCGAGCATGGCTTTTCTCCCCGGAATCAGGCGGCGACCGCAGCGACCGCGCGCGCCAGCGCCTCGTCGACACCGCAGATATGCGCGAAGCGGCCCTCCAGCACGGTCGCCGTGCGGGCCTTGATGTCCGCGGCCGGGAGCGGCCGGCCGTCGGGCTGCACCATGTCGTAGGTGAGCGTGGCGTCGAGCACGTAGTCGACCTCCCAGCCCAAGTCCCAGGCATGGCGCGTGGTTGTCTCGCAGCATTGCTCGGTACGGATGCCGCTCACGATCAGACGGCCGATGCCGTTCTGCGTGAGCCAGACGTCGAGCCCGGTGCCGACCAGCGCGCTGTGGCGGTGCTTGAGGATGCTCGCCGCCGGCTCGAAATCGACCAGGCCTTCAAGCGGCCGCACCTGGCCCGATGCCAGGGCGAAAGCGTTGCCGGCTACCTCTGGCCCGTCGTTGTGCAGCACGCGCACCACCGGCACGCCTGCCGCCATGCAGCCTTCGATCAGCGCGTTCTGCGCGGCCAGGTAGGGCGCCATGTCGCGCTCGGTGGAATAGGGGCGGTGGCGAAACGACTGCTGGACGTCGATCACTATCAGACATGATTTCATGGGCGGGCCTCGGTGGGCGGAGTGGATGATGTGCCCTATCTTCAGTGGCTGCAAGCCCGCCGTCCTGCTCGAGAAAGACCAAAGTCGATCAATTCAGGACATATCTTTTTTCAGACCAGCCGTTTCGCCTGCAGCTCTTTCTTGAGGTAGGCATAGAACAGCGGCGCCGCCACCAGCCCGGCCGGGCCGAACACCGCCTCGGCCACGAACATCACGGCCAGCAATTCCCACACGGCCATGTGGGTGCGGCTGCCCACCACCTTGGCGTTGATGACGTACTCGGCCTTGTGGATCACGATCAGGAAGATCAGGCAGGCCGCCGCCGCGATCGGCGACACCGAGAGCCCGACCAGCGTGAGCACCGCGTTGCACAGAAGGTTGCCGACGATCGGCACCAGGCCGGCCACGAAGGTCAGGGTGATCAGCGCCGGCTCATAGGGCAGGCGCAGGCCCCACAGCGGCAGCAGCACTAGCAGGAAGCCTGCGGTCAGCAGCGTGTTGAAGGCGGCGATCCAGAACTGCGCGGCCACGATCTGCCGAAAAGCTTCGCCGAACAGGCGTACACGCTGCTGCAACTCCAGCGCGAGCGGGCCCTGCAGCGCAGAGGCGCGGGCCACCCCGGCGAGCGCGCCGACGATCAGCCCGACATAGGCAAACAGCAGCCCGCCGAGCCAGGCGCGCCCGGTGAGCGCGAGCGCGCCGGCCTGCGCGCGCAGGTAGGTCGCGATCATGCGCTGCACTTCGGCCGCGCCCTCGGGCAGGTAGACGGCGGCTTCCGCGGGCAGCTTGAGCCGCAGCTCGAGGATGGTGCGCGCAATGTAGTCGAGCAGTTCCTGGTACTGCTCGGGCGCGTTGAGCACGAACTCGCGCGCCTCGGCAAAGGCCAGCACCAGCAGGCCGATCGGCGCCAGCATGACAAGCGCCGCGGCGACGGCACGCGGCCAGTAAGAGCCTGCGCCCTGGAAGCGCGTCGGCAGCGCGCCGTCGAACAGGCGCGCAAGCCGCCGTGTCGCCAGAAACCCGATGCAGACGAACAGCAGGCCGGGCAGCAAGTCGCGCCACAGCACCAGCAGCAGCGCACTTGCAATCAGCAGGTAGCTGGCGATCACGACATGGCGCGATGCCGGCGAGGAAACACCCGGCCCTTGGCTGGCCGCTTCGTAAGCTTCGCCGCCCCCCGAGGAAGTGGTGCGGCTCGCCTTGGGGCGGCCTGGCGGTGGCCGCATGGCGCCCACGTCAGGCCACGACCACCGCGGCGGCGTCGCCACGCACCGCGATCACGCCGATCTCGTGCACCGTTTCACCAGCAGCGCGCAGCGTGGCCGCGCAGGCCGCGGCCTCGGCCGCGTCGATCACCACGACCATGCCGATGCCGTTGTTGAAGGTGCGATTCATCTCGATGTCGTCGATGCCGGCGACCTTCTGCAGCCAGGCAAACAATTCGGTCTTCGGCCAGCTGCCCTTTTTCAGATGGGCGGCCGTCCCTTCGGGCAGCACGCGCGGGATGTTTTCGAGCAGGCCGCCGCCGGTGATGTGGGCCAGCGCCTTGATCGGGTGCTTCGCGAGCGCTTCGAGCACCGGCTTGACGTACAGGCGCGTCGGCGCCATCACGGCCTGCCGGAACGGCTGCCCGTCGAGCGTGGCGGGCAGGTCGGCGCCGGCGCGTTCGATCACCTTGCGCACCAGGCTGAAGCCGTTGGAATGGACGCCGGCCGCGGCCAGCCCAAGCACCACATCGCCGGGCTTCACGCTCTGGCCGGTGAGGATCTTCGACTTTTCGACCGCACCGACCGCGAAGCCCGCCAGGTCATACTCGCCGGCCGGGTACATGCCGGGCATTTCGGCGGTTTCGCCGCCGATCAGCGCGCAGCCCGAGAGTTCGCAGCCGCGCGCGATGCCGCCGATCACGGCCGCGGCGGTGTCGACATCGAGCTTTCCGCAAGCGAAATAGTCCAGAAAGAACAGCGGTTCGGCGCCCTGCACCAGCACGTCGTTGACGCTCATCGCCACCAGGTCGATGCCGACCGTGTCGTGCATGTTCCACTCAAAAGCCAGCTTGAGCTTGGTGCCAACGCCGTCGGTGCCGCTCACCAGCACCGGCTCCTTGTAGCGTTTGGGCACCTCGAACAGCGCGCCGAAGCCGCCGATGCCGGCCAGCACGCCTTCGCGCATGGTTTTCTTTGCGAGCGGCTTGATGCGGTCGATCAGCGCGTCGCCCGCGTCGATGTCGACGCCGGCGTCCTTGTAGCTGAGGGGGGCGGGCGAGTTCGAGGTCATGTTGATGGCAGGCAGCGAGAGGCGGTGGGGAGCAGGGGGATGGCGCCGGTCGCCAATGCGCCCGGGCCGATAGAATTCGCCACGATTTTAAGGGCCGCGGGCCCTGCTTCCTTTCGCTTCATGAACCTCTCCTCAGCGCACACGTCCGAACCGGCCCGTCATGGCACGGCACGGCCGTGCCGGCGCTTCGGGGCATGAAGCAGCTCGCACTCGACATCGGCCTGGCCACCGGCCCGACGCTGGCCGGCTTCTTTGCCGGCCCGAACGAGGCAGCCGTGCGGCATCTGCAGCTGTGGGTCGGCGAGGGTCGCGCCCAGGCGATCCATTCGCCGGTGCCGACCTACCTGTGGGGCGACAGCGGCACCGGCAAGACCCATCTGCTCGAATCGGTGCGCGCCGCGCTGCGCGAACAGGGCGCGGACGTCGGCTGGCTGCATGCGGGCCTGCTGGAGCCGCCGGCTTTCGACGAGCGCTGGGGCGCCGTGCTGATGGACGACGTGCACCTCTACACTGCAGTGCAGCAGCATGCGGCCTTCAACTGGTTCATCCACGCGCAGGGGCTGCAGCGCGGTGTGGTCGCGGCCGGCACGCTGCCGCCGGCCGATCTGCCGCTGCGCGAAGACCTGCGCACCCGGCTCGGCTGGGGCCATGTGTTCCAGTTGCACCTGCTGAGCGAAACCGAGCGGCGTGCGGTGCTGCGCCAGGCGGCCGACGCGCGCGGCGTGATGCTGTCGGACGATGTGCTCGACTACATGCTGCACCGCTTCAGCCGCGATCTGGGCAGCCTGATGGAGCTGCTCAACCAGCTTGATGGCTTCGCGCTGCGCGCCCAGCGTGCCATCACGATTCCGTTGATTCGGGCCATGCTCGAAAATGAATAAAGGGCGCGGTTGCGCCGAAGAACTCCAATGATCAAGAAATTCATCGACAAACTGCTCGGAAAATCGACCGCAGCACCGCGCTTCGGCAAACGCCAGGAGGTTGCCGCCTCGGTGCACGGCATTGACCCGGCGCTGGTCGACGATCGTGCGAAAAACGTGGTCACCACGCTGCAGCAGGCCGGTTTCGAGGCCTACGTGGTGGGTGGCGCGGTGCGCGATCTGCTGCTGGGGCTGCGGCCGAAGGATTTCGACGTGGCAACCAACGCCACGCCCGAGCAGGTCAAGGGCTTGTTCCGGCGCGCCTTCATCATCGGACGGCGCTTTCGCATCGTCCATGTGGTCTACGGCCGTGGTCGCGAGCATGAAGTGATCGAGGTCTCGACCTTCCGCGCCTACATGGACAACGCTGCCGCCGAGCAGGTCAAGGGCAACGAGCGCACCAGCAAGGGCGAGCTCGCCAGCATGA
>JBDUCH010000123.1:0-10565 GCA_040003555.1 Variovorax sp. | reverse complement strand
CCAGCGTCTTCTTGATCGGGATGCCGATCACGCCGAACATCATCCACACCATGAAGCACACCGTGAATGCCAGCGTGCTGACCATCAGCACCGCCAGTGCCTGGCTCTTCTTGCTCATGACAAAGTCCGCTCGTTGCTCATGAACCGACTTTAGGAATTGCCGGAACTTTGCGGCATCCTTCGGTAGGAGGGCCGCGAGGCGGCACAAGAACGATGCGGCCAGACGCCGGCATCCTCACGAAGAACTAGCGGCGTGGGAAAACGGCGCGCGCTTGCGCTGGGTCAACCCAGGCCGTGCTCGACTGCGATAACGGCGGCATGCACGCGCGAGCTCACGTCGAGCTTGCGCAGGATGTGCTGCACATGGATCTTCACCGTGGTTTCGGCAATTCCCAGCGAGCGAGCGATCTCCTTGTTGCCCTGCCCATGCGCGACGCCGCGCAGGATGTCCTGCTCGCGTGGCGACAGCGCGTGCAGCGGCGACGCCGGCGCTGCGGGCTCGACCAGCGGGGCGGGCCGCGGCGCGGCGGCACCGCGGTAGGCCGCGACCAGCTTGCCGGTCATCTCTTCGGCCACGATGCATTCGCCACGCATGGCACGACGGATCGCCGCGGAGAGCGCATGGCCCTCGATGGTCTTGAGCAGATAGCCGCTCGCGCCGCCGCGCAGCGCACCCGCAAGGTCGCGTTCGTCTTCGCTCACCGTCAGCATCAGCACCCGTGCCGCGGGCGCGGCTTCGCGCAGTGCCGGCAAGGCATCTACGCCCGTGACGCCCGGCAGGTGGTTGTCGAGCAGGATCACGTCGGGCTTCAACTCCTGCGCACGGCGCTGCGCCTCGCCCGCGTCGCCGGCATCGCCGACGACCTCGAACTCCGGATCGCGCTGCAGCAATGCCGTCAACCCGCGCCGGAACAACGTGTGGTCATCGACCACCAGGATGCGGATGGCCGAAGGCCGATGGGTGGTGGGCATTCAGGCGGCCTGGTATTGCGGCGCCGCCACCGCGCCACCGGCGCTCGACGTCATCGGCAGGGTCAGGACGACCGAGGTGCCGCGGCCGGGCGTGGACAACACGTCGAGCTGCGCACCCAGGCGCTCGGCGCGCTCCGCCATGATGCGCAGGCCCACGTGGGTTTCGTCGGGAACGCCGTTGCCGTCGGCAAACCCGACGCCATCGTCGCGCACCTCGAGCCGCCACTGCGGCGCCTGCTGCACGTCCAGCCACACCTGGCTGGCACGCGCGTGCTTGCGAACGTTCGACAGCGCCTCCTGCACGATGTGCAGCACCTGGATCTGCGTGTCCGGGCGCATCGGCATGCCCTGGCCGAGCATCTGGAGGCTCGCCTTCAGGCCGCTCTGGTGCTCGAACTTCCGCAGTGTCGTGAGGAGTGCCGGCTCGATGTCCTCGCCGTTGGCCCGGGTTCGAAAGTGCAGCAGCAGCTCCCGCACGTCCCCGTAGCTCTCGCGCACGCCGACGTCGATCTCGCCCAGCACGTGCTGGATCTGCCGATCGTCGCCGTCGGTAATCGCGTCGCGCATCAGCTGCACCTGGATCTTCAGGAACGCGAGCGACTGGGCGATCGAGTCGTGCAGTTCGCGCGCGAGGAAGCCACGCTCCTGCGAGATCGCAGCCTCCAGCCCGAGCGAATCGAGGCGCAGGTTCTCCATGGCGCCGGCGAGATGAACCGTGAGCGATTCGAACAGCGAGCGCTCGGCTTCGGAGATGGTGATCCGGGCGTGGAAGAACAGATCGACCTCACCCATCAGCCGCTCATGCAGCCTGATCGGAATGGACACCACGGTCTCGAAGCCGGCCTGCGCGCAATGGCGCGTTCGAGCCGGCAGCATGGCGCGGATCGAGATCACGCGCGCGCCCGGCGACGCGAGCGGCGAGCCGCAATGGCACTCGCCGGCCTCGAGGCAATGTTCGGCATCGGACATCGCCTGCGGCAGGCCCTGCGAGGCCAGCATCATGTAGCGGCGGTTTGCCTCGTCCGACCAGCGCAGGGCGACGCCGTCGGCGCGCGCAATCCGGGCAATGCTCTTCGTGAACCCCTGCGCCAGTTTGTCGAGCGTCGCGGCCTTGGCGACCAGCGTGGTGACCTCGTAGAGGCATTCCAGCCGGCCACGCTCCTCCTCCAGCTGCGCCGTCTTCTTCTGCACCCGGCTTTCCAGATCGCGGTACATGGACTGCAGTTGCCTGGCCATGTCGTTGAATCCCTCTGCCAGGGTTCCGAACTCGTCCGTGCTGGCGCGTTCGACGCGGGCGCCGAGATCGCCATCCTGGAGGCGCTGGATCGCCCGCTTGAGCGCGCTCAACGGTTCCAGCACGAAGCGAAACCCGGTATGGATCAGCACCGCCGCGCCGATGAGCGCGACGCCCATCATCGCGACCTGCAGCAAGTGCATGAGTGCAGTCCACCGGGACAAGTGGCCTTCGATGCCGGCGACGAATGCATCGATGTTCAAGGTGACCGCGGCGGCGTCATCGCCGAGGCGGGACGTTGCCGCCACGCCAGGCAGCGTTGAATCGGCCAAGCGGCCGCGAAGGGCGATCCAGTCGCGCTCGACGACGGCGAAGCGCTGGCGCGCGGTGTCGTCCCAGGGCACGAACAGCGGCCGTTCGGCGTCGCCGCTGCGCAGCACCTGGAGACTGCGCTCGAACTCGGCCACCTGCCGGGACAGAACCTGCGCATCGGCCGCACCCGCCGACAGCACCATCCGATAGGTTTGCATGCGCATGCGGCCCGCTTCGTTGACTGCGGCGGCGCCGCCCTCGATCTGCCATGACATGTAGACCAGCACGGCAATTGCGCACAGGCATGCCAGCAGGCACGGCATGGCGACCAGCGCCAGCTTGGCGCCAAGAGTCCATTGCCTGGATCTGGTCGTCGAACGAATGTGGTCGCTGCTCGCGCCAGCGGCCAGCTCGGCGGCAGTCAATCGCGTTCTTCCGTTTGCATGCCGCATTCTGCGTTCGGAACCGGGTACTTGGTTGATCCAAATCAAGCACCGGGTATCCCACGGGGCTACGCTGCAGAAGCTCACCCCCGGAAATGATGACCACTGCCCTGGCCCCACCCCCCACAACCCCGCAGGCTCCGGACTTCGCCGACGCGCTGGCCCGTTTCGACGTGCCCGGCCCCCGTTACACCTCGTATCCCACTGCGGATCGCTTTGTTGAGGCGTTCGGCCCGGCCGACTACGCTGCCGCGGCGCGTCAGCGAAAGCTGGGCCTCGGCCCCGGCATGACGCCCATCTCCCTCTACGTTCACATTCCGTTCTGCGCATCGCTGTGCTACTACTGCGGATGCAACAAGATCATCACGCGGCATGCCTCGCGGGGACGTGAGTACCTTGGCTACCTGGAAAAGGAAATCGCCCTGCACGTGGCGCAGCTGGGCGCACAGACGCCGGTGAGCCAGCTGCACCTCGGCGGCGGGTCGCCGACCTTCCTGAGCGATGAAGGGCTGACCGACCTGATGCGGATGCTGCGCGAAGCCTTTTCGTTTGCACCAAGCGGCGAGTACGCCATCGAGATCGATCCACGCACGGTCGACGCGAACCGCTTGGCCCACCTGGCCCGATTGGGCTTCAATCGCCTGAGCTTCGGTGTTCAGGATTTCGACCCCGACGTCCAGCAAGCGGTGCATCGCATCCAGCCGGCACAACAGGTATTCGATCTCGTCGCGTCGGCGCGCAAGCTGCAGTTCCAGTCCATCAACGTCGACCTGATCTACGGGCTGCCGCGGCAAAGCGTCGCCTCGTTCGACCGCACCCTGGCGCAGATCTGCGACCTGCGGCCCGATCGCATCGCCCTCTATGCCTATGCGCACCTGCCCGAGAGGTTCAAGGCGCAGCGCCGGATCGCCGACAGCGAGTTGCCCTACGCCGCCACGAAGATCGAGATGCTGTCGCGCTCCATCGCCGCCCTCACCGCCGCAGGCTACATCTACATCGGCATGGATCACTTCGCGTTGCCGGACGACGGCCTGGCTGTCGCCAAGCGACAAGGCCGGCTGCACCGCAATTTCCAGGGCTACAGCACGCAGCCGGACTGCGACCTTGTCGCGCTGGGCGTGTCGGCGATCGGCAAGGTTGGCGGCACGTACAGCCAGAACGCGAAGACCCTCGAGGACTACTACGACCACCTCGATCAAGGGCGGCTGCCGGTGGTGCGCGGGCTCGCGCTGTCGCGCGACGACGTGCTGCGCCGCGCGGTGATCATGGCCATCATGTGCCAGGGGTATGTCGACTTCGAGTCGGTCGACATTGCCCATCTGATCAGCTTTGGTGACTACTTCGCGTCCGAACTCACCGCGCTCCGCCAGATGGAAGCAGACGGCCTGGTTCGCCTCACCGACCGCGATCTCGCGGTCACCGACAAAGGCTGGTTCTTCGTTCGGGCGGTGGCGATGGTGTTCGACCGCTATCTGCAAACGGACCGCAAGCGCGCCCGCTTCTCCCGAATCATCTAGAAAGACCGAAGCATGAAGCGCGATGACGCTGTTCTGAGTTCGCTATTGCCCGTGCAGCCCATCAGCCGCGACGTGCTGCGTGAAAAGTACCTCAAGCCCGGCGAGAACGAGGCCGAGGATCTGTTTGCGCGCGTCGCACAGGCGCTGGCGTCGGTGGAGGCCGAAGGCGAGCGTGCGCAATGGCAGGCGCGCTTTCTTGCCAACCTGCGCGCCGGGGCCATCGGGGCCGGGCGCATCATGAGTGCGGCAGGCACCGACCTCGATGCCACGCTGATCAATTGTTTCGTGCAGCCGGTCGGCGACTGCATCCAGGGCCAGGACGGGGCCGGCTATGCCGGCATCTACGAGGCACTGCGCGAGGCCGCGGAAACCATGCGCCGTGGCGGCGGGGTCGGCTATGACTTCTCCCGCATCCGGCCGCGCGGTGCGCAGGTGCGCGCCACCGCTTCACTGGCCTCGGGCCCGTGCAGCTACATCGACGTGTTCGACCGGTCGTGCTCTACCGTCGAGAGCGCCGGTGCGCGCCGCGGCGCGCAGATGGGCGTGCTGCGCATCGACCACCCCGACGTGCTGGAATTCATCACCGCCAAGCGCACCCCGGGCCGCTGGAACAACTTCAACGTGTCCGTCGCGGTTGGCGACACCTTCATGCGCGCGCTGGCGGCCGACGAGGAATGGGCGCTGGTGCACAGCGCCAGGCCGGGGGCCGAACTGATCGCGCGGGGCGCTACGCAGGCCATCGACGGCAGCTGGGTCTACCGGCGCCTGCCGGCGCGCGAACTCTGGGACACGGTCATGCGTTCGGCCTACGACTTCGCTGAACCGGGGATCCTGTTCACCGACACCATCAACAACGACAACAACCTGCGCTACTGCGAGCACATCGAGGCGACGAATCCCTGCGGCGAGCAGCCGTTGCCGCCCTACGGCTGCTGCGACCTGGGGCCGATCATCCTGCCGCGCTTCGTGGACCACCCGTTCGGGATCGGCGGCGCGGCGCAGTTCGATTTCGAGCGGTTCAGCGAAACCGTCGCGCTCCAGGTTCGGGCACTCGACAACGTGCTGGACATCACTTTCTGGCCGCTGCCGCAGCAGCGCGCCGAAGCCATGGCCAAGCGCCGCATCGGCGTGGGCTTTACGGGTCTGGGCAACACGCTGGCGATGCTGTGCCTGCGCTATGACCAGCCCGAGGGCCGCGCCATGGCGGTGCGCATTGCACGCAGCCTGCGCGACGCTGCTTACGCCGCCTCGGTGGCGCTGGCGCGCGAGAAGGGTGCGTTCCCTCTTTTCGATGCCGAGCGCTACCTCGCGCGCGGCACCTTCGCCAGCCGGCTGGACCAGGCATTGCAGGAGCAGATCCGCATGCACGGCATCCGCAACAGCCACCTGGTGTCGATCGCGCCGACCGGCACCGTGAGCCTGGCGTTCGCCGACAACGCCTCGAACGGCATCGAGCCGGCGTTCTCCTGGACTTACCGGCGCAAGAAGCGCGAAGCCGACGGCAGCACCTCCGAGTACGACGTTGAAGACCATGCCTGGCGCCTGTACCGCGCCCTGGGCGGGGACACCGAAGCGTTGCCTGCCTACTTCGTCTCGGCCCTGTCGATGCCCGCGGCCGGCCATCTGGCCATGATGGAAGCGGTGCAGCCCTTCGTCGACACCGCCATCTCGAAGACAGTCAACGTGCCGGTCGATTGCCCGTATGAGGACTTCAAGGGGCTCTACCAGCAGGCGTGGGCGGCCAACCTGAAGGGACTGGCCACCTACCGGCCCAACAGCATCCTCGGATCGGTGCTGGAGCCCACGCCGACGACCAAGGAAGGCACGGCCTCGCGCATTGACAACGCCGCGGCCGACCCGATGCGCGCGATGATCGAGAGCCGCCCGACGGGTGCCCTGAATGCGAGCGCCGAGAAGATCGAGTACTGGACGCAGCAGGGCCGGCAGGCGCTCTATCTGGTGGTGTCCTTCCTGCCGCTGGCCGACGGGCGGGAACGGGCCATCGAGTTCTTCATGCCGGTGGGCCAGAGCGGCGAATCGCAACAATGGATCACCGCGAGCATGCGGCTGCTGTCGCTGGCCGCGCGCGGGGGCTTCCTCGAACGCGCGCTCGCCGACATGCGCAAGGTGGCCTGGGACCGTGGCCCGGTGCGTCTGGGCAGCCACGTGAAGGCCGATGGCAACCAGGTGCCCATGTGGCACGACTCCGAAGTCGGCGCCATCGCGTACGCCATTCAGCAACTGATCGCGAAGCGAAGCGGCTCGGTGCCAGCGGCGCCGGACATTGCGACGCGGATCGTCGCGCCCTCCCCCTTGATGGGCGCCAAGTGCCCGGAATGCGGCGCCCACGCCATGATTCGCAAGGACGGCTGCAACTACTGCACACAGTGCGGGTACATCGGAAGTTGCGGATGAACTCGACGGCCGTGCTGGCAGATCCGCCAGTCACCGGCTGGCAATTGGCAGCATTGCTGCACGCGCGCCGCACCGTGCTGCCCAAGCGGCTCGGCACGCCGGGCCCTGCGCAATCGGAACTCGAGCAGATCCTCGGCGCCGCGGCTGCGGCGCCCGACCACGGCGCGCTGGTGCCATGGCGCTTCGTCATCGTTCCGCCGCCGCAACGCGAGCGGCTGGCAGAAGTCTTCGCACAATCGCTGCATGAACGCGATGCCGCAGCCACGCCCGAGCAGCGCGGCAAGGCGCGCGAGAAGGCTTTTCGCGCGCCGGTCCTGATGCTGGCAATCGCGCGGCTGGGGCCCGGCAACCCGGAGATTCCAGCCACCGAGCGGATCGTGTCGGCCGGCTGCGCCATCCAGAACATGCTGCTGACCGCAACGGCGCTGGGCTACGGCTCGGCGCTGACCACCGGCAAGGCGCTGCAGTCGCCCGCATTGCGCGCGCTGTTCACCGTAGACGAACACGAGGAGCCGCTCTGCTTCATCAGCGTGGGCACCGTGCTGGCCCACAAGGCCGACCGGTTGCGCCCCGGCCTCGAGCGCTATGTCTCCGAACTGGGGAGCCCACGCAGCTTGCGGTAGAGCGTATTGCGGCTGATGCCCAGGCAGCGGGCCGCTTCGGAGATGTTGCCGCCACTGGACTGCATGACCTGCTTCAGCGTGCGGGCCGCCTGGGCCCGCAGGTCGACAACGTCGTCGATCGCCTCGCGCACCGCCGGAGCGCCACGCAGGTCCTCGACCAACTCATCGGGCAAGTGAACCCAGTCGATCATCGCCTCGCTGTCGTCCAGCAGGGCACACGCAGTGCACAGCGCGCCGTTCAGCTGGCGAAGGTTGCCCGGCCAGCGATAGCGCGCAATGGCGCTGGCCAGATCGGGCGCGAGCTGGAGTTCGCGATCGGGAAGGATGTCGCGCAGCATGCGGGCCACCATCTGCCGCTTGTCCTGTCGCTCGCGCAGCGGCGGCAGCTGCAGCGCCAGGCCGTTCAGCCGGTAGTACAGATCTTCCCGAAAGCGCCCGGCATCGATCTCGGCGCGCATGTTGCGGTGGGTGGCGCAAACAAGCCGGAAGTCCACCGCCACCGGCTTGCCGCCGCCCAGCGGAATCACCTGGCGATCCTGCAGGACACGAAGCAGCCGCGTTTGCAACACAAGGGGCATGTCGCCGATCTCGTCGAGAAGCAGCGTGCCACCATGGGCCTCGCGGATGCGGCCCGGCGCGCCATCGCGGCTCGCCCCCGTGAAGGCGCCTGGGCGGTAGCCGAAGAGTTCGGCCTCGATCATGGTCTCGGGCAGTGCAGCGCAATTGACCGCGACAAACGGCCCCTCACGACGCATTCCGCTCGCATGAATGGCCCGGGCGAACACCTCCTTGCCGACGCCGGACTCGCCTTGCAGGAGCAGCGAGATCGGCTTGTCCATCACACGCCGCGCCCGGCCGATCGCCGTCTGCAGGGCCAGATCGCCGGTGTCCAGCGCCGCCAGCGCATCGGCATGCGCCGCCGCCTGAAACCGGACTGCGGGGCTGCCGTGGCTTGCCGCCAGGACGCCGCGGCTCGCCTCCACCCGGGCCCAGAGCACGCTTGCGTCATGACGGCGCACCGCCCGCGGCGCGCCGGCCGGTTGGCGGCACCATGCGCAAAGCGTTGCCATGTCCAGCTGCAGCACCCGATCGATCGTGCTCGCCCCCACGTCGGCGCGCGAGAGCCCGAGCATCTCCAATGCCGCCGCATTGGCCCCGATGAGCCAGCCATCGTCGGACAGCGCCAGAAGACCTTCCGCCACGCTGCCGATGCCCTCGGGCTGCGCATGCAGCCGCAGGCGCAGGCTCGTGGCGTGGCGCGCGTCGAACAGCTTCTGCTCGATCGTGCGGGCTGCCAGGCGCACCAGGCCCAGCGTATGCGGATGGAAGCTGCGCTGGTCGCCCGAGATGTCCAGCACGCCGAGCACGCGGCCGCCGGGATCGATGATCGGCGCGGCCGTGCAGGCGAGGAAACAATTGCGCTCGAGGTAGTGCTCGCCGCCGTGTACCACCACCGGTGCGCCATCGGTCAGCGCGGTGCCGATGGCATTGGTGCCGCGCCACTGTTCGTGCCAGTTGGCACCCGGGCGCAGCGCCACGCGCTGGGCACGGCTTGCGAAGCCGGCATCGCCCATGGCCCGCAGCAGCGTGCCTTGCGCATCGGCAAGGATGACCATGCTGCCGGTGTCACGCATCTGCTCGAACAGGAATTCCATCACCGGCTGGGCATGCGACGCCAGCTCACGCTGCCGATCCAGTGCCCGTGCCAGTTGCGCCGCGGAGGCATGCGGTGCACCCGGTACGCGGCCGGCCGGAACCAGACCGAACCCGCGGCTGCGTTCCCAGCTCTGGCGCAGCGAGGCCTCGATCAGGCCGTCCGCGACCTCACCGGCAGTCAGCAGTTGGCGGCGCGCTTCGCGCAGGCGCGAGCCCGGCGCGCGCGTGGCGAGAGAGTGAGCATGCATCTTGTCTCCTGGTTGAGCGCCGATGCGGCACCCGACTGTCCTGTTTCGTGACAGGTGTTCACCGCATGGCACCCCTGGCGCAGTCTGGAACATGGATCTGACGTGGTTCTTGCGCCAGATCAGTGAAATGGCGGCCAAACCGGACTGGCACGCCACGTGCGATGCGGAACGTCCGGATCCGCACAGCATCCGGTTTGCGCGGCTCCCATTCCACCCCTACCGGACGGAGACAAGAGACCATGCAATACGCCAGCCCCAATACCCCGGGTGCCAAGATCGACTTCAAGCCTGCCTACGACAACTTCATCAACGGCAAGTTCGTGTCACCAGTGAAGGGCGAGTACTTCGACGTGATCACGCCGATCACGGGCACGCCCTTCACCCGTGCCGCCCGCTCGACTGCGGAGGACATCGAACTCGCCCTCGATGCGGCCCACGCCGCGGCCGATGGCTGGGGCCGCACCGCGCCCGGCGAACGGGCCCGCGTGCTGCTGCAGATCGCCGATCGGCTGGAGCAGAACCTCGAGCTGCTCGCCTATGTCGAGACGGTGGACAACGGCAAGCCGATCCGCGAGACGCTCAACGCCGACATTCCGCTGACCATCGACCACTTCCGCTATTTCGCCGGCTGCCTGCGCGCGCAGGAAGGCGCGCTGAGCGAGATCGACGAGAACACCATCGCCTACCATTTCCACGAGCCGCTGGGCGTGGTGGGCCTGATCATTCCCTGGAACTTTCCGATCCTGATGGCCGCCTGGAAGCTGGCACCGGCCATCGCCGCGGGCAACTGCGTGGTGCTCAAGCCCGCCGAATCGACGCCTGTCAGCATCCTGGTGATGGCCGAGCTGATCGCCGACCTGCTGCCGCCGGGCGTACTCAATATCGTCAACGGTTACGGCCGCGAAGCGGGCATGGCGCTGGCCGGCAGCAAGCGCATCGCCAAGATCGCGTTCACCGGCTCCACCGCCACCGGCCGCGTCATCGCGCAGGCTGCGGCCGGCAACCTCATCCCGGCCACGCTGGAGCTCGGCGGCAAGAGCCCCAACATCTTCTTCGAAGACATCGCCGATGCCGACGACGACTTTTTCGACAAGGCCATCGAAGGCCTGGTGCTGTTTGCCTTCAACCAGGGCGAGGTCTGCACC
>JBDUCH010000441.1:0-3144 GCA_040003555.1 Variovorax sp. | reverse complement strand
TGATTTTAGCGAGCCCCTCCCCGCTCGGCGTGGCACTGGGTATCGCCACCGCCGCAGCCTATGGCGTGACTGCCGTCGCGGCGCCCCGCCTGGGCCGGTCGGTCACGCAGTGGCTGCTGGGGCTGGCCTGGTTGCTGCACGGGGTTGCGTTGGCGTGGGAGCTGATCGGGCTCAAGCAGTTCGGCTTTGCGCCGGCCATCTCCGTCACCGCCTGGCTGGTATTGACGGTCTATGCGATCGAAAGCCGCCTGTATCCCCAATTGACGGTTCGGCGCGTGCTGGCGGTGCTCGGCGGCGGTGCGGCATTGCTGGCGGCAAAGTTCCAGGGCACGCCACTGGATGTGGGAAGTTCCCCCTGGCTGCCGTTGCACATCGCGCTGGCGCTGGCATCGTACGGCTTGTTCGGCGCGGCCGTGGTGCACGCCTGGATCATGACCCGCACCGAAAAACAGATGCGGCTGGCCGCCGAAACGCAGACCGGCCTTCCGCTGCTCACGCTGGAGCGCCTCACTTTCCGCTTCATCACGGCCGGCTTCGTGTTGCTGTCGGCCACCCTGCTGGCCGGCATGCTGTTCAGTGAGACGCTGTACGGCCGCGCCTGGCGCTGGGATCACAAGACCGTGTTTTCGATGCTGGCCTGGCTGACTTTCGCGGTGCTGCTGATCGGACGCGCCCGCTTCGGCTGGCGCGGGCGCACCGCGCGGCGCGTGCTCTACGCCGGCGCAGCGCTGCTGCTGCTGGCCTATGTGGGCTCGCGCTTCGTGCTCGAAGTCGTGCTGGGCCGCACCGCATGAAATACCTGATCGTGCTCCTCGTGGTCGCTGTGGCGATCTGGCTCTGGCGCCGCAACCGGCGCGAGGAAATGGAAGAAGCACGACCGCCGCAGGCCGCTCCACCGAAGGTCGGCGAACCCCAGACGATGCTGCGCTGCGCGCATTGCGGCCTGCATCTGCCAGCGAGCGACGCGATCGCCGGTCCCGGCGACAAGGTGTTTTGCAGCACTGCGCACCGGGAGGCCGGCGCACGATGACATCCCCCCTGCTTTGGTCGCGCGGCGAACCGGGCAGCGAATGGGGCGGCCTCGAATACAAGCCCCAACCCGACAGTCCTGCCCTGCAACGGCTCTGGCGCGGCTTCATGACGGCGCGCAGCTTCGTCGGCCTCGTGCTGGTGCTGCTGCAGGGTGTGAGCTTCGGCATCAGCCAGTCGCTGCACCCCACCGCGCTGGTGCTTTCGGGGGCCTACCTCGTCGCCGCGCTGGCCGGCACGCGCTATGTGCGTTTCCGGCCACCCATCCGCGGCTTCGGCAGCGCGTGGCTCGCCTCGATCGGCATCGATCTGGCCACCTTCACGGTGCTGCAACTGGTGCAGGCCGGCAGCATCAACTACACGCCGCTGTTCGCGCTGCCGGTGCTGATGGGCGCGGTGCTGGGCACCGTGTCGGTCGGCCTCGGCACCACCGCCGCGGTCACGCTGCTGCTGCTCGGCGACGCCGGCTGGCAGTGGCTGTCGCAGGCGGTCGACCCGTCGACGCGCTTCCTGCAGGCAGCGCTCACCGGCACCGGCCTGTTCGTGGTGGCGCTGCTGGCGCACCAGCTCGCCCTGCGGCTGGCGCGCGAAGAAGCGCTGGCACTGCGCAGCCGCAGCACCGCGCAAATGCATGCGCAGGTGAACGACCTCGTGATCGAAACGCTGAGTGAAGGCGTGCTGGTGATCGATGCCGCGGGCCGCGTGCATGCGGCCAACCCGGCTGCCGATGCGATCCTTGGCCGCGGGCTGGCCGGTTTGGCGTTGCCCTTTCCGCTCGACGCACATCCGGCCTGGCATCCGCTTGCAAGGGTGGCCGGCAAGACCTTCTCGCGGCGCGCGCCGCAGTCGAAGGAAATGCCGATCGCCCAGGCGCAGGGCGCACCGCGCGAGGTGCGCGTGCGCACGCGCCTGACGCCCGACAACGACCGGCGCATCGAAAGCCTGTGCGTGATGTTCCTGCAGGATCTGCGCGAACTCGAAGCGCGCATCCGCACCGAAAAGCTCGCGGCCATGGGTCGCATGTCAGCCGCGGTCGCGCACGAGATCCGCAATCCGCTGGCCGCGATCACCCAGGCCAGCGCCCTGCTCGGCGAAGACCTGGTTGACCCGGCGCACCGCCAGCTCACCGCGATGGTGCAGCAGAACGCACAGCGGCTCGCCCGCATCGTCGACGACGTGCTCGACGTGTCGCGCGCCCGCCAGCAGCGCGTCCTGCCGCTCGGCGACATGGTGGCGCTCGACAGCACCGTTCGCACGCTGGCCGAGGAGTGGGTGCGCCAGTCGCAGCGGCAGGGTGTGCTGCTGGTGCTCGACGCGGTCGGGTGCGACGTGCGCTTCGAGGTCGAGCACCTGCGCCGCATCCTGGTCAACCTGCTCGACAACGCGGCGCGCTATGCGGGCGACCGCGAGGGCTCGATCCAGGTCGCGACCGAGGTCGAACCCGGCGGCCGTTCGACGCTGCAGGTTTGGAGCGATGGCGCGCCGCTGGAGCCGGGCGTGCAGCGCCATCTGTTCGAGCCGTTTTTCTCTTCCGAAAGCCGATCGAGCGGATTGGGCCTGTTCATCTGCCGCGAACTCTGCGAACGGCACGGCGCCACGATCGGCTACGAACGGCGCTCGCTGTCGGCGGCGGGGCCCGAGGGCAATGAATTCTTCGTCACCTTCGCCGGCGTCGAAGCCCGGCTGACACAATAGCGGCGTGAGCACTCCCCCCCCTTCTACGAACAAGCCAGCGCAGATCCTCGTCGTCGACGACGAGCCCGATTTGCGCACGCTGTACGAGCTGACGCTGCTGCGCGAGGGCTATCGCGTCGAGGCCGCGGGCAGCGTGTCGGAAGCCTGGCAACACCTCGATGCCGGCCGCTTCGATGCCGTCATCACCGACATGCGGCTACCTGACGGCCTCGGCATGGAGATCCTGCAGCGCATCCAGAAAGACCAGCGCAGCGAGCGCTGCGTGGTGATGACCGCATATGGCTCCGCCGAGAACGCAGTCGAGGCACTGAAGGCCGGCGCCTTCGACTATCTGACCAAACCGGTCGACCTCAAGCAGTTCCGCGCGGTGGTGGCATCGGCAGTGCAGTTGCAGCCGCAGGAGCTGCCGGCCCCCAGGGC
>JBDUCH010000122.1:0-10625 GCA_040003555.1 Variovorax sp. | reverse complement strand
TCGAAACCGACAAGGTGCGCCTGACTGGCCTGCAGAGCGAGATCGACCGTCTGAACCGCGAAGTGGCATCGCTCGGCGCGGTCAATCTGGCTGCGCTCGATGAGCTTGCAATCGCCAGCGAGCGCAAGACGTTCCTCGACGCCCAGTCCGCCGACCTGAACGAAGCCATCGGCACGCTGGAAGACGCGATCCGCAAGATCGACGGCGAAACGCGCGAGTTGCTGGGCGGCACCTTCAAGATCGTCAACGAACATTTCAGCCGCATGTTCCCCGAGCTGTTCGGCGGCGGCACCGCCAAGCTCATGATGACCGGCGACGAGATCCTGGATTCCGGCGTGCAGGTGATGGCACAGCCGCCCGGCAAGAAGAACCAGACGATCCACCTGCTGTCGGGTGGCGAGAAGGCCCTGACCGCCATCGCGCTGGTGTTCGCGATCTTCCAGCTGAACCCGGCCCCTTTCTGCCTGCTGGACGAAGTCGACGCGCCGCTGGACGACGCCAACACCGAGCGCTATGCCAAACTCGTGACCGCCATGAGCCGCGAAACCCAGTTCCTCTTCATCAGCCACAACAAGATCGCAATGGAGATGGCCGAGCAGCTCATCGGCGTGACGATGCAGGAGCAGGGCGTTTCGCGCATCGTGGCGGTGGACATGGAGGCCGCGAAGTCGCTGGTAGAAGCGGCATGAGCGCCGCGCCGGGCCGTCCCAGGCAAACTTGCTCCGCAGCGCGTACTGCGGAGGTTCTCCAATGAGCAACTTGACCGTTGCACTGGCGATTCTGGGTGGACTCGTTCTTGCGACGGTCGTTGGCTACAACGCCTGGATGTCGCGCCGCAACGCGCCGCGCCAGCCCGATGCCACGCAGCCCGCGCCGCTCGAAGCGTCGCCGCCGCCGGACGGCTCGGAGCCGGTGCTGCGCATCGACCCGCACTCGGTGCCGGGCAACGAGCGACATGAGCCGTTGTTCGATCCCGATCTGCCGGCGCCTGCAGCGCTGGCGCTCCCCACGGGCGAGCGCAGAGGCGGCCTCGACCCGCTGATTGACGTGATCGCACCCGTTTCGCTCGACGGCCTGGCCTCGGGTGACGCCGCACTGGCGGCCATGCCTGCGACCCGCCGCGCTGGCAGCAAACCGGTGGCGATCGAAGGCCTCAACGAATACACGGGCGAATGGGAACAGCCCGCACCCGGCCAGCGCTATGGCGCGTTCCAGGTTGGCGTCCAGCTCGCCAACCGCACCGGCGCGCTCAACGAGATCGAATACTCCGAGTTCGTCGTCAAGGCGCAGGCCTTCGCGGACACGGTCAACGGTGCCCCCGAGTTCCCGGAGATGCTCGACGAGGTGGGGCGCGCGCGCGAGCTTGACCAGTTCGCCAGCTCGCACGACGCCCAGCTCGGCTTCGTGCTGCGTGCGCTGCACGCCGCCTGGAGCCCTGGCTATGTGCAGCAGAACGCGGCCCGACACGGTTTCGTGGCGGGCATGATCCCCGGCCGCATGGTGCTGCCGACCGGCGAGCCGGGCATGCCGCCGATCCTGGGCCTGTCGTTCGATACGCAGGCCGCGCTGGCCGACGACCCGGCCCAGTCGGCCATCCGCGAACTCACGCTGAGCCTCGACGTGCCGCAGGTCGAGCGCGGCGAGCGCCCGTTCGAGCGCATGCGTGAAGTGGCCGCAGCGCTTGCGCGCGAGATGGACGGCGTGGTGACCGACAGCGACGGCCAGTTGCTGCGCGACGAAACCATGGACGTGATCGGCGCCGACCTCGAGCAGCTTTACGACACGCTCGATTCGCGCGACTTGGCGGCGGGCTCGCCGCTGGCGCGCCGGTTGTTCAGCTAACCGCTTTCCGGAGACACCAGATGACGAAGCCGGAAGACGCGGCACGCGAAGCCGCCGCATTGGGCGAGCAGTTGCGGCGCCACGCGCACCTGTATTACGTGCTCGACACGCCCGAACTGCCCGATGCCGAGTACGACAAGCTGTTTCAGCGTCTGCAGGCGATCGAAGCCGAACATCCCGAACTGCGCACCCCCGATTCGCCGACCCTGCGCGTCGGTGGCAAGGTGCTGGACGGTTTCGTCAAGGTGCGGCACCGGGTGCCGATGCTGTCGATCCGCACCGAAACCGACATCACGGCCAGTGGCGCCAGCGCTTTCGATGCCCGTGTCCGGCGCGAACTGGGCCTGGCCGAGGACGCGCCGCCGATCGACTACGTGTGCGAACTCAAGTTCGACGGCCTCGCGATGAACCTGCGCTACGAGGACGGCGTGCTGGTGCAGGCCGCAACGCGTGGCGACGGCGAGATCGGCGAGGAGGTGACGCAGAACATCCGCACCCTGCAGCAGATCCCGTTGCGGCTCAACGGCAAGGCGCCGCCGGTGGTCGAAGT
The DNA here is from genome assembly GCA_040003555.1 of Variovorax sp. Lineage (GTDB taxonomy): Bacteria > Pseudomonadota > Gammaproteobacteria > Burkholderiales > Burkholderiaceae_C > Variovorax. Next base: position 8,233 of record JBDUCH010000122.1, on the reverse strand, counting down.
GCGGGGCGAGGTGTACATGCGGCGCGACCAGTTCGAGGCACTGAACGAACGCCAGCGCGAGAAGATCGCGGCGGGCCAGAAGAACGAGAAGGTGTTTGTCAACCCGCGCAATGCGGCAGCCGGTGCGGTGCGCCAGCTCGACCCGGCGATCGCGGCGGCGCGGCCGCTGAGCTTCTTTGCCTACGGCCTGGGCGAGGTCACGCCGCCGGAGCAACGCGGCCCCGACTGCGCGACACAGTTCGACTGGCTGCAACAGTTTTCCGAATGGGGATTTCCGGTTGCGGCGCAGACGGCGCGGGCCAGCGGCGCCGCCGAGCTGATCGCCTTCCACGAGGCAACGGGCCGCCAGCGCGATGCGCTGCCCTACGACATCGACGGCGTGGTCTACAAGGTCGACAGCATCGCGCTGCAGCGCCAGCTCGGATTCGTCTCGCGCGAGCCGCGCTGGGCCGTGGCGCACAAGTACCCGGCGCAGGAGCAGCTCACTGAGGTGCTGGCCATCGAGGTGCAGGTCGGCCGCACTGGAAAGCTCACGCCGGTGGCCAAGCTGGCGCCGGTGTTCGTGGGCGGGGTGACCGTCACCAATGCCACGCTGCACAACGAAGACGAGGCACGGCGCAAGGACGTCCGCATCGGCGACACGGTGATCGTGCGGCGTGCCGGCGACGTGATTCCCGAAGTGGTTGGCGTGGCGCCCGCGAGCCTTGCCAGGGCCGAAGATCAACGCGGCCCGCAGTTCACCATGCCGCGCAAGTGCCCGGTCTGCGGTTCCGACGCGGTGCGCGAAGAGGGCGAGGCCGACTACCGCTGCACCGGCGGCCTGTTCTGCGGCGCACAGCGCAAGGAGGCGATCCTGCACTTCGCGGCGCGCCGCGCGGTGGAGGTCGAAGGCCTGGGCGACAAGCTGGTCGAGCAGTTGGTCGACGCCAACCTGATTCGCACCTTGCCCGACCTCTACAAGCTGGGCTTCACGACCCTGGTCGGGCTGGATCGCATGGCCGAGAAGTCGGCGCAGAACATCGTGGCGGCGCTCGAAAAGTCCAAGAAGACGACCTTGCCGCGCTTCCTGTTCGGCCTCGGTATCCGGCACGTGGGTGAAAGCACGGCGAAGGATCTGGCCAAGCACTTCGGCAAGCTCGACGCGATCATGGACGCGACCGAAGAGCAATTGCTGGAGGTCAATGATGTCGGCCCGGTGGTGGCGCAGAGCCTGCGTACGTTCTTCGAGCAGCCGCACAACCGCGAGGTGGTCGAACAATTGCGCGCCTGCGGCCTGCACTGGGAAGAGAGCGAACCGGCCTTGCGTGCGCCCAAACCGCTCGCGGGTAAGACTTTCGTGATTACCGGCACTCTTCCTACGCTCGGCCGTGACGAAGCGAAGGACAAACTGGAATCGGCCGGTGCCAAGGTGGCCGGCTCTGTGAGCAAGAAGACGAACTATGTCGTGGCGGGTGCCGAAGCCGGCAGCAAGCTAGACAAGGCGCGGGAGCTGGGGGTCGAGGTGATCGACGAGGCACAGATGCTGGCGCTCCTTGCCGCCGCGGACTGACGCTTACCGCAGGTTACGAGGCTTCACACAAGCGCAGTCAACAGGGCCCGCCGTGGGCCGTTTATCAGGGTGACACAGGAGTCTTTGCCATGAACACACTTCGCTCGCTCGGTCTTTTGGCCGCTGTTGGTGCCGCAACGGTGCTCACCGGATGCGTGGCTCCCGGCCCGTATTACGGCGACGTCGGCTATTCGCAGCCTTATTATGCTGAACCCGCGCCAGTGGTAGTCGGCCCGCCGGTCGTGCTGGGTATCGGCGTCGACTCCGGCCCGCGCTATTGGGGCGGCCGTCCGGGCTACTACGCCCCGCGACCGGGCTACTACGGACCACGGGGCGGTTATGGCCCTCGTCCGGGTTACGCGCCGCGCCCGGGCTATGCCCCGCGTCCTGGTTTCGTCCCGGGCCCAGGCGCCGGGCGAGCCGGCCCGGCCGTGCAGCCGCCGCGTTTCGGCGGCGGCCGGCCCAATCTCGGCAACGGCTCCGGCCAGCAAAGACCTGACGGGCCCTGAGGCCCATTTGATCCAGGCGCTCGCGATAATGGCCCCATGACCATTCGCGAGATCCTGAAGATGGGCGACCCGAGGCTGCTGCGCATTGCGCAGCCGGTCGCCGCCTTCGACACCGACGAACTGCACATGCTGGTGCGCGACATGTTCGAGACCATGCATTCGGTGAACGGCGCCGGCCTTGCCGCACCGCAGATCGGCGTCGACCAGCAACTGGTGATCTTCGGCACCGACACCGTGAATCCGCGCTATCCCGACGCGCCAATCGTGCCGCGCACCGTGCTGCTCAACCCTGTCATCACCCCGCTGGGCGATGAAGAGGAAGAGGGCTGGGAGGGGTGCCTGTCGGTGCCTGGATTGCGCGGCGTGGTGCCGCGCTTTGCGAACATCCGCTACACCGGCTTCGACCCCTACGGCGACCCGATCGACCGCACCGTGGACGGGTTTCATGCCCGCGTGGTGCAGCACGAGGTCGATCATCTGGTTGGCAAGCTGTACCCGATGCGGGTGCGCGATTTCTCGCGCTTCGGCTTCACCGAGGTGCTGTTCCCGGGCCTTGACGCGAGCGCAGACGACTGAGCGTCAGTCGTGTCAGTTGTACTTGCCCGAGGTTCCGCCAACGCTGAATCGACCGGCACCGAGAAAAGCGACTGCCAGCGCGGCGAACAGGAATATGCCCTGCAGTTCGAGCGCCCAGCCGCCGTTCTTGTCGAGCATGGCCAGCTGCTTCATGTGAACCAGTCCGACCGCGAACAGCATGTTGATCACCATGACCCATGCCGCGGGCCGCGTGTAGATGCCGACGATGATCAACACCGGCGCAATGATTTCGCCGATATAGACCAGATAGGCCAGCGCAGCAGGCAGGCCGTGCGCCACCAACTGGCTGGACACGAAGCCGACGCCCGAGCTCAGTTTGGCCACGCCGTGCAACAGGATCAGGATACCCAGCGCGAGGCGCAGGACGAGTTTGCCGGTGTCATCGGAGCGGATCATGAGCAGAACCTTTTTCTGTGAGTTGAGAAAGGCGCGATTGTCCACGAGTCGGCGCCCAATTTTCCGAGCAGGCGGCCGGCGAACGCGTCAGGGCGCTAGCGCTTCCATCAGTTCGGTCTCGATCGCCAGTTGCGCGCGCTGCCCCTGCAACTCCGGTCCGCTGATCAGGAACGTGTCTTCCACCCGTTCGCCCAGCGTCGTCACCTTGGCGAGTTGCAGGCTCAGGTGATGCCGCGCCAGCACGCGCGCCACCGAATAGAGCAGGCCCGCACGGTCGCTGGCCGAGATGTTGAGCAGCCAGCTCTGCGCCTTCTCGTCCGGCAGCAGGCTGATGCGCGGCTTGATCGGGAAACTACGCACCCGGCGTGACACCCGGCCCTTGCTCGGCGGGGGCAGGGCGCCGGCCTCGTCGAGCGTCTTGCTCAGGCCCGACTCGACCATGCTGATCAGGTCGCGGTAGTGCTCGGGAATGAAAGTGGTGATGACCTGGAAGGTGTCGAGCGCATAGCCGTTGGTCGTCGTGTGTACCTTGGCATCAAGGATGCTGAACGAGGCCTGGTCGAAGTAGCCGCAGATGCGCGCGAACAGCTCGGCTTGGTCGGGCGTGTAGACCACCACCTGCAGGCCTTCGCCGACCGGCGACAGCCGCGCCCGCACCAAAGCTGCCGCCTTCGGGTCGATCGGCACGCCCGGCAGCGGAACGCGGCGCGACAGCTGCTTGGCGTGCCAGGCGATCTCGCCGGAGTCGTGGCGCATGAAGTACCCGACATCGAGCGTGTCCCACAGCGCCTTGTGCGCGTCGGTCGGCTGTGCGTAGAGCGCCAGTTGCACCAATGCATCGCGCTTGCGGGCCTCGATCTCGGCACTGGCGTCAGGCATGCTGCCGCCGAGCGTGCGCAGGGTGGCCCGGTAGAGGTCTTCGAGCAGCTTGCCTTTCCACGCGTTCCACACGCGCGGGGAGGTGCCACGGATGTCGGCGATGGTCAGCAGGTACAGCGCGGTCAGATAGCGCTCGCTGCCGACGCGCCTGGCAAACGCGCCGATCACTTCGGGGTCGCTCAGATCCTGCTTTTGCGCCACGGTGCTCATGGTCAGGTGCTCGGCCACCAGGAATTCGATCAGCCGGGTGTCTTCGCGCTCGATCTCGTGCTGGCGGCAGAAGCGGCGCACGTCGAGAGCGCCCAGGCGCGAATGGTCGCCGCCCCGGCCCTTGGCGATGTCGTGGAACAGCGCCGCCACGTACAGGATCCAGGGCTTGTTCCAGCCGGCCGCCAGCTGCGAGCAGAACGGGTATTCGTGCGCGTGCTCGGCGATGAAGAAGCGCCGCACGTTGCGCAGCACCATCAGGATGTGCTGATCCACCGTGTACACGTGGAACAGGTCGTGCTGCATCTGCCCCACGATGCTGCGAAACACGCGCAGGTAGCGGCCCAGCACCGAGGTCTCGTTCATGAGCCGGAACGCATGCGTGATGCCGCGCGGCTCCAGCAGCATGCGCATGAAGGTGACGTGGTTCACCCGGTCGTTGCGGAACTTGCTGTCCATCACATGGCGCGCGTTGTAGAGCGCGCGCAGCGTGCGGGCCGACAGCCCCTTCACGCCGATGGTCTTCTGGTAGAGCAGAAAGGTCTCGAGGATCGCGTGCGGGTCGCGCAGGTACAGGTCGTCGCTGCGCACTTCGATCAGGCCGGCCTTCTCGAAGAAACGGTCGTTGATGCGCATCGGCTCTTCGCCCAGCGGCTGGAGCCGCTCGGAAATGTTGAGCAGCAGGATGTGGCTGAGCTGGCTCACCGCCTTCGCGGCCCAGTAGTAGCGCCGCATCAGCGCCTCGCTGGCCTTGCGCTGTGATTCGCCCTCGTAGCCGAAGGTGGCGGCCACCGCGGTCTGCAGGTCGAACACCAGGCGGTCTTCGCGCCGGTTGGCAATGACGTGCAGCCGCGCGCGGATCAGCGAGAGGAGGGCCTCGTTGCGCTTGATCTGCTGCACCTCGAACGCAGTGGCCAGGCCATTCTTTGCCAGATCGTCCCAGCGCTGGCCGAAGCCGGCGGCCTTGGTCATCCACAGGATGGCCTGGAGGTCGCGCAGGCCGCCCGGCGACTCCTTGCAGTTGGGCTCGAGCGCATAGGGCGTGTTCTCGAACTTCTGGTGCCGGTGCCGCATTTCCTGCGACTTGGCGAGGAAGAACGCCTGCGGGTCGATCGCGGCCAGGAAGCGCTTGCGGAACGCAGCGAAGAGTTTCTTGTCGCCGGTGACCAGGCGCGCCTCGAGCAGCGATGTCTGCACCGTCACATCCTTGGCGCCTTCGGCCAGGCACTCGTCGAGCGTGCGCACGCTGGAGCCGATCTCGAGCCCGGCGTCCCAGCAATGGCCGATGAAGGCCTCGATGCGTTCCGGCGCCACGTCGCCCGGGTGCGGCTCGGGCAGCAGCAGCAGCACGTCGACATCGGAGTGGGGAAACAGCTCGCCGCGACCGAAGCCGCCGACCGCCACCAGCGCGAACCGGTTGCCAAAACCGGCGTCGTTCCACAGGGCGCACAGGGTTTCGTCGGCCAGCGCTGCGAGCTGGCGCAGCACCGCATGCACGCTGCGCGTGGGCGCGCGCGCGAAGCGCAGGGTGTCGAACAGCGCCCTCTTGTGCGCGCGGTACGCATCGCGCAGCATCGGAACGTCGACCGTGGCGGCTTCGATCACGACGAGGTGTCGCCGGTCAAGTTCGGGTCGCGGCGACGAAAGAGGGCAGGGGCGGGCTGCCGGCCGACAGCGTCAACACTTCATAGCCGGTCTCGGTGACCAGTACCGAGTGCTCCCATTGGGCCGACAGCGAGTGGTCGCGCGTGACGATGGTCCAGCCGTCGTACTGGCCGCCCTTGGCGTCTTCCTTGATCTCGCGCTTTCCCGCGTTGATCATCGGCTCGATCGTGAAGATCATGCCGGGCTTGAGCTCTTCCATCGTGCCCGGGCGGCCGTAGTGCAGCACCTGTGGCTCTTCGTGGAAATGGCGGCCGACGCCATGTCCGCAGAACTCGCGCACCACCGAATAGCCATTGCCTTCCGCGAATTTCTGGATCGCATGGCCGACGTCGCCCAGGTGCGCACCGGGGCGCACCTGCAGGATGCCGTGCCACATCGCCTCGTAGGTGACGCTGCACAGGCGCTTGGCCGTGATCGAGGCGTCGCCGACGATGTACATGCGGCTGTTGTCGCCGAACCAGCCGTCCTTGATGACGGTGACGTCCACATTGAGGATGTCGCCCTTCTTGAGCGGCTTGTCGTTCGGAATGCCGTGGCACACCACGTGGTTGACCGAAGTGCAGAGCGACTTCGGGTAGGGGGTGCTGCTGGCGCCCATGTAGCCGACCGTGGCAGAGGTGGTGCCCTGCTTGACCATGTACTCGGCGGCCCAGCGGTCGATGTCGTTTGTGGTGACACCGGGCTTGATCAGCGGCGTCAGGTAGTCCAGCACCTCGGAGGTCAGCCGGCCCACCAGACGCATCGCGGCGATGCCTTCGGCGTCGTTGTAGGTAATGCTCATAGCTCCGAATTATCCCATTGCGCCCGTTTAAAATCGCCGGCTGATGCGGATGGCCCCAGTCAGCGGCCAGTCGCCCCGTTTCCCTTTCAGTCCCATTCCAAACGCGGCCTTCGAGGCCATCCCGACCCGTGACGCAGCCAGTGACTCCGCCCCATCCCCTTGTCGTGACACGTTTCGAGGGCGGCGACGCACTCAGCGATTTCCGGGCGCGTCAGCTGCTGCCGCGGCTGCAGGCGGTCGACGCGCGCATCGACGGCGTTTCGGCGCGTTTCGTGCACCTGGTTGCGACCGATGCCGCACCCGACGCGGCCCGGCAAGCCCAGTTGCAGGCGCTTCTGAGCTACGGCGAGCCCTTCGCCGCGCCGCATGCCGGCGCCTCGCTCGTCGTGGCGCCGCGGCTCGGCACCGTCTCGCCCTGGGCCTCCAAGGCCACCGACATCGCCCACAACTGCGGTTTCGCGGTGCGTCGCATCGAGCGCGTCACCGAGTTCCAGCTGTCGCTGAAGAAGCCGCTGCTGGGCAAAGCGCCGGCACTTGACGCGGACGCACTGGTCGGCGTGGCCACGCTGCTGCACGACCGAATGACCGAATCGGTGCTGCCCACGCTCGAGAGCGCCGCCTCGCTGTTCGCCGAGCTGCCGGCCCAGGCGATGGCGCATGTCGACGTGCTGGCCGGCGGCCGCGGCGCACTGGTTGCTGCCAACACCCAGTTCGGGCTGGCGCTGGCCGAAGACGAGATCGACTACCTGGTGGCCGCGTTCACGCGGCTCTGCCGCAACCCGAGCGACGTCGAACTCATGATGTTCGCGCAGGCCAACAGCGAGCATTGCCGCCACAAGATCTTCAACGCCGACTTCGTGGTCGACGGCGTGGCGCAGCCGCAGAGCCTGTTCGGGATGATTCGCCACACCGAAAAGCAGAACCCGCAGCACACGGTGGTGGCCTATGCGGACAACGCGTCGATCATGGAGGGCACGCAGATCGAGCGCTTCGTGGCGCGCGGCGAAGGCGGCTACGCCAAGGAAGAGGCGCTGAGCCATGTCCTGATGAAGGTGGAGACGCACAACCATCCGACGGCGATCTCGCCGTTCCCAGGCGCCTCGACCGGCGCCGGCGGCGAAATCCGGGACGAGGGCGCCACCGGTCGCGGCTCCCAGCCCAAGGCCGGGCTGACCGGCTTCACCGTGTCGAAGCTCTGGCCGGACGAAGGCCACTACGGCAAGCCGGCGCACATCGCGAGCCCGCTGCAGATCATGACCGAAGGCCCGCTCGGCGGCGCCGCGTTCAACAACGAGTTCGGCCGTCCGAACCTGCTGGGCTACTTCCGCGAATACGAGCAGGCGATCGCCAGCGACGTCGACACCGTGCAGCGCGGCTATCACAAGCCGATCATGATCGCCGGCGGCCTTGGCAGCATCGATGCAACCCAGACGAAGAAGATTCTGTTCCCGGCCGGCTCGCTGCTGATCCAGCTCGGCGGCCCCGGCATGCGCATCGGCATGGGCGGCAGCGCCGCCAGCTCGATGGCGACCGGCGCCAACGCGGCCGAACTCGACTTCGATTCGGTGCAGCGCGGCAACCCCGAGATCGAGCGCCGTGCGCAGGAGGTCATCAACCACTGCTGGCAGCAGGGCGCGGCGAATCCGATCC
>JBDUCH010000121.1:0-10703 GCA_040003555.1 Variovorax sp. | reverse complement strand
CGCCGTTGAGCATCTTCATCGACTGGTCCATCAGCTGCCCCAGCCCGCCCGCGCCCACGAAGCCCATCACCACCGATGCGCGCACCGCGCACTCCCAGCGGTACACCGTGTACGAGGCCAGCTCCTGCGCCGCGCCGGGCAGCAGCCCGTAACTGAGCGCGGCAACGCGGCCGCTGCCGGCTTCGAGCAGCGCGCGCGCCGGCCGCGTGTCGCCCGACTCGAGGATCTCGGCATACACCTTGCCCAGCATGCCGCCGTAGGTGATGGCCAGCGCCAGCACGCCAGCGGCCGGCCCGAGGCCCAACGCACGCACCAGCACCAGCGCCCACACGACTTCGGGAATGGCGCGCAGGGTCGTCATCAGGCCGCGCGCCCCGATGCGCACCGCCTGCCCGCGCCAGCGCCCCGACCCAGGCCCGATGCGCGAGATGGAAAGCGACTGCGTCACCAGCACCCCGAGCGGCACGCCGATCACCAGCGCCAGCGCAATGCCGGCCGTGGCCATCGCCAGCGTTTCGAGCGTGGCCTTGAACAGCAGCGCCAGAAAATCCGGCGCCAGCGAAGGCGGCAGAAAGCCCGACAGGAAACCGCCCATCACGCGCAGGCTGTTGCCATCGAACAGCGCGAGCGGCTTGAAGTCGGTGATGACCAGCATCGGCCACAGCACCACGGCCGCGACCAGCAGCGCCGTGAGGCGGCCGCGTGCGGTCGGATCGCGAAGCGTGGGCGTAGTGGCGGTCACCGCACGCTCGATCAACGGCACATCAGCGCCGAAGCCCGGCTGTCGGCAGTGCGCTCGCCGGCCGCGGCGTCGATGCCATGCACGGGCACCACGCCGCCTTCGGCCGCATACAGGTCCTGCAGCATCGCGGGCGTCACGTCGGCAGCGGCCATGTCGAACACGATGCGCCCTTCGCGCATGCCGACGATGCGGCCGAACCACTTGAACGCCAGGTCGACCGCATGCAGCGAGGCCACCAGCGTCGCGCCCGTGGCTTCGCTCTGCGCCACCAGTTCGCGCAAGGTGGCATCGGCCAGCGTCGGGTCGAGCGCAGACACCGGCTCGTCGGCCAGCACCAGGTCGGGTGCCTGGTACAGCACGCGCGCAATGCCCACGCGCTGCAGTTGCCCGCCCGAGAGCCGGTCGCAGCGCTCCCACACGCGGTCGCCCAGGCCCAGCCGCGCCAGCGCCGCCTGCGCGCCCGCCGCATCGGCCGGCACCAGCAGCGACTTCATCGCCCGCAGCGCCGACCACGCGCCCAGCTTGCCCGCCAGCACGGCTGTGACCACGCGCAGCCGCGGCGGAATCGGCGGCGCCTGGTGCACCACGCCGATGCGGGCGCGCAGCGCCTTCAGCGCCGACGCCGACTGCGCCCAGGGCTGCTGCCCCAGCACGGCCACGCGCCCTTCGCTCGCGCGCACCGACGTGCCCGCGATGCGCAGCAAACTTGTCTTGCCCGCGCCCGAAGGCCCGATCACGGCCACGCGCTCGCCCTGCCCCACCTGCAACGTGGCATCGGCAATGGCGGTGAAGCCGTTGGCGTAGCGCAGCGCCACGCCTTGCAGCGAGAGCGTCAAGGTCTCGTCGCCTTCCTGCGGGTTACTTGATGAGCCCGGCCGAGCGGCCCGCCGCCTCGATGCCGTCGTAGTTCGACGCCTTGGTCGGGATGAACTTCGAAGCCCGCTGCAGCGCCAGGATCTCCTTGTGCTGCGGGTTGGCCGCGTCGAGCGCGAGGAACGCATCGGCCAGCTTCTTGGTCGTGGCCGCGTCGAGGCCCGGCCGCACCGTCCAGTTGTAGTCGTAGTAGGTGGGCGTGGTCGCCAGCACGCGCACCTTGGCCGCGTTCGGGTTCTTGGTCTCGACCAGCTTCTCCCACACCGACGCGTTGAGCACGCCCGCATCGGCACGGCCGGCCGCCACGAAGGCCACGGTGGCGTCGTGCGCACCCGAATAGGCGACTGTCTTGAAGTCCTGCTCGGGGTTGATCTTGTCCTGCAGCAGGAAGTAGCGCGGCATCAGGCTGCCCGACGTGGACGACGGCGCGCCGAACGCAAAGGTGCCGCCCTTCAGGTCGACCAGCGTCTTGGCCTTGCTATCGGTCGGCACGATGAACTTGCTGGTGAACACCTCGTCTTCCGCGCGTTGCACGATCGGCACTGCCTTGCCGTCGGTGCGCAGCCTGGCCTGCACAAAGGTGAAGCCGCCCAGCCAGGCCAGATCGATCTTGTTGGTGGCCAGCCCCTCGACCACCGCCGCGTAGTCGGTGACCGGCGTGAACTGCACCTGCATGCCCGTGGCCTGCGCCAGGTAGTCACCGAGCGGCTTGAACTTGCGCTGCAGTTCGGTGGGCGCTTCGTCGGGGATGGCGGAGACGCGCAGCACGGTCGTCGGCTGGGCCTGTGCAGCGCTCGGCAGGCCGAGCCCGGCGGTGGCGAGAAGGGCGAGGGCGGACTGGAGGAAGAGACGCTTCATTGGATTTTCGGAAAGGGGCGCGATGGCGCGGTGGAGGCGATTGTCCTCGGACGCTGGCGCGGTGCCCCGTCGTGGCGCGAATCGTGGGCATGAACGTTGCTTGGGGTCGTACAACTACCGATTGTCGATTGTTCGACAATCGTTACCATCCGCCAACCCATGACCGCCACACCGCCCATCCTCCAGATTCAGGCCCTGCACAAGCGCTTTGGCGACCACGCCGTGCTGCGCGGCATCGACCTCGACGTCCAGCCGGGCGACCGCATCGCGATCATCGGCTCGAGCGGCTCGGGCAAGAGCACCCTGCTGCGCTGCCTGAACTTCATGGAGATGCCGTCGGCCGGCCGAGTGGTGCTGAAGGGCCGCGCCGTCGGCACGCCCGCGCGCGACGGCGGCGAGACCCGCTACAGCCAGGCCGAACTGAGCGAGGTGCGCAAGCAGGTCGGCATGGTGTTCCAGCAGTTCAACCTGTTCCCGCACATGACGGTGCTGCAGAACGTCATGGAAGGGCTGGTCACCGTCAGGCGCTTATCGGTGAACGACGCAGGTGAGCGCGCACTGCGTGAATTGACCAAGGTGGGCCTCGCCGAAAAAGCTGGCGCCTACCCAGGCCACTTGTCCGGCGGGCAGCAGCAGCGGGTGGCCATCGCTCGCGCGCTGGCCATGGAGCCGGAGGTGCTGCTGTTCGACGAGCCCACGTCCTCGCTCGACCCCGAGCTGGTCGGCGAGGTGCTGGCGACCATCCTCGCGCTCGCCAAGGAAGGCCGAACCATGCTGCTGGTGACGCACGAGCTCGGCTTTGCCTACCACTTCGCCACCAAGGTGGTGTTCCTCGCGGACGGCCAACTGCACGAGACCGGCACCCCCGACGAGGTGCTCAAGCACCCGAAACAGGAACGCACGCAGCGCTTTCTCGAGCGTTTCACCGCCTTCCGTTTCTGAACAACCCGCACCCAAACGACCCCATGCCCTCCGCCAGCGCCCTCTCCAAGACCAGTTCCCAGGCCTACACGCCCGATGACCGCAACGATGCGGTGCTCGTCTATGTCAACGGCAACTTCGTGCCGCGCCATCAGGCCACGGTGTCCGTGTTCGACGCCGGCTATGTCTGCGGCGACGGCGTGTGGGAAGGCGTGCGGCTGGTCGACGGGCGCATCGTGTCCTTCGACGCGCACATCGACCGCATGTGGGAAGGCGCCAGGTCGATCTCGCTCGACATCGGCAAGACCAAGGACGAGATCAGGAAGATCGTGAACGACACGTTCCTGCGCAACGGCATGCGCGACGGCGCGCACGCGCGGCTGATGGTCACGCGCGGCGTGAAGAAGACGCCCAACCAGGATCCGCGCTTCATCATCGGCGGCGCCACCATCGTCTGCGTGGCCGAGCACAAGGTCGTCACACCCGAGGCCAAGCAGGAGGGCCTGAAGCTCTTCACGTCGACCTACCGCTGCAGCGGGCCCGACGTGTTCGACCTGCGGCTCAATTCGCACAGCCGGCTCAACCTGATCCAGGCGCTGATTCAGGCGATCCAGGCCGGCGCCGACGAGGCCGTGATGCTCGACCCGAACGGCTTCGTCTCGAGCTGCAACTCCACCAACTTCTTCATCGTGCGCAAGGGCGCGCTGTGGACCTCGTCGGGCCGCTACTGCTTCAACGGCATCACGCGCGCCACCATCGCGCGGCTGGCGCGCGAGGCCGGCATCGAGGTTTTCGAAGGCGACTTCACGCTGGCCGAGGCGTACACCGCCGACGAAGCCTTCGTCACCGGCACATTGGCCGGCATCACGCCGGTGCAGTCGGTCGATGGCCGCGCGCTGGTGCCCGGCGGCCCGGTCACGCAGCGCCTCGACGCGATCTACCGCGCCTATCTCACGAGCCCGAACGCGGCGCACGGCGCGCTGCCGGCCGCCCTCTGATTCCTGCCCCTTCTTTTTCTTCCACTCACATCAAGCCACTGGAGAAACCATGAACGCCAACCCTTCGTTCCTGCGCCGCGCCCTCACTGCCACGCTAGGCGCCTCGCTCGCCGCCACCCTGGCCCTCGGCAGCCTTGCCGCATCGGCCCAGACCCTGCAGAAGGTCAAGTCGGCCGGCGAGCTGCGCATCGGCGTGGCGCCCGGCGACCCGTGGTACTTCCGCGATCCGGCATCCGAAAAGTGGAGCGGCCTGGGCGTGCTGCTCGGCGAACAGGTCGCCAAGGAAATGGGCGTGAAGATGACGCCGGTCGAAACCACCTGGGGCAACAGCGTGGCCGCCCTGCAGTCGGGCCAGATCGACGCGATGTTCGTGCTCGACGCAACCGAAGAACGCAAGAAGGCGCTCGACTTCCCGGCCAACCCGCTGCTCTGGTACGCGCAAGGCGTGCTCACCAAGGACGGCCTGGTCGCCAAGAACTGGGCCGACCTCGACAAGCCCGAAGTGCGCATCGGCGTGGCGCTGGGCACCGCCACCGACCGCGACCTGACCGTGCGCCTGCCCAAGGCCAAGATCGAGCGCTTCACCAACACCGACGAAACCATCGCCGCCTTCATGTCGGGCCGCGTCGACGCCATCGGCTTCTATCACCCGGCCCTGGTCATCGCGTACTCGAAGATCCGCAAGGGCAAGGTGGTGGTGCCGCAACCGGTCGTCGCGCTGCCGACCAGCGTGGGCATTCGCCGCGACACCGACACCGCCTTTCGCGACCAGCTGAACACCATCATCGGCAAGCTCTACACCTCGGGCCAGACGCAGGCGCTGTACGCGCAGTACCTCAAGACCAAGAACATCGACGCGGCCACCGTGCCCGGCGTGATGAAGGAAACGCTGGGCCAGTGAGCAAATGAACTACGCGTGGGACTTCAGCGGCGTCTGGGCGCACCGCGACATGCTGCTGGCCGGCTTCGTCGGCACGATGAAGATCTCGGCCGTCGCCATCGCGATGGGCGTGGTCTTCGGCGTGGTGCTGGCCACGCTGCGGCTGTCGGGCAAGCGCTGGCTCGCGCTGCCCGCGCTGTGGTTCATCGAGTTCTATCGCAACACGCCGCCGCTGGTGCACTTCTTCTGGGCCTTCTATGCCCTGCCGGTGCTCATTGGCGTGAGCCTCGACCCTTACCTCGCGGCCGTCATCGCGTTGTCCACGCAGTCGGGCGCCTTCTTTGCCGAGGTCTTCCGCGGCGGCGTGGTGTCGGTAGAGCGGGGGCAGTGGGAAGGCGCACGCGCCATCGGCATGACGCCGTTTCAGGGGCTGCGCCGCGTGGTGCTGCCGCAGGCCATGGCGCGCATGGTGCCGCCCTTCATCGAACGCTCGTTCGAACTCATCAAGACCACCGCGCTGGCGTCGACGCTTGCGTATTCCGACCTGCTCTACCAGGCCATGCAGCTCAACTCCATCACCTTCCGCCCGCTCGAGGTCTACACCGTGGTCGCAGGCATCTTCTTCCTCACGCTGCTGGTGCTGAGCATCGGCGCGCACGCGGTCGAGCATCGGTTGGGCGTTTCGACCCGCCCGCAGGGAGCCTGACCCGCCATGGACTTCACCTGGGATTTCTCGACCGTCCTGCAGAACTGGCCCGTGCTGCTCAAGGGCGTGGGCGTGACGGCCGGCCTTTGGGCGGCGGCGTTTCCGGCGGCCATGCTGGTCGGGCTGCTCATCGCGCTCGGCGCGCGGTCGAAGAGCCGGTTGCTCGGCGCCGGTGCGCGCGGCTACATGGAGCTGTTCCGCAACATCCCCATCCTCATCCAGCTGGTGTGGTTCTTCTATGCCTTCCCGATCGTCACCGGCGTGCAGCTGAGCCCGTACGTGGCGGCGCTGCTGGCGCTCACGCTCAACGCATCGGCCTACTGCTCGGAGATCTTCCGCGGTGGCATCGCCTCACTGCCCAAGGGCCAGTGGGAAGGCGCGCTCGCCATAGGCATGCAGCGCACGCAGGTGCTGCGCCGCGTGGTGCTACCGCAGGTGCTCAAGCGCATGCTGCCGGCCTTCACCAACCGCGGCATCGAGTTGGCGAAGAACACCTCGGTCGCGTCGGTCATCGCCGTGCACGAGCTGATGTACCAGGGCCGCGCACTCAGCGCCGTGTCGTACCGGCCGCTGGAAATGCTCACCGCCGTGGCCGTGATTTACTTCGTGCTCATCTACCCTGGCGCGTACGCCGCGGGCCGGCTCGAAAAGCGCCTGGCGCTGCGCAGCGCCTGAACGAGAACATCCCGATGGCGACACACACCCTTCTTCCCGACTTCGCGCCCGCGCCTTCGGCCACGCGGCGCGACTACGTGGCCCAGACGCTGCGCAACGCCATCCTCACCGGCCAGATCGCGCCCGGCACCCAACTGGTCGAAAGCCACTTCGCCACCCAGTTCGGCGTGAGCCGCGGTCTGCTGCGCGAAGCCGTCCGCGAGCTGATCGAAACAGGCCTGGTCGTGAACCGCCCCTATGCCGGCACCTACGTGGCCGACATCGACGAAGAGACCATGAGCGACGTGTACGAAGTGCGCCGCATCATGGAGAAGCAGGCCTTCATCCGCCTCTGGCCGAAACGCGACGCAGCTTTCCGCGCCGAGATGACGGCGCGCTACGACGCACTGGCCGAAGCCGCCGCCAACCGCGACCTCAACCGCGAGAGCGCCGCCGAGGCGCACTTCCATGGCCTCGTCTACGAGCGCTGCGGCAACCACCTGCTGCTCGACGTGTGGCAACAGATGACGCAGAAGATCCAGCTCGGCTTCGCCGTCTGCCGCCTGACGCACACGCCCAAGCCCGACTATGCGGAGAACCACGAGCTGTTCCTGAAGCTCGCGATCGGGGACGACCTGAACGCGATGTTGGAGGAGCTGGACGCGCATTTGCTGCGCGGGTTGTCGACGATTCGGGCGGCGTTGCGGCGCACGGCGGAGCGGGGGTGACGGCGAGCGCGTGCTCATCGTTCGGTCATTCAGAATGGAGCGTTCCGCATGGAGGCACCATGAAGGTCGACACATTTGATGAGGGTTTGGAGCACCGCAATATCCTGCCCTACGACCCTGCGTACGCCGATGTGTTCGCGCGAGTACAGCGGTACGTCCAAGAGAATCTTGAGAGCGTGGAGCTCGTTCACATTGGGAGCACGGCCATCGCCGATCTGCGGGGCAAACCCATGGTGGATATCGCCGCCATCACTGGCCGCGAAGATCTACGCGCTGCGCAAGTGGAGTTCGAAAAGCTTGGATTTCAGAGGCGCGCCGTGTGGGCTGACAAAGACGAGAAGCCGTATGTCTGCGGCTCCATTCAACACGACGGACGCAGATTCAACATCAACATTCACGTCTGCCATCGGGGTGATCCGGTTCACAAGGATTCCTTGGCGTTCATGGAGATCCTCCGCCGACGGCCAGACCTGCGTGGGAAGTACGAGGACGCCAAGGATCGCGCTCACATGGTCGATCCGGTCAATCCGGAGGTCTACAACCGGGAGAAAGAGGCTGCGATCAAGGAGATACACGCGCAGATCGGACTGGCGTAACGCTCCCGATTTCTAGTTCAGAATTCTGACCATCGCATCTTCGAACGCCAGAACGTCTGTACCCACATGGGTCGACGAGAACTCTGTTTCGATGAGATTCAGTCCCACATAGCCCCGGCCCGCCATTCGCTGGTACATCTCCTTCACCTCCGCTTGATTGCAGTTGCTGCCGCAGTGCGCCAGTATCAAAGTGACGGGTAGCGGCCTTCCGGCGAGCGCATCGAACATCTTCTGTTCCAGCTCGTAGTTCTGGGCCTTCTGCTGCCAGAACGCGGCCTCGATGGAGATGAAGTACGAGAAGACCAGGTTGTCCGGCGCCTCGAGGAACAGGGCCGTGGCCGCCAGGTTGCCGCTGGTCGACAGGCCCGTGAGCATCCGCTTCTTCGGATCCGTCCGGTACTTCGATTCGATGAAAGGAATCAGATCCTTCGTGAGGAAGTCGTGGTACGCAGTGGCGCCCGGAAAGTTGTAGTCTTCCTGCCGTCGCGCGCTGCCTCCGATGCCGATGAGCAGGGCCTTCGTGCCGCGCTTCAG
This sequence comes from Variovorax sp., assembly GCA_040003555.1. Taxonomy (GTDB): domain Bacteria; phylum Pseudomonadota; class Gammaproteobacteria; order Burkholderiales; family Burkholderiaceae_C; genus Variovorax. The sequence continues at coordinate 2,213 of JBDUCH010000121.1, read as the reverse complement.
CAGGATGTTCTGGAGGTTCCCGAACCGCGTATTGGGCAGTCCGTTGGTGGCATCCCCGTCGAGTGCGTAGATGGAGGGAAATGCATCGGTGCTGCTGTCATAGGCAGCAGGGATGAAGATCTCGACTACATAGGAGACCCCGGTTGCCTTTGCCCGGACGGTCTCCGTCACCACACGGCCGGTCGGCGCGGGCGCAGGCTGAGCAGCAGGAGCGCTACCTGTCAGCGGCACTATCGCGATGCCGCCGCCTCCGCCGCCCCCACCTCCGCCACCACAGGCGGACATCGCCGCGAGGATCAAGCCGCTGCCGAACACCGCGAGCACGCGGCGAAATCCTGCGAATCCCATGTCGATTCCTCGTTTTACCTGGCGAGAGTCCAGGCAGCGATCTGCTGGACAACTTCGCGTTCAAGCCCATTGAAACCGTGAAACGCCATGGCCTCGCACGGGTCGCCTTTGTTGTCTCCGCCATTGAAGGCCAACAGCTCTTTCTTCGGCGAGTTTGCCAGCTTCGCCATGAGCGTGGGCACGTCGGCAAACGCGCAGAGCGCGCAGCCATCCTGCTCGTGATGCACGACGAGAACGGGGATCCGGATCTTTTCCAGCGGCATTGCCGGAACGGGCCGGCCGCGCGGGTCGACGAGGATGGTCGAGCTCAGCACAATGCCGTCCGGCCCTTGCGGGCCGGAAAGCTCGGTGGCGACGTATGCCGCGGACTGCGTACCGCGGCTGGTGCCCACAAGCCAAACGGGCGCTTTGGATTGCTCCCGCATCCATGCAATGGCTGCTTTGATGTCTGCCACGTGCTCCGGCTTCTGACGAAAGCCTCCAAGGTAGGGTGGACTCTGCCGATCGGACGGGGCATCGATGACCGCAACCATGAGTCCTTGGTCTGCAAACAACTGCCGCGTGCGAACGAGGAAGTTTCCGGCGCCCCAATTGAATGAACCATTGGGAAAGATCTGCAGGCCCCCGTGTCCGCCCGCCAGCAGGATCACGGCGGCCCTGGTTGTCGGCGGTGTCAGAACGAGCATTCGCTGCGTCACCCCGGGCCGGGTGGGAATATCCACCACCCGCTGAGTGGTCTGTGCCTGGACTTGCGAAACCAGTGCGAGCGAAAAGAAAAAGGCAGCGATCCAGGTTCTCGTAGCGTTGCGCATCGACGCCGATCTCCTGGCGAGCTCTACCTTGCAGACGTGGTCATCCCCGGCCACTCCCAATTCGTCGAAACCGCGTCGGTCGGCAAGGCCAGAATCAGTGCGAGCGCCGAAGCGAGGCACACGATGACGACGACAAGAAACTGGGACATGGTTGCGAGTTTGGGGTGACATCGCGCTTCGCCGTGTCAGCAACCGCCTACACATTGCAGGAAATGCAACGAGCCAGTAAGAACAAGGTATCCAGTCGATGCCTCTGCCCTGCTGCCGACGTCGAATTGGCTGTCTTGCCGACACCGTCTTCGGTCACTTTGGTCGATACCGGAGACATACGGGGAGCCTGAGCACCGCCATCCTGGATCACTCACCATGACAACTGCAAACAGAATCAGCGGCTTCACAATTCGGCTGAGCTGGACCGAAGGCCCAACCAAAGGTCAGACGCACGAGCATGTGTTTCACAAGAACGGCACCGTCGAATGGCACGCGGTCGAAGCGGCGCAGAAACCGGCAACCGACGGCAAGCCCAAGAAGGCGCCCGGGAAAGTCCCCTACTCCGCAACGCAGGTGACCCGGGATGTGGGCGTGTTCTCCTACAAGTCAGGCGCCGACTTCACGCTGACTGCAGTGCTCAATTTCGTGGATCACGGCGTCGTTGGTTTTGCTTCGGGCGGCAAAGACTGGTTCCCCGTGGCAGGTACCTTCCACACCGTTACCTAGGCCATCAGGCGAAGGGCCGGAGTCCTTTGCCGCCCGGCCTGGCGGCCACGGCTTGCAGTTCGGGGACAAAAGTCAGGAGCCGGCGAGTGAGCCAATACAGGTGAACCGCATCGATCGGGTCGGGCAACCTGAGCGTGTCGATCAACCGTTGCAGGCGATCTCCCAGCACAAGCGCGGTCAACGGCTCAAGGACGCTTGCCAGGTCGGCTCGTATCCGCTCGTCCACCAGATCGTGCTCGTCCAGGCTGTGCCAGATCGCCAGCACGGCGCGCTCGCACAGCTCGGCATCCGATGGCGGTGCCATTGCGTCCGCGTAGCTCAATGAGCCAGAGGGCG
>JBDUCH010000120.1:0-10731 GCA_040003555.1 Variovorax sp. | reverse complement strand
GCGGCCGAGAACGGGCCGTACATCACGTCGACCCGCTCGATTTCTTCCGGCGAAACCATGCCCCAGCGCGGCGCAAAGGTGGCGCCGTTGCCCAGCAGGTTCGACAGCGGAATGCCGTCGGCATAGACCATCGAGCGCGCGCTGTTGCCGGTGCCCGACGCGCGCGTGGCCAGCACGGCGTGGTTGTAGTCACCGATGTAGCGCTTGCGCACCACCAGGCTCGGCAGGTACTTGAGCGTGTCTTCGGCGTCGGTGGCGTTGACCGTGGCCTCGATCTGCTCGCGCGTGGTGCCCTCGATGGTGGTGGGGATCTGCGTCGGCAGCGAGGTCGGCCGGCCACCGGTGACGGTGATCGTGCCGAGCGTGCGCGTGCTGCCGTCGACGTCCTGCGCCCAGGTCGGCGCCGAAAGCGCGATGGTGGCGGCCATCGCAATGGGTGTTCTTCTTCTCAACGGAATCTCCGGAAGCTTGGCTCCATGGCCAAACGGCCTGCAGCGCCCGCACCACGGGCGCGAGCAGCTATGAATCGACAGCGTCAGGAGAAAACGGGAGGCCCGCGCGGCGGCAACGGCGCGGCGGTGGCTGCGGCGATGCGCGCGGCCGGAATCGACTGGACGGCATGGCCCAGCGGTTGAAGCGTCGGCAGCCCGGCCAGCGGCATGGCCGGCGGTGGCGCGCCGGTCAGCACGCACAAGGGGCAGTCCATGTGGCTCGCGCCGAGCTCCTGGGCGCCGTCGTCGGTCTGCACGATGACCTTGACCGCACCGGCGCTGGAACACACCAGTTCCATCGCCTGCGGGTGCACCAGCGGCGAGGCGACCGCGACGCCGAGCGACAGCACGAACCACAGCAACACGAAGCGGCCGAGAAGGCCGATGTGCAGGGCGTGGCGCAGGGGAGCAAGCATGGGAACGGCGATTATGGCGCCGGCGGCATGCCGGGCGCGCGGCGCATCACGCCAGCGCCTGCCCGAAATCCGCAATCAGGTCGCTCGCCCGCTCGAGCCCGACCGAGACGCGAACCAGCCCCTCGGCGATGCCCAGTTCGGCGCGCCGCGCCGCGCCGGCCTCCCAGAAGATCGTCGGCGCCACCGGGATGACCAGCGTGCGCGTGTCGCCCATGCCCGTGGCCTTGATCGGCAACTGCAGCCGGTTGAGCACCGCGATGCAGGCCCCGGCATCGCGCAGCTCGAACGAGAACAGCCACGCGCCGGCGCCGAAGTGCGCTTTTGCAATCGCATGCTGCGGGTGCGAGGCCAGCATCGGGTAGTGCACGTGCGCCACGGCCGGATGGCTTTCGAGAAAGGCGGCGAGTGCGAGCGCCGTCGCGCTGGTCTGCGCGATGCGCAAAACCAGCGTCTCGGCGCCGACCGCGATGCGGTGCGCCACATCCGAACTCAGCGTGCCGCCCATGTCGCGCAGCGCCTTCTTGCGCAGCTGCGTCAGGCCCCACTGCTTCGCATCGCCCTGCCGGTAGCCGGCGAAGATGTTGGCGCAGCCCGTCCAGTCGAACAGGCCGGTGTCGGTGACGGCGCCGCCGAGCGCATTGCCATGGCCGGCAATGGTCTTGGTCAGCGAGTTGACCGAAAGGCTCGCACCCACGATCTTCGGCCGGAACAGGGCCGGCGACGTGATGGTGTTGTCGACCACATAGAGCAGGCCGTACTGCTGGCACAGGGCACCGATGCCCATGAGATCGGGCACCTGCGTGCCGGGATTCGCGATGGTTTCGACGAACACCATGCGGGTGGCCGGCGTGATCGCGTCGGCCACCGCCTGCGCGGAAGTCGCATCGACCAGCGTGACCTGCACACCCAACCCTTGCAGCGTGCCGAGCAGGCTGATCGTGTTGCCGAACAGATAGCGGCTCGCCACCAGATGGTCGCCCGCGCGCAGCAGCGTGAAGAACACGGCAGACACCGCCGCCATGCCGGTCGCAAAGCAGACCGTGCCGACGCCGTCTTCCAGCTGCGTGAGCTTGGACTCCAGCGCAGCCGTGGTCGGCGTACCCTGGCGCGCATAGTTGAAACGGCCCTTGACGGTGCCCTGGAACACGCCGATGAGGTCTTCCACGCGCTCGTAGCCGTACTGCACCGAGGTGTGAACCGGCATGTGCACGCCGCCGTGATCCCCGCCCTGAGCCTTGTCGAAGTGGCGGTCGGCGTGCACGAGGCGGGTGGTCGGGTCGGGCGTGGATTCGTCTTCGGGCTTCATGGTGTGCTTCAGAGTGTGCGCGGCTATGCTGCGGCCATGCACAGCATATTTCACCCTGCCTTCAATGTTCGCGACCTCGACGGCGCCCGCCGCTTCTATGGCGACGTGCTCGGTTGCGTCGAAGGCCGCAGCACCGACACCTGGGTCGACTACGACTTCTTCGGCCACCAAATCTCGATGCACCTCGGCGAGCCTTTCGCCACCGCGAACACCGGCCATGTGGGCGAGGTGATGGTGCCGATGCCGCACTTCGGCCTGGCACTCGCCCTGCCCGACTGGCGCGCGCTGGCCGACCGGCTCGAAGCGGCCGGCACCGACTTCGTGCTCAAGCCGCAGGTGCGCTTCGAAGGCCAGCCCGGCGAGCAATGGACGATGTTCTTCCGCGACCCGTTCGGCAACCCGATCGAGGTCAAGGGCTTCCGCTCGCTCGACACGCTGTACGACAAGTAGGGCCGCCGTGAACCTGCGCTTTGTCGAGGCCTTCTACTGGGTGGTGTCGCTCAAGAGCGTGACGCGCGCCGCCGAGAAACTGTTCCTCACGCAGTCGGCCATGTCCAGCCGGGTCGCGGCGCTCGAAGAAGAGCTCGGCGTGCTGCTGCTGGACCGGCGCGACAAGCAGTTCCGCCTGACCATCGCGGGCTCGCGCTTCTTCGTCTATGCGCAGCGCCTGCTGGAGCTGCAACGCGAACTCAAGTCCGAGATGGGCGCCGGCGCACCCATGGCGACGGTGGCGCTGCGCATCGGCGCGATCGAATCGGTGCTGCATTCCTGGCTGATCCCGTGGATCGAGAAATTGCGCATCGACCAGCCGGCCCTCGAACTCGAGCTCACGGTCGAAACCACGCCGATCCTGGTCGAGCAGGTGCGCCGCGGCACGCAGGATCTGGTGTTCGCCGCCCTGCCCGCCACTGCCGATGGCGTGCGCAGCCGCGCGCTGCCGCCGATGGACATGGTGTTCCTCGGCAACAAGGAGCTGCATCGCAAGCGCCGCTACACCCTGGCGGCGCTCGCGGAGCACGATCTGCTGACCTTCCAGCGCGGCTCGCAGCCGCACGTGGCATTGCTCGACGTGCTGCGCCAAGCGCACATCGAGCCACGTCGCGTGCACACCATCTCGTCGATTTCGGCCATGGTGCAACTGGTGCAGGGCGGCTTCGGCGTGGCGACGTTGCCGCGCCGTGCGGTGCAGCGGCTGTTGGGCTACCCGCACTTGCGGCAACTCTCCTGCGACACGGCGCTGCAGCCGCTGCCGATCCACGCCAGCTTCCGTGCCGACCCGTCGTCGATGGCCGTCGAGACGGTCGTCAAGTCGGCCTTCGCGTATGTCCTGGCCAAGCCCGAGGCGCTTCCGGCGATTGCGGCGATCGCGGCGAAGAAGGCGAAACGCACCGATTCGAAGCGTCAGGCGCCTCATTCCGGAGCATCGACAAAATCGATGAGTTGAGCGAAATTTTTTGAGTTTGCGGTGGGATTCGGCCCCCACCACAATTCGCCCATCGTCATCCAGGTGACATGTTCCGACAAGGAGATGCGGTGGGCTCAACTTCTGGTTTCGCGTCGCAAGGCGCCGGCGGCAATGCATTGCAGGATCCCGCCCTGGTGCGGCAGATGATCCGCAAGGGCGACTGGACAGCGCACACCAGTGGCGCTGCACAAGCCCACGTTCAGGGCAACGTGGTCATCCTTCCCGAGGCCTTTGCCAACGACTTCCTGCGCTATTGCCAGCGCAACCCCAAGCCCTGCCCGCTGCTGGCCGTGTCGGAGCCGGGCCAGCCGCTGCTGCCCACGCTGGGCCGCGACATCGACATCCGCACCGACGTGCCGCGCTACCGGGTCTGGCGCGAGGGCGAACTGGTCGAGCAGCCGACCGACATCACCGACCTCTGGCGCAACGACCTGGTGACCTTCGTGATCGGATGTTCCTTCTCGTTCGAGCATGCACTTCTGGAGGCCGGACTGCCGCTGCGCCACGTGGCCGAAGGCCGCAACGTGGCCATGTACCGCAGCAACATCGCGACCGAGGCCGCGGGCCCGTTCAGCGGGCCGATGGTGGTGTCGATGCGGCCGCTGCGCGCGCCGGACGCGATCCGCGCGATCCAGATCACCTCGCGCTTTCCGGCCGTGCACGGTGCGCCGGTGCACATCGGCGACCCCGCGCTGATCGGCATCGCCGACCTGTCGAAGCCCGACTACGGCGACGCGGTGGCGGTGCTGCCCGACGAGCTGCCTGTGTTCTGGGCGTGCGGCGTCACGCCCCAGGCGGCGATCGCGCAGGCCCGCCCCGCGTTCTGCATCACGCACGCCCCGGGCGCGATGCTCATCACCGATCTTCTCAACCACCAGCTTGCCAGCTTCTAGAACGCCCCATGAAACACCTCGTTCTCTCTCTTTCCGCGCTCGCCTGTAGCGCGGTCGTCCAGGCCCAGACCAAGTGGGATCTGCCGACGGGCTACGCCGCCAGCACCTTCCAGACACAGAACGTGCAGCAATTCGCCAACGAGGTGGATCAGCTCACGGGCGGCAAACTGAAAATAGTGCTGCACCCGGGCGCCTCGCTCTACAAGGCGAACGAGATCAAGCGCGCTGTGCAGACTGCGCAGGTGCCCGCCGCCGAAATGATCCTGTCGGGCTCGGCCAACGAGAACCCGCTGTTCGGTGCCGACTCCGTGCCCTTCCTCGCGACCAGCTATGCCGATGCAAAACGCCTGTACGAAGCCGCCAAGCCGGCCCAGGACAAGCTGCTCGCCAGCCAGGGCATCAAGATGCTGTTCAGCGTGCCGTGGCCCGGCCAGTCGCTCTATTCGCTGAAGCCCATCGCGACGCCCGCGGATTTTGCCGGCTCCAAGATGCGTACCTACAACCCGGCCACCACGCGCATTGCGCAGTTGCTGAAGGCGCAGCCCGTCACGATCCAGCTGGCGGAACTCGGGCAGGCGCTGGCCACGGGCGGGGTACAGAACTTCCTGACGTCGAGTGCCAGCGGGGTGGAAAGCAAGCTTTACGAGCAGGTCAAGTACTTCTATCCGGTCAACGCCTGGTTGCCGCGCAATGCGACGGTCGTGAACCAGAAGGCTTTCGACGCGCTCGACAAGCCGGTTCAGGAAGCTGTGCTCAAGGCGGCCGCCGCCGCGGAGGCGCGCGGCTGGGCTTCCAGCGAAAAGCTCGACGCCGAGTACATCAAAGAACTCGCGGCCAAAGGCATGACCGTGGGCCAGTTGCCTGACAGCGTGAAGAAGGAGCTTGCCGCCATCGGCGAGACCATGACCGCCGAGTGGCTCAAGACCGCTGGCGCCGATGGCCAGGCCATCGTCGACGCCTACCGCCGCAAATAGGCGCACTTCTGCGGCGCCGCGAGATTCGCACTGCGCCTGCCTCTCGATCGATAAACTTCCGAACCAGGAGCGTGCGGTGGACTCACTCATGCGCAATTTCTACAAGCTGCTGATGGTGCTCTCGGCCATCGCGATGGTGAGTGCGTTCGGCACGGTGCTGCTCGGCGTCATCGCAAGACAGGTCGCCTGGGACATCGGCGGGCTGGATGCCTATGCAGGCTATGCGATTGCCGCCGCCCTGTTCCTTGCGCTGCCGGGCACGCTGCAGCACGGCGATCACATCCGCGTGACGCTGTTACTCGACCGCGCTGCCCCTCGCCTGCGCACCGCACTGGAATGGTGGGGCCTGCTGGCGGGGACAGCGCTTGCGCTCTACATCGCCTGGTTCGCGGTGCGGCTGGTCTGGCTGTCGTGGGACACCCACGACATCTCACCCGGCGGCGACGCCTCGCCGCTGTGGATTCCGCAGCTTGCCATGGCGCTGGGCTGCATCGGCTTTTCGCTCTCGTTCGTGCACGCCTTGGTGAAGCGCGCCGGCGGCGGCAGCCTCATCGAGGTGGCCGACGGCGCCGCCCATATCGAGTGACCGGCCACCCGGGCTAAGGAACCACCATGGACATCGTCATCGCTCTCGGACTCATCATCGTCTTGTTGCTCGTGCTTGGCTCAGGGCTCTGGATCGGACTGTCACTGCTCGCGGTGGCGCTGGTCGGCATGGAGCTTTTTACCGCGCGCCCGGCCGGCGACAGCATGATGCTGACCATCTGGGGCTCCACGTCCAGCTGGACGCTGACCGCCTTGCCGCTGTTTCTCTGGATGGGAGAAATCCTGTTTCGCAGCAAACTGTCGGACAGCATGTTCAAGGGTCTCGCACCCTGGCTCGAATGGCTGCCGGGCCGCTTGCTGCATACCAACGTGGTGGGTTGCACCATCTTCGCAGCGATATCGGGCTCGTCGGCCGCGACCTGCGCGACGATCGGCAAGATCACGTTGCCCGAGCTGAAGAAGCGCGGCTACCCGGAAGCCATCTCGGTCGGCACGTTGGCAGGTGCCGGCACTCTGGGGCTGTTGATCCCGCCGTCGATCATCATGATCGTCTACGGCGTGGCGGCCAACGTTTCGATTGCCAAGTTGTTCCTGGCCGGGGTGATACCCGGGCTGGTGCTGGCGGGCCTGTTCATGGGCTACATCGTGGTGTGGGCGTTGTTCCACAAGGATCAGGTGCCGGCCGCCGACGCCGCAACGAGCTTCGGACAAAAACTCTACGCCTCGCGCCACCTGATCCCGGTCGTCTCGCTGATCGTGCTGGTGCTTGGCGCCATCTACAGCGGGATAGCAACCGCCACCGAAGCTGCGGCGCTGGGCGTCGCTGGTGCGCTGGTGCTCGCGAAGATCGAAGGGTCGCTCGACTGGGCCCGCTTCAAGGACGGCCTGATTGCGGCCTGCCGCATCTACTGCATGATCGGGTTGATCCTCGCCGGCGCGGCGTTCCTCACACTTGCAATGGGCTTCATCGGCCTGCCGCGGCACCTGGCCGAATTCATCGGAAGTCTTCAGCTGTCGCCGTTTGCGCTGATGGTGCTGCTGGTCGTGTTCTTCATCTTGCTGGGCTGCTTCCTCGATGGCATCTCGATGGTGGTGCTCACCATCGCCGTGTTGTTGCCCACGGTGCAAGCCGCCGGCTTCGACCTGATCTGGTTCGGCATCTTCATCGTGCTGGTGGTCGAAATGGCGCAGATCACGCCGCCGGTCGGCTTCAATCTGTTCGTGCTGCAAGGTCTCACGAAGCGCGACGTGACCTGGCTCGCGCGTGCCGCCTTTCCGTTGTTCATGGTGATGATCGTTGCCGTCCTGCTGGCCTATCTTTTCCCGCAAGCCATTCTGTGGCTGCCCTCCCGGATGTGAAACCCATGCAAGACCATCAAACCGCCGGCGACGTGACGCACCCGCAACGCCAGCCACTGAGCTCTTAGGGGAACCGCATGAAGCACATCTGGATCGCGGCTGCATTCGCAGCCGCGCAGGGACAGTCTTGCCTGGCGCAAACCACCGTCCAGTGGCAATTGGCCACCGGCTACCGCGCTGAATCGTTCCACACGCAGAACATCGAGCGCATGGCGGCAGACCTGGCGCGCACCAGCGCAGGCCGCCTGCGCATCGAAGTCAAGCCGAACAACGCGCTGGTGAAGCTGGCGGACATCCGCCAGGCGGTGCAGGACGGCAAGGTGCAGGCCGGCGAGACCATCATGACCAGCATGGTGAAGGAGATCCCGATCGCGGGGGCCGACGCCGTACCGTTCGTGGTGGGCAGCTACGCCGATGCACGGCGCATGTGGACGCTGCAGCGGCCGCTGATCGACCAGCACTTCGCGGCACGCGGCCTCAAGGCGCTCTATGCCGTTCCGTGGCCGCCGCAGGGGCTCTACACCGACACGCCGGTGCGTGCGACGGCCGACTTCCGCGGCGCGCGCATGCGCACCTACAACCAGACCACCGAGCGCATCGCCGAGCTGCTGGGCGCAACGCCGGTCGACGTGCCGATGGTCGAGGTCAACCAGGCGCTCGCCGCCGGCCGCATCAACAGCATGATCACCTCGGCGGTGACCGGCGTGGAGAACCAGGTGTGGGGCCGCGCGAAGTACTACTACGAGATCAATGCCTGGTTCCCGAAGAACATCGTCTTCGTCAACCGGAAGGCCTTCGAGGCGCTTGCACCCGATCTGCAGCAGATGCTGCTGGCCGCCGGGCAGGAAGCCGAGACGCGCGGCTGGGCCCTGAGCCAGGCTGCGGCCGCCGACGCCACCAACGAACTGCGCAGCCGCGGCCTCCAGGTCGGCCGCGTTCCGCCGGATTTCGAGGCCGACCTCAAGCGCATGGGCGAGAAGTTTTCGCTCGAATGGGTGCGCTCGGTCGGCAACGAAGCCAACCGCATCTTTGTTCCCTATTACGTCGACAGCAAACGCTGAGCGACCGCTCCACCATGCAAGACCAACCCATTCCCCTCGGCAACCGCTGGCAGTTCTGGATCGATCGCGGCGGCACCTTCACCGACATCGTGGGCCGGCGCCCTGACGGCTCGCTCACTACCCACAAGCTGCTGTCGGAAAACCCCGAGCAGTACAAGGACGCGGCCGTGGCCGGCATCCGCCACCTGCTCGGGCTGAAGCCCGGCGAGCCGGTCACGCCGGCGCTGGTCGAGTGCGTGAAGATGGGCACCACGGTGGCCACCAACGCGCTGCTCGAACGCAAGGGCGAACCCACGCTGCTGGTCACCACGCGCGGCTTTCGCGATGCGCTGCGCATCGCCTACCAGAACCGCCCGCGCCTGTTCGACCGGCACATCGTTCTGCCCGAACTGCTGTACAGCGACGTGATCGAAGCGCGCGAGCGCGTCGGCGCGCATGGCGACGTGGTCGAACCGCTCGACGAGGCCGGCCTGCGCGGCGAACTACTGGCGGCATTCGGCCGCGGCCTGCGCAGCGTGGCGATCGTCTTCATGCACGGCTACCGATACAGCGAGCACGAACAGGCGGCACGGCGCATTGCCGCCGACGTGGGCTTCACGCAGATCAGCACTTCACACCAGACCAGCCCGATGATGAAGTTCGTGAGCCGTGGCGACACCACCGTGGTCGATGCATACCTCTCGCCGATCCTGCGCCGCTACGTCGAGCAGGTGGCAGGCGAAATGCCCGGCGTGCGCCTCTTCTTCATGCAGTCTTCGGGCGGCCTGACCGACGCACAGGTGTTCCAGGGCAAGGACGCGATCCTGTCCGGCCCGGCCGGCGGCATCGTGGGCATGGCCCGCACTGCGGCAGTGGCCGAGCAGGCGCGCGTGATCGGCTTCGACATGGGCGGCACCTCGACCGACGTGTCGCACTATGCCGGCGAGTTCGAGCGCGAGTTCGAAACACAGGTGGCCGGCGTGCGCATGCGCGCGCCGATGATGAGCATCCACACCGTGGCCGCGGGCGGCGGCTCGGTGCTGAGCTTCGACGGTGCGCGCTTTCGTGTCGGCCCCGAAAGCGCGGGCGCCAACCCCGGCCCGGCCAGCTACCGACGCGGCGGGCCGCTGGCCGTGACCGATGCCAACGTGATGCTCGGCAAGGTGCAGCCGCGCTACTTTCCCACCGTGTTCGGCCCCGGCGCGAACGAATCGCTGAGCCACGCTGCAGCGGCGGCCGGCTTCGGTGCGCTGGCGGCGCAGACCGGGCGCAGCCCCGAGCACGTGGCCGAAGGCTTCATCCGGATCGCGGTGCAGCAGATGGCGAACGCGATCAAGAAGATCTCGGTGGCGCGCGGCTACGACGTCACGCGCTACACGCTGCAATGCTTCGGCGGCGCGGGCGGCCAGCACGCCTGCCTGGTGGCCGATGCGCTCGGCATGAGCCGCGTGTTCGTGCATCCGATGGCCGGCGTGCTGTCGGCCTACGGCATGGGGCTGGCCGACCAGAACGTGATCCGCGAGCAGGCGGTCGAGCTGCCGCTGGCGGTGGAAACGCTGCCTCTGGTGGCCGAGCGGCTCGATGCGCTCGGCGCAGCGGCGCAGGCCGAGCTCGAGCGCCAGCAGGTGAACGCCGGCGCGGTGAACGTGCTGCACCGGGTGCATGTGCGCTACGAGGGCAGCGACTCGGCGCTGGTGGTGCCCTTCGGCGACCTGGCTTCGATCCAGAGCCGCTTCGAGGCGGCCTATCGCCAGCGCTTCGCGTTCCTCATGCAGGGCAAGCCACTGGTCGTGGAGGCCGTGTCGGTCGAAGCGGTGGTGCCCGGCGATGCGCCCGCGGAGCCGCGCCACGCCCTGCATCCGGTGCGCGAGGTGCCGCGCCGCGAAACCGTGCGCATGTATTCCGGTGGCGCGTGGCACGACGCGGCGCTGGTCGTGCGCGAAGACCTGCGCCCGGGCGATGTGATTCCCGGCCCCGCGATCATTGCCGAGAAAAACGCGACCACGGTGGTGGAGCCCGGCTGGGAAGCGCAGCTCACCGCGCTCGACCACCTGATGCTGGACCGCCGCGCGGCCAGGCCGGTCGCGCACGCGGCCGGCACCACGGTCGACCCGGTGCTGCTCGAGGTGTTCAACAACCTGTTCATGAACATCGCCGAGCAGATGGGCCTGCAGCTGCAGAACACGGCCTACTCGGTGAACATCAAGGAGCGGCTCGACTTCTCGTGCGCGCTCTTCGACG
>JBDUCH010000440.1:0-3185 GCA_040003555.1 Variovorax sp. | reverse complement strand
CGGCGTTGAAGAGGGTGGGCGTGCTCGACATGAAGTCGAACGACGACAGCACTTCATAGAACTCGATGGCGCGGGCTTCGCGGTCGATTTCGCCGAGCGACAGGCCCATCGCCACGCGCATGAAAAAGGCTTGCGGCAGTTCGATGCGTTCCTTGCGCACGTGCAGGAAGTAGCGGTCGTACAGCGTTTGCAGGCCGAGGTAGTCGAACTGCAGGTCGCGTTCGGCCTTGAGTGCGGCAGCCAGGCGGGGCAGGTCGTACTGCAGCAGCTTCTCGTCGAGCAACTCGTTGTCGACACCCTTCTTGATGAACTGCGGGAAGTAGTCGGCGTAAGTTTGCGCGCGCTCCGACGGCATCACTTCGCGGCCGATGATTTCCTTGAAGATCGTGTGCAGCAGCAGGCGCGCGGTCGCGAAGGTGTAGTCGGGGTCTTTTTCGATCAACGTGCGGGCGGCCAGGATCGAGGCCTTGTAGACCTCGTCGAGCGGCACGCCGTCGTACAGGTTGCGCATCGTCTCGGCCTGGATCGGCGCGGCCGTGATGCTGTCGCCCAGACCTTCGCAGGCGGATTCGATCAGGCCCTTGAGCTCGTTCAGGTCGAGCGCCACGCGTTCGCCACGGTCCAGCACATGCAGCGCCGGCGCGACGGGCGTGTCCTGCGCGCCCTGCTTGGCGCGCTCTTGCGTGCGCCGTTCGCGGTAGAGCACATAGGCGCGCGCGATTTCGTGGTGACCGCCGCGCATCAGGCCGAGTTCGACCTGATCCTGCACATCTTCGATGTGGAAAGTGCCGCCGCCCGGACGCGAACGCACCATCGCACGCACCACTGCCTGGGTCAGGCCATCGACCGTCTCGCGCACGCTGGCCGAGGCCGCACCCTGGGTGCCGTGCACAGCCAGGAAGGCTTTCATCATCGCGATCGCGATCTTGTTCGGCTCGAAGGGCACCACCGAGCCGTTGCGGCGGATGATCTGGTAATGCGCAAGAGCATCACCGGTGGGCGAGCCCGCGGTATCGCGTGGCTTGGTGCCGGCCGGTTGTGAGGAGGGCACGGCGCGGGGCGTGGCGGGGGTGTTCAGTGCTGTCTGCATTCGGATCCTCGGTTAGCGACTGTTGTTGTGGCGGCGGCGCGGGAGGCCATCGGGCCTGGGCGCGTGTAACGGAATATGTCCGCGCTAGGCAGACACTATATCTAGGGTCTGGATGGGCTACAAGCCACTAGATGTAGTGTTTTTCATGAAGCTGCCATGTGACAAGGGTGGCTCGTCGGAGGCTTCACGGCCACAGCGCGCGTCGTTACTGAACAACTGTGCCACGCCTGAGATTTGATGCGGGTTGCCGGGCATTTCGAGCCCGCAGGCCGCATGGTTGCTGCGCTGTTGCTCTGCAGCATTGAGCGCGGTGTGATTTTTCTGCAGGCATCGCATTCGTGCCCGCGATTGAGAAAATTCAGCGCCGGACGACCCCGTCGGGGAACATCCCGTCGGCCCAGCCGAGTTGGTCGTGCAGTGCTGGCCAGTCAAATCCGCTGCCGGGATCCTGCTTGCGGCCTGGCGCGATGTGTTCGTGGCCGGCGATGTACGCAATCGGATAGCGCTGCGCGATCACTGGACACAGGCTCGCCAGCGTTTCGTATTGCGCGGGCTCGAAGGCTTGGCCCTCCAGACCTTCCAGTTCGATGCCGATCGAGTCGTCGTTGCAATTGGCACGCCCGCGCCAAGCCGACGCACCGGCATGCCAGGCGCGTTCGTCGCAACTCACGAACTGCCAGAGCGTGCCGTCGCGCCGCACATAGAAATGGGCGGACACCTCGACGCCGCGGATCTGGTCGAAATAGGGATCGGCATCCCAGTCGAGACGGTTGGTGAACAGCTGCTGCACTTCGTCGCCGCCATAGCGCCCGGGCGGCAGGCTGATCGAATGCAGCACGATCAGGTCGATCTGTGCGGCATCGGGCCGGGGCCCGAAGTTGGGCGACGCGAGGTGTCGGGCGAAGCGATACCAGCCGCCTTGCCAGAGACCAGCGTCCATCGCCTCACTCATCCGGATTGCCGGCCAGTCCGTCGTCGCCATGCGGCGTGTTGATGCCGAGCCGGGCAATGCGGTAGCGGATCTGGCGCAGGCTCAAGCCGAGTCGCGCTGCCGCCGCGGTGCGGTTGAAGCCGCTTTCCTGCAACGCACGCACCAGGATCTCGCGCTCCTGCTGGTCGAGGTAGGTCTGCAGATCCGGTGGCATCGCGGGTCGGATCGTGCCGGCTTCGCGCGGCGCCGTATTGCTGCCTGCCACCACAACAGGAGGAGCGGTGGCTTCGAGCGGCGCCCCGTTGCTGCCCGTGAAGTCCAGATGGAGTTCGTCGCCGTCATTGAGCGCGACTGCGCGGTGCAGCAGGTTTTCGAGCTCGCGCACGTTGCCGTCGAGCGGCTGCGTGGCCAGTTGCGCGATCACGTCGGCCGACAACACTGGCACCGGCATCCCGGCATCGCGCGCGATGCGCGCCAGCAGCGCAGCGCACAGCGCGGGCAGATCCTCGCGCCGGTCGCGCAACGCCGGCACCGCGATCTCGATCACGTTGAGCCGGTAAAAAAGATCCTGGCGAAAGCGGCTGGCCTGCACTTCGGCGTGCAAGTCCTTGTGCGTTGCGCTGACGATGCGCACATCAACCGCATCTTCCTGCGTCGATCCGATCGGCCGGACGCTGCGCTCTTGGATCGCGCGCAGCAGCTTGGACTGCATCGCGAGCGGCAGGTCGCCGATCTCGTCGAGAAACAACGTGCCGCCGCGCGCCGCCTGAAAGTAGCCATCGCGATCGGCTGCCGAACCGGTGTACGAGCCCTTGCGCGCGCCGAAGAACTCGGCCTCGAGCAGGTTCTCGGGAATCGCGCCGCAATTCACGGCAACGAAAGGACCCTCGCTGCGCTGGCTGCAGGCATGCACGGCGCGTGCAACCAGTTCCTTGCCGGTGCCCGACTCGCCGCGCACCAGCACCGGCGCCATGCCGCGCGCCACCTTGGCGATGCGCGACTTGACCAGCCGCATCGACTCCGATCCGCCGACCAGACGGTCGAGTGCTCCGCTGCCCTGAACCGTGGGCGCGGATGCAATACCGCCGTCGTCGGCGGCCGGCCGGGCCGCCCTGGGGGCCGGCAGCTCCTGCGGCTGCAACTGCACTGCCGATGCCACCACCG
>JBDUCH010000119.1:0-10798 GCA_040003555.1 Variovorax sp. | reverse complement strand
TGGTCGATGTGCGCAATGATCGAAAAGTTTCTGATGTGATTCATCAACGGGAACGCTTAAGTACTTGAATTGCCTTGTGCGCAGAACGCGCCGGGCAAGAAAAAAGGGCGCGTCTGAAAGAGACGCGCCCTGAACCAACAAGCAATGGCAACTGCAGTAGTTGGAACTTCATTGTAGGCAAAAAGGGGGTGGCGTACATCCGGGAACGGGCTCTCGATGGGTCGTTGCAGGTCAGCAACATCAAACTTATGAACAACTTATCCACAGCATCGGTGGATCACTAACTTAACAACTTGTGGGTGATCTGTGGAGCGCCGGTGGACGACTGGCTGGAATCTCGCATCGTGGAGATCACTCCATCGCTTATGCGCAGGTTGGGCGCGAAGCGGGCTCTATTCTACCGAAAACTGTCATTAGGCTTAATTTAAGTTAGTGTTTGCCAACCTAAATTGGTCGCAAGCGGTCGTTAGAAATTTTTTCAATCGGCATCGAGCAAGGCTGCAAAGGCTCAAAAAAAGGGCCCCAAACCCGACTGGCGGATGGGGCCACTTGACGCGCAGCGCGCTCAGGGGCTCGGACGGATCAACGCATATTGCGCCCAGTCGCCCCGCCGGAACAGCACGCTGACCGCCCTGGACTTGTCAGCCTTGGCGAGCGCGCTCTCGAATTCCTTGAGGTTCGCAACCTCGCCGTTGGCCACTGCCAGAATCACGTCGCCCTCCCGCAGGCCCGCACGTGCGGCCGCGCCGCTGGCGGTGTCGACCTTGACGCCACCCTTGAGCTTGAGCTCCTTCTTCTGCGCATCGCTGAGGTCGCTCACCGCGAGGCCGAGGGACTTGGCTGCGGCGGAGGCCGACGGCTTGGGCGTCGGCTCTTCGCGATCGACCGCCTTTTTGGCAGGCTTGTCGGGTTCGATCTCGGCGATGGTGACCGCCAGATCCTTCGAGCTGCCGCGCCGGAACACCGTCAGCGTGCTCTTGGTGCCCGGCTTGGTGTTGCCGACCAGGCGCGGCAAGTCGCTCGGCTTCTCGATCGCCTTGCCGTCGAACTTCGTGATGATGTCGCCGGGCTCGACGCCAGCCTTCTCACCCGGCGAGCCGGCCTCGACGCTGCGCACGAGTGCACCCTGCGCCTTGCCGAGACCGATCGATTCCGCCACGTCCTTCGTGACCTGGTCGATCTGAACGCCGATGCGGCCGCGCGAGACGCGCCCGCTCGCGCGCAACTGCTCGCTGACGCGAATCGCCTCGTCGATCGGGATCGAGAACGAAATGCCCATGAAGCCGCCCGAGCGCGAGTAGATCTGGCTGTTGATGCCGACCACCTCGCCACGCATGTTGATCAGTGGCCCGCCCGAATTGCCGGGATTGATCGCCACGTCGGTCTGGATGAATGGCAGGTAGTCGCCGGTGTCGCGCTGCTTGGCACTCACGATGCCGGCGGTCACGGTGTTTTCCAGACCGAAAGGGGAGCCGATCGCCATCACCCATTCGCCGACACGCAGTTTGGAGATGTCGCCAACCTTAACGGCGGGCAAGCCGGAGCCTTCGATCTTGACGACGGCCACGTCGGTGCGTTTGTCGGCGCCGACGATCTTCGCCTTGAACTCGCGCTTGTCGGGCAGCGTAACCAGCACCTCGGATGCATCCTCGACCACGTGCGCATTGGTCATCACGTAGCCGTCAGCCGTGAGGATGAAGCCCGAGCCCACGCCACGCGGGCGCTCCCGCTCTTCTTCCTGCGGTTGTTGCGGGCGGTTCGGGCGTGGCCCCTGGCGCGGCGCGCCGGGCATCGGCTGGCCGAAGAAACGGCGGAAGAATTCCTGCATCTCCTCGTCCATTTCGGGGTTGTTGCCGCGCGCGGCAACCTTCTCGATGGTGCGGATATTGACCACCGATGGCCCGACCTGGTCGACCAGATCCGTGAAGTCGGGCAGCGTGCGGGTTTGCGCCTGCGCCGTGGTGATTGGCAGAAAGGTTGCGCTCGCGCTGGTGGCCAGCGCCAACGCCAGCATGGTGGAGCGAATCCGGGTTCCCTCGAGTTTGAACATCATCGGTTTTCTTTCAACGGAAGGAGAGCAACAACAAAACGATAGCAAGCTGCTGTGAATGGCGATGGACGCTTTGGTTCAATGGCCGGCGTTCAGCGGGTACGGGCCAGACTCTGCGCGAAGGCATCGAGCGTCTGCGGCGGCACCTCGCCCACCGCCGTCAACCACCAGTCGCCATTCTTGTCGGTCAGACGGCGCGTGAGCGTGTAGGTGGCGCCCAGCGTGAGCACGACTTCCTGCATCTGGCGCTGCGCGTCGTAAGGCTCGAGAAACAGGGAGACCGAGGCCAGTCCGTCCGAAAAAGTCCATTGCAGCGTGCGCTCGGACTGGGCAGCGCCGCCCAGCGCGCGGCGGTAGCAGCTCACCGGCTTGAAACCGGCGACAGGGCTCTTGAGCGTCCAGCCCTCCGACTGCGCCGTCGTGCGCTGGAGCTCCGACTTTTCGACCTTGTAGCCCGCAGTGCTGCTCATCATCTGCGACAAGGCCTGCATCCTGACCGGCGCATCGAGTTGAAGCTCGGAGAAAGCGGACTGCTCGACCACATGGCCCTCCGCGTCGACGGTCTGCAACTTGACCACCAGCCCCGAGCGGCGCTCGCTCCAGACCCGATAGCCGAAACGCAGCGCATCGCGCGGTATCAGTTGCACCACATCGGCGTCGAAGCCGGCGACGCGATCCTTGCCGATCACCCGCACGCCGTACAACTCGGCGAGCGAAGAATCAGGCGCACCGAGCAGGTTGGGAAACAGCTCGAGGTTCTCGCGCCGTTCGCTTTTGGCCACACGGCTTTCAGGCAGAAAGGTCAGCACCTGGTCGTTGCGGCGGAAGGTCGAGCGGGGCGGGCCGGAAAGCGCCTCGATGCGCTCCATCTGTTGATCGCCCTCGCAAACGTGCCAGATGCGCGCACTCGACAGGTTACCGGTCGAAGCCGACACCACGAAGGTGCCGACATAGCTGTGCCTGCGCGACGCCGCGTGCATGCGTTGCAGCCACTCCACCACACCCATGGACAGCGGCTCGGCGTCGGGCACGGGCGCCGGCTGCGGGGCTCGGGTCGCTGCCTGCCCCGCCCGCGTCTGGGCGACGGCCATTTGCGCCAGGCATAACGCAGCGAGGACGAGCACGACCCGGCGGGCAGACATCGGCATCCGGACAGTCATTGCAGCAAAGCGACGCACACGATCAGCGCGACGGCCCTTCGAAGGTGGCATTGCGCAAGAAGGTCGACGGCATCTGCGAGCCGCCACCGGCCTGTTGATGCGCGGCCAGCAATTCGTCGAGGCGCGCATCGCGCAACATCACCTGCGGCGCACCGTTGCCGATCTGCACGCGCGTCGGCACGGCCGAAGCGATCGCGCTCGTTGCCTTGGGATCCGATGCGGCCAGCACCGAAATCGCGGGCGACTGGGTCTGCGCCAGTTGTGCGGCCTCGGGCGAGGACGCCATGCTGCCAACCCAGTTCCAGCTGATCGCGGCCACGGCGGCCAGCGAGGCGGCGCCCGCCACCAGTTTCCAGCGGAATACCGGCTCGTTGGCTGGCTCGGCACGCTGCTTCGCCGCAATCACCACCGGCTCGGCAGCCACCAGCATCGGCACAACCGACTCGGCGGCAAGCCGCTGCTGGAGCTTGGCCATGAAGGCATTGTTGTCGCTGCATGGCGCATGCGTGCCCGAGCGCAATACATCGCCGACCAGGTGATACGTCTGCCAGGCCGCACGCAACTCGTCGCGCGCACCCAGTTCGGCCATCGCCTCGGCCAAGGCGTTGCCCTGCAAATGACCGTCCATCAGGGCGGAAACCTGTTCGCGAACTCTGTCTGTCTGATGATTCATGTTGTTCACCTGCTTACCAACGTTTGCCGGACTGGTTGTCGAGCAGCGGTTTGACCCGCGCCGATATGGCTTCGCGCGCACGGAATATCCGCGAACGCACAGTGCCGATCGGACAATTCATCACCTCGGCAATCTCTTCGTAACTCATCCCCTCGATCTCGCGCAGCGTGACCGCCTGGCGCAATTCGGCTGGAAGCGCATCCATCGCGGCTTCAACCACACCCGCAATTTCCTGGGCGGCCAGCACTGTTTCGGGGGTTTCGTCGGTGGTTGGTTCGTTTGTGGGCCGGTAAGTTTCATCGTCATCGTCCGATGAGGGCCGCAAAGCGCTTTCGGAGATGGTCGGGTCGCGCTTCATGTCGACCAGCGCCTTCTTGGCGGTGTTGACGGCGATCCGGTAGAGCCAGGTGTAGAACTGGGCGTCGCCGCGGAACTGATGCAGCGCGCGGTAGGCCCGGATGAAGGTTTCCTGCGCGATGTCCTCGACCAGGTCGACATCGCGCACCATGCGGCCAATCAGGCGTTCGATCCGGCGCTGGTACTTGATGACCAGCAGCTCGAAGGCCTTCTGATCGCCCGCGACGGTGCGCTGCACCAGCTGGAAATCGACCTCGCCCGGCCTGGGTTCGGCCGCGGGCCCGACGATCGGGCCCGATTCCGGCGGCGCGGGTGGCGGTGCAGAGTCGGTCATGAAGAAGATGGGGATGGGCCCGGGGACGCGGATCGCTGCGACACAGCGGCGTTCGGATCGGCCGGGTCGGCCGATGGGGCGCGCGAATATACCGCACGACGCAGATCCAGCCAGCGGCGCGGGGCACTCCGGCGCTCCAGCCAGCACCAGCGCGGCCGTTGGCCGGGTGCCGCGAGACGCACCAGCAGCAGCGATTGCAGATCCAGCGCCGGCAGCAGCCGCGCCGCATCGAGGGGGTCGGCACCGGCAAGGCGCCAGCCCTGGCCGTCGAAATGCAACTCGCCGGCGCACTGGCGCCAGTACGCCAGTCCAGCCGCGGCGCCGGCCACCAGAACGCTGGCCAGCAGCACCGCGCCGCGCCACCCCACGCTCTCAAACTGATAGCAGACGACGCCCGCGCAGCAAGCGCCAGCAGTCCAGATGACCATCAAAAGATCGCCCGCAAAACGCGAGCGCCCCACCGGGAAACTCACCGATGGGGCGCTGTGCATGGGAGAACGGGACTCAAGCGCGCTTGAACACCAGCGTGCCGTTGGTGCCGCCGAAGCCGAAGTTGTTCTTGACCGCGACGTCGATCTTCATGTCGCGCGCCTCGTTGGCGCAGTAGTCGAGATCGCACTCCGGATCCTGGTTGAAGATGTTGATGGTCGGCGGGCTCTTCTGGTGGTGGAGCGCCAGCACGGTAAACACCGACTCGATGCCGCCGGCACCGCCCAGCAGGTGGCCCGTCATCGACTTGGTCGAATTCACGACCAGCTTCTTCGCGTGATCGCCGAACGCGTTCTTGATCGCGTTGGTTTCGTTCAGGTCACCCAGCGGCGTGGACGTGCCATGTGCGTTGAGGTAGTGCACCTGGTCGGCATTCACGGCGGCATTGGTCAGCGCCATGTCCATCGAGCGCTTCGGGCCGTCGACGTTGGGCGCGGTCATGTGGAACGCATCGGCGCTCATGCCGAAGCCCAGAACCTCGGCGTAGATCTTCGCGCCGCGCGCCTTGGCGTGCTCGTACTCCTCGAGCACCATCACGCCGCCGCCCTCGCCCAGCACGAAGCCGTCGCGATCCCTGTCCCATGGCCGTGACGCGGTCTTCGGATCGTCGTTGCGCGTACTGAGCGCACGCGCCGCCGCGAAGCCTCCGATGCCCAGCGGCGAAACGGTCGATTCGGCGCCGCCGGCGATCATCACGTCGGCATCGCCGTATTCGATCATGCGGGCCGACAGGCCGATCGCATGCAGGCCGGTGGTGCAGGCCGTGACCACCGCGATGTTCGGCCCCTTGAAGCCGTACTTGATCGAGACATGGCCCGAGATCATGTTGATGATCGAGGCCGGCACGAAAAATGGCGAGACGCGGCGCGGGCCGCGGTTCACCAGTTCGGCGTGAGTCTCTTCGATCATCGGCAGGCCACCGATGCCCGAGCCGATGTTGCAGCCGATGCGCACCGCCTCCTCGTGCGGCAGCGCATCGCCAGTCGGCAGGCCGCTGTCGACCACCGCCTGCATGGCCGCAGCCATGCCCAGGTGGATGAAGCGATCCATGTGGCGCGCTTCTTTCTCGGCGATGTACTGCGTGATCTCGAAGCCCTTCACCTCGCCCGCGAATTTGCAGGCGAAGTTGGTGACGTCGAACTTGGTGATGGTGTCGATGCCCGAATTGCCGGCCAACAGGTTGGCCCAGCATTCGGCCACCGTGTTTCCGACAGGAGCGATGCAACCGAGTCCGGTCACGACGACGCGGCGTTTGGTCATGCCGGCAAACCTTTCTGGGAGCGTTGGAAACCGTTGCGTAGCGCACGCGAGGCGGATGAGCGCCGCGGGCCGGAACGGTTGTCAGCGAGGCCTATCAGGCCTTTTGATTCTTGGAGGCGTAGTCAACGGCGTTTTGCACCGTTGTGATCTTCTCGGCATCTTCATCGGGGATCTCGATGCCGAACTCGTCTTCGAGCGCCATCACCAGTTCCACCGTGTCGAGCGAGTCGGCACCGAGGTCGGCCACGAAGGCCTTCTCATTGGTGACCTGTGACTCTTCCACGCCGAGTTGCTCGGCGATGATTTTTTTGACACGTGCTTCGATATCGCTCATTTGGTTCCCTCTAAGGGTTGTAAAGAATCGGTGGATTTTAGCCGCCCGGCTGGTGGCATTTGCCGCACCGGACGCATGGGGAAAAGATTGCGCTTTCGGGCCTTACATGTGCATGCCGCCGTTGACGTGCAGTTCCTGCCCCGTCACGTAGCTGGCCTGCGGCGAAGCCAGGTAGGCCACCGCATGCGCAATGTCGGCCGGCTTGCCCAGGTGGCCCAACGGGATCTGGTTCAGCAGCGCCTGTTGTGCGGCCTCGGGCATGTTGGCCGTCATGTCGGTTTCGATGAAGCCGGGCGCCACGCAGTTGACCGTGATGGCCCGGCTGCCGAGTTCGCGCGCCAGCGCGCGCGTCATGCCCGCGACGCCGGCCTTGGCTGCCGCGTAGTTGGCCTGGCCCGCGTTGCCGGAGGCGCCCACCACACTGGTGATGCTGATGATGCGGCCGTAGCGCTGCTTCATCATTGGCCGGATCACGGCGCGCGAAAGACGGAACACGGCCTTGAGGTTGGTATTGAGCACAGCGTCCCAGTCGTCATCCTTCAGGCGCGCGGCGAGCATGTCGCGCGTGATGCCGGCGTTGTTGACCAGCACGTGCAGGCTACCGTAGGCCTTGACGATTTCATCGACCAGCGCATCGACTGCCGCGCCGTCGTTGACGTCCAGGGCCCGACCGCGGCCGCCGTGCGCGCCAAGTGCGGCCGTGATTTTCTGGGCGCCCTCTTCCGTGGTGCCGGTGCCGATGACCTTGAGGCCGCGCTGGGCGAGTTCGAGCGCGATGGCCGCGCCAATGCCGCGTGTCGCGCCGGTGACCAGCGCGATCTGCCCTTCGAATTGAATGGTACTCATGGGGTGTCTGTCAGCAGGGTTTGGGTGTCGGCGAGCGTCGCCGGGTCGTAGACCGAGGCCGCCACAAGATCCGGCGCGATGCGCTTGGCCATGCCGGCCAGCACGCGCCCGGGGCCGCATTCGACGATGGCGGCGACGACGCGCGCCTGCAGTGCCTGCACGCTCTCGACCCAGCGCACCGGGCCGGCGGCCTGGCGCACCAATGCGTCGCGAATGCGGGCCGGGTCGCTTTCAACGGCGACGTCGACGTTGTTCAAAACGGGGATCTGCGGCGCCGCGAAGTCCGTCGAAGCGAGCTTTTCGCGCAACGCTTCGGCGGCCGGCTTCATCAAACTTGAATGGAATGGCGCCGACACCGGGAGCGGCAACGCGCGCTTGGCGCCGCTGGCCTTGAGCAATTCGCAGGCCTTTTCGACCGCGGCCTTGCTGCCGGCGATCACGGTCTGCATCGGATCGTTGAAATTGACGGCTTCCACCACTTCGCCACTGTTCGGGCTGAACCCGCCTGTCACCTCTGCGCAGCCTGCTATCACTTTTGCAGCATCCATGCCCAGAATGGCCGCCATCGCGCCAGCGCCCACGGGCACGGCCTTCTGCATCGCATCGGCGCGAAAGCGCACCAGAGGAGCGGCCTGTGCCAGCGTCAACACGCCGGATGCAACCAACGCGGAGTACTCGCCGAGCGAATGGCCTGCGACCACGGCCGGCCGCGCACCACCCTCGGCCAACCAGGCGCGCCAGGCGGCAACGCCGGCCACCAGCATCACTGGCTGGGTGTTGGTGGTGAGCCCCAGCGCCTCTTTCGGGCCTTCATGAACAAGCTTGGCGACGTCTTCGCCCAGCGCATCGGAGGCTTCCTGCAGGGTTTGCACGACCGCCGGGTGATCGCCCCAGGCGTCGAGCATGCCGACCGCCTGCGAGCCCTGCCCGGGAAAGACAAAAGCGAAAGACTTCATGTTGTGTATGTTTCTAATCGCGCACTACAAATTCAATAGCACCGCGCCCCAGGTGAAGCCGCCGCCGACGCCTTCGAGCATGACGGTATCGCCCTTCTTCACCTTGCCGCTGCGCACCGCATCGTCCAACGCCAGCGGAATCGACGCGGCCGAGGTGTTGCCGTGCTCGTGCACGGTCACGATCAGTTTGTCGAGCGACATCTTCAGCTTCTTCGCCGTGCCTTCCATGATGCGGATGTTGGCCTGGTGCGGAATCAGCCAGTCGATATCGGCCTCGGTCTTGCCAGCCTTGACCAGCGTGGCGCGCGCCGCTTCTTCGAGCACGCGCACTGCGAGCTTGAACACGGCCTGGCCGTCCATGTGCAGCAACGGCGTGCCGAGCACCTTGCCGCCCGACACATGGCCGGGCACGCAGAGAATGCCGACGTGCTTGCCGTCGGCATGCAGATCGCTGGCCAGGATGCCGGGCTCGTCGCTCGCCTCGAGCACCACGGCGCCGGCGCCGTCGCCAAACAGAACGCAGGTGGTGCGATCGTTGAAATCGAGGATGCGCGAGAACACCTCGGCACCCACCACCAGCGCGCACTTTGCTGTGCCGGTACGGATCATGGCGTCGGCCACGGTCAACGCATAGACGAATCCGCTGCAGACGGCCTGGACGTCGAATGCCGGGCAACCGGCGATCCCCAGCTTGTGCTGAAGGATGGCGGCCGACGAGGGAAACACCATGTCGGGCGTCGACGTCGCAACGATGATGAGGTCGATATCGTCGGCGCTGCGGCCGGCAGCCTCGAGTGCATTGCGGGCTGCTTCCAGAGCCAGATCGCTGCTGTTGATCCCGTCGTCCACGAAATGACGCGCGCGGATGCCGGTGCGCTCGACGATCCATTGGTCGGAAGTTTCGATGCCGCGCTCGGCCAGTTGCCGCGCGAGATCGTCGTTGGTCACCCGGCGCGGCGGCAAATAACTGCCGGTGCCGGTGATGCGTGAATAAGAGGTCATCAAACGTGAAGCGCCGTCGCGTCGACCGGCGCCGCCGGTTCCTGCCGAGCGAGCAAAGGCGCGGCGTGGGCGATGCGGGCCCGCACGCGTTCGAGCAGGTTGTTGCGAGCGGCATCATAAGCGCGATCCAGCGCATGGCCGAACGCCACTTCGTCGGCCGAGCCATGGCTCTTGAACACCAGACCGCGCAGCCCGAGCAACGCTGCACCGTTGTAGCGCCGGTGATCCAGGCGATTTTTAAGGGACTTTAGAACCGGATAAGAAACGATGGCCGCGAACTTGCTGAAGATGCCAGCGGAGTACTCCTGCCGGAGAAAATCCACAATCATCGACGCAACGCCTTCGGTGGCCTTCAGTGCCACATTGCCAACAAAGCCGTCGCAGACCACGATGTCGGTCGTGCCCTTGAAGATGTCGTTGCCTTCCACGTTGCCGTAAAAATTCAGATCACCGGTATTGGCGGCAGATCGCAGCAATTGGCTGGCCTTTTTGATGACTTCGCTGCCTTTGATGGCTTCTTCGCCCACATTGAGCAGGCCGACGCTGGGCGATTCGTTGCCGGTGAGCGCCGACACCAGCGCCGAGCCGAGCACGGCAAACTGCAACAGATCCTCCGCATCGCAATCGACGTTGGCACCCAGATCGAGCACCGTGGTGGCGCCACCCTTGCTGTTGGGCAACTGCGGCGCGATGGCCGGGCGGTCGATGCCATCGAGGGTTTTGAGCAGATAGCGCGCGATCGCCATCAATGCGCCCGTGTTGCCGGCAGAAATGGCGGCCTGGGCGGTACCGTCCTTGACTTGCTGAATCGCGACCCGCATCGACGAGTCTTTCTTGCGGCGCAGGGCGATTTCGATCGGATCGTCCATGCCCACCACCTCGCTGGCGCCCACGACGCGGGCACGCGGATGTTTCAGCCCCTCTAGCGCGGCGGGCGCGCCGACAAGCAACAACGAGGCTTCGGGATGCCGCTCCAGAAAGGCGCGACAGGCCGCAAGCGTGACGCGCGGGCCATGGTCACCGCCCATGCAATCGACGGCGAGCGTGATGGCAGCAGGCACGGGAGCGGAAGCGACGGACGTAAGCATCAAGACAAAGGCCCGACGCTACGGCAAAAGTAGCTTCGGGCCTTGGCGTTGAAACAGGCGATCAGGCTTCGGACTTGGTCTTCAGAACCTTGCGGCCACGGTAAAAGCCGGTGGGGCTGATGTGGTGACGCAGGTGCGTTTCGCCGGTGGTCGGCTCGACGGCAATGCCGGGCACCACGAGAGCGTTGTGCGAGCGGTGCATGCCGCGCTTGGAAGGCGACTTCTTGTTTTGCTGGACGGCCATGATGG
>JBDUCH010000439.1:0-3204 GCA_040003555.1 Variovorax sp. | reverse complement strand
CATTGGGCATCGATTGCGCGGGGTTGGTGCAGGCGATCCACAGCGCCTTGATCTCGCCGTCGGCGACGGCCTCGAACATCTCGACGGCACTCTTGCCCGGCGTGGCGGGCACGTCGGCCACGCCCCACAGCCTGGCGACCTCGGCACGGTGCACCGGGTTCGCAAGATCGCGGTGCGCGCTGAGCAGGTTGGCCAGTCCGCCCACCTCGCGGCCGCCCATCGCGTTCGGTTGACCGGTCAACGAGAACGGCCCGGCGCCTGGCTTGCCGATCTGGCCGGTGGCGAGGTGCAGGTTGATTAGCGCGGCGTTCTTCGCGGTGCCGCTGCTGCTCTGGTTCAGGCCCTGACAGTAGAGCGACAACGCAGGCTGACGCGGGCCACCCGCGGCACCATCGAGCCCGGCGAACCAGCGCGCCGCCTGCAACAGATCGGCCTCGCGGATGCCGCACATCGTGGCCACGTCCTTCGGTGTGAACTCGCGCACCCGTGCCTTCAGGGCATCGAAGCCGCTGGTGTGCGCCGCGATGTAGGCCGCGTCGACCCAACCCTCCCACAGCATCACATGCAGCATGCCGTTGAAGAGCGCCACATCGGTGCCGGGCTGGATCTGCAGGAACAGGTCGGCGGCCTCGGCGGTGTCGGTGCGGCGCGGGTCGACCACGATCATGCGTTGCGCCGGGTTCGCGCGTTTTGCGTCCTCGATGCGGCGGTACAGGATCGGGTGCGCGAACGCGGTGTTCGAGCCGGCGATGAACAGGGTCGCCGCGTGGTTCAGGTCGTCGTAGCACGCCGGCGGCGCATCGGCGCCCAGCGTCTGCTTGTAGCCGGCCACCGCGCTGCTCATGCACAGGCGCGAGTTGGTGTCGACGTTGTTGGTGCCGATCAGGCCTTTCGCGAGCTTGTTGAAGACGTAGTAGTCCTCGGTGAGCAGCTGGCCCGAGATGTAGAAGCCGACCGCATCCGGGCCGTGCGTCTGCACGACGTTGGCGAAGCGGTCGGCGGCGGTGTCGAGCGCCGCGTCCCAGCCGACGACCTCGCGTGCGTCCTCGCGGCGCGCGCGCAGTTGCGGCTGCAGCAGCCGCGTGTGCATCGCAATCGTCTGCGTGGCTGTCAGGTGCAGCGTGCTGCCCTTGGTGCACAGCCGGCCGAAGTTGGCCGGGTGATCCGGGTCACCGCGAACGCCGGTGACCTGGCCGGCATCCGACTCGATGATGACGCCGCAACCGACGCCGCAATACGGGCAGGTTGACCGCGTCTCGGTGGCGCTCATGCCGACGCCTGCACCTCGTCGAGCGCGATGCTGTTCAGCTCATCGACATCCACGTGCACGACGCCGCTCTCGACCTTCACGCTGAAGCGCGGCGTGCAGCCCTCGTCGGGGGCGCGGGCGCAGCCGTCGGCCAAGCCGATGGTCCAGTTGTGCAGCGGGCAGGCGACGCTTTCGCCGAACACGATGCCCTGGCTCAGCGGCCCGCCCTTGTGCGGGCAGCGGTCGAGCAGCGCGAAGACCTTGTCCTCGGCGTTCCGAAAGATCGCCACCGCTGCGCCTTGCGAGCGCTCGATGCGGCGTGCGCCCAGAATGGGAATGTCGCCGACCTTGCAGATTTCTTTCCAGTTGCTCATGGCGTTCAACTCAGTTTGGAATACATGCCAGTCACGCCATCCATCACTTGCAGGATGCGTTCGCTGGTGGTGAAGACGTTGCTCATCTGACTCGCGTCGGAAGCGCCCGCGCGCAGTGCGCGCAAGGCGGCGTCGAAGAAGCCGAACTGCATCTCGGCGAGTTCGAGTTCGGCCTTGATCGCCGGCGTGGATTCGGGCGCCTTCCGCAACAGATCATGCGCGGCGACGAACTCGTCGCGCGCCTTGTTCATCTCGATGGTCGATGTCGCCGCCTGCACGCCCCAGCTGGCGCTCAGATACAGCGCGGCCATGCGCTGGCTCAGCATGCGCTGGCGGCCCGACACGTTGACGAGACGGCCGAGGGGCCTGCCCGATACTTTCTCGAGTTGAACCGTGCCCTGGTTGGCAAGCGCGAGCACTTTGCCCGCCAGCTCGAGCACGGTTTCGGCCCGCGGCCTGGCCGGAGTGGCACTGACCAGCGCGACCTTGTAGTCGCTCCATATGGCCTCGAGTTGGCTGTAGGTCGATTGGATCTCAGGCCGAGGCGAGAACACCTTCAGTTCGACCAGTTGCCGATCGAAGAGTGCCATTGAACCGGACAGCGTGCGGCGAGCCAATTCGGGCACGACACCTACGCCCTCGGCGAGGTAGCTCTTGGCCATGCGCTGGCTGAGCATGCGCTGGCGCCCGGCCTTGTTGATGGCGTCATTCAGGTCGGTGACCTGTGCGCGCGGGATGGCGGGCAGCAGTGCCACCGCGCCACCCAGGGCTGCTGCCACGGCGAGACGGCGTCGCCTCACAGCACTTCCACCGGATTGAACTGGCGCGTGTCCACTGCCGCCTTGTCGAACTCGAACCACGGGTCGGGTTCGCCGTCGAGCGAGAATTGCAGGCGCTCCCACAGCGCCTTGCGGCCTGCGGCGTCGTCGAGGATCTTCTTCTTGACGTGATCCAGGCCGACGCGGCTGATGTAGTGCACCGTGCGCTCCAGATACCAGCCTTCCTCGCGGTAGAGCTGGCAGAACGCGCCGGTGTACTCGAGCACCTCTGCGGCCGTCTTGAGCTTGACGAAGAAGTGCGCGACCTCGGTCTTGATGCCGCCATTGCCGCCGACGTACATCTCCCAGCCCGAGTCCACGCCGATGATGCCCACATCCTTGATGCCCGACTCGGCGCAGTTGCGCGGGCAGCCGCTGACCGCGAACTTGACCTTGTGCGGCGCGTACATGCGCCACATCGCGCGTTCCAGGTCCTTGCCCATCTGTGTGCTGTCCTGCGTGCCGAAGCGACACCATTCGCTGCCGACGCAGGTCTTCACGGTGCGCAACGCCTTCGCATAAGCGTGGCCGCTGGGCATGCCGATGTCCTTCCAGATGTTGACCAGGTCTTCCTTCTTGACGCCCAACAGGTCGATGCGCTGGCCACCGGTGACCTTCACGGTCGGCACCTTGTACTTGTCGACCGCGTCGGCGATGCGACGCAGCTCGCTGGCGCTGGTCTCACCGCCCCACATGCGCGGGATCACGGAGTAGGTGCCGTCCTTCTGGATGTTGGCGTGGCTGCGCTCGTTGATGTAGCGCG
>JBDUCH010000438.1:0-3205 GCA_040003555.1 Variovorax sp. | reverse complement strand
ATCCCTATGCGAAGCAGGCCTTCCTGGCCTCGCCGCCGCTGGTGGTGGCCTACGCCATCGCGGGCACCATGCGTTTCGACATCGAGCGCGACGTGCTGGGCATCGTCGACGGCAAGGAAATCCGTTTACAAGACCTGTGGCCGAGTGACGAGGAGATTGACGCCATCGTCGCGGCCTCCGTGCGGCCTGAGATGTTCCGCAAGGTGTACGAGCCCATGTTCGCGATTCACGCGGACAGCGGAGAAAAAGTGAGCCCGCAGTACGGCTGGCGGCCGCAGTCGACCTACATCCGCCGCCCGCCTTATTGGGACAGCGAGGGCATGGGTGCGCTGGCAGCCGTGCCGCGCACGTTGCGCGCCATGCGGCCGCTGGCGATCCTGCCGGACAACATCACGACGGACCACCTCTCGCCGTCCAACGCCATCCTGATGGACAGCGCCGCCGGCGAGTACCTGCACAAGATGGGCCTGCCGGAAGAAGACTTCAACTCCTACGCCACCCATCGCGGCGACCACCTGACGGCCATGCGCGCCACCTTCGCCAACCCGCAGCTCGTCAACGAGATGGCGGTGGTCGATGGCGTGCAGAAGAAGGGCTCGCTGGCGCGCATCGAGCCCGAGGGTCAGGTCATGCGCATGTGGGAGGCCATCGAGACCTACCTGAACCGCAGGCAGCCGCTGATCATCGTCGCCGGTGCCGACTATGGCCAAGGCTCTTCGCGCGACTGGGCCGCCAAGGGCGTGCGCCTGGCCGGTGTGGAGACCGTCGTGGCCGAGGGCTTCGAACGTATCCACCGCACCAACCTGCTGGGCATGGGCGTGTTGCCGCTGGAGTTCAAGCCCGGCACCACGCGGCTCACGCTCGGACTAGACGGCACCGAGACTTTTGACGTGGACGGCAAGCCCGCGCCACGCGAGGACCTGACACTGGTGGTTCGCCGCAAGAACGGCGGCGTCGTGCGCGTTCCCGTGACCTGTCGCCTCGACACGGCCGAAGAAGTGTCGGTCTACGACGCCGGCGGCGTGCTGCAGCGCTTTGCGCAAGACTTCCTGGCCGCGAGCAAGTCGGTCGCCTGAAGACAACCACTATCACCATGGCATCCGCTCCTCAAATCAAGATTCCTGCCACCTACATGCGCGGCGGCACCAGCAAGGGCGTGTTTTTTCGCCTGCAGGACCTGCCCGAGCGCTGCCAGACACCCGGCCCGGCGCGCGACGCCTTGTTGCTGCGCGTGATCGGCAGCCCTGACCCCTACGGCAAGCAGATCGACGGCATGGGCGGCGCTACGTCCAGCACCAGCAAGACCGTGATTCTGTCCAGGAGCACGCGGCCCGGGCATGACGTGGACTATCTGTTCGGCCAGGTGGCCATCGACAGCGCGTTCGTCGACTGGTCCGGCAACTGCGGCAACCTGTCGGCGGCGGTCGGCCCGTTCGCGATTGCCAATGGCCTGTTCGACGCCAAGCGCGTGCCGCAGAGCGGCCTGTGCACCGTGCGCATCTGGCAGGCCAACATCGGCAAGACCATCGTCGCCCACGTGCCCATCACCGATGGTCAGGTGCAGGAGACCGGCAACTTCGAACTCGATGGCGTGACCTTCCCGGCCGCTGAGGTGCAGCTGGAGTTCCTGGACCCGGCCGACGAGGGAGAGGATGGCGGAGCCATGTTCCCGACGGGCAAGCTCATCGACGATCTGGACGTGCCGGGCGTCGGCACGTTCAAGGCCACGCTCATCAATGCCGGCATCCCGACCATCTTCCTGAACGCCGAGGACATCGGCTACACCGGCACCGAGCTGCAGGGCGCCATCAACGGCGACAAGGCGGCGCTGGCGCGCTTCGAGACCATCCGCGCCTGGGGCGCCGTGAAGATGGGCCTGATCCAGCACATCGACGAAGCCGCCAAGCGCCAGCACACGCCCAAGGTGGCCTTCGTCGCGCGACCACACGACTACACCGCATCCAGCGGCAAGCCCGTTGCCGCTGCCGACGTGGACCTGCTGGTGCGCGCGCTGTCCATGGGCCAACTGCACCACGCGATGATGGGCACGGCGGCCGTGGCCATCGGCACCGCCGCGGCGGTGCCCGGCACGCTGGTGAATCTGGCAGCCGGTGGCGGCGAACGCCAGGCGGTGCGCTTCGGCCATCCCTCGGGCACGCTCCGGGTCGGTGCCGAAGCCACGCAGGTGAACGGCCAGTGGACCGTGACCAAAACCTTGATGAGCCGCAGCGCGCGCGCGCTGATGGAGGGTTTCTTGCGCGTGCCCGGCGATAGTTTTTGAACCAGAGGAACTCCGAATGTCCACCCGCAAACAATTCAAGGCGCTGGTCGAAGCCCGCCGCGGCATCATCGTCCCTGGCGCCTTCAACGCCCTGTCGGCCAAGGTCATCGAGGACCTGGGCTTCCAGGCTATCTATGTCACCGGCGCTGGCGTGACCAACATGTGGTACGCCATGCCGGACCAGGGCTTCATGGGCCTGCACGAAATCG
Source organism: Variovorax sp. (assembly GCA_040003555.1). Taxonomy (GTDB): domain Bacteria; phylum Pseudomonadota; class Gammaproteobacteria; order Burkholderiales; family Burkholderiaceae_C; genus Variovorax. The sequence goes on along the minus strand of JBDUCH010000438.1, from coordinate 715 downwards.
CTGAGCACACGGCGCGCATCCGCGATGCCGTCAGCGTGCCGCTGATCGTCGATGCCGACACCGGCTTCGGCAATGCGCTGAACGTGCGCCATACGGTGCGCGTGCTGGAGCGTGCGGGCGCCGACTGCATCCAGCTAGAAGACCAGGTCGCGCCCAAGCGCTGCGGCCATTTCTCGGGCAAGGAAGTCATCAGCACCGAGGAGGCGGTCAGCAAGATCAAAGCCGCCGTCGATGCGCGGCACGACCCCGACTTCCTGATCATGGCCCGCACCGACGCGGCGGCCACGCACGGCTTCGAGGCCGCCATCGAGCGCGCGCAGAAGTTTGCCGAAGCCGGCGCCGACATTTTGTTCGTCGAGGCCGTGACCGAGGCCGAAGAAGTGCGCGCGCTGCCACAGCGTTTGTCCAAGCCCCAACTGATGAACATGGTCATCGGCGGCAAGACGCCGATCTTCAACGCCGAACAGCTCGGCGAGCTGGGCTACGGGATCGTGCTGTACGCCAACGCTGCGCTGCAGGGCGCGGTGGTCGGCATGCAGAAGGCGCTGACCGTGCTGCGCGACGAGAAGGAAGTGCAAGAGTCCAGCGGGCTGGTCGCCACCTTTGCCGAGCGCCAGCGCCTGGTCAACAAGCCGGAGTGGGACGCGTTGGAGAAGCGCTACACGTGATCGGTATGCCCTCGGGTCCGATGGCGAACTGATGGCTTCGCCACCTC
>JBDUCH010000437.1:0-3210 GCA_040003555.1 Variovorax sp. | reverse complement strand
GACGCCAGCACCACACGCACTTCGACGCCGAAGTCCTTGAGCTTCTTCTCGATCATGCGCGAGGTCATCTCGAGCGTATCGGGCGACACGGTTTCCTGCCGCACCTGCGCCGCATCGAGCAAATCGACCTGCGGCAGCTTGCTGTCGGGCAGCTCGCGGAACAGCGGCTTCTGGCGCTCCTTGGCGACGCGGTCGCTCTTCGGCACCTCGGTCATGGCCGGCTCGATCTGCACCGGCGGCGAGGCCGCACGCCGCTTCGGGCGTGGATCGATGCGCAGTTCCTCGTCGGGCGCTTCGACGCCATCGGGTTGCAATTCGCGCTCGTCGGAGGCGAGCTCGCGCCGTTCGCGCACCGCCTTCTTGCCGAGCGCGATGTCTTCGGCGATCTCGCGCTTCTCGCGGCGCAACTCGAACAACGAATAGACGCGTGCGCCGATCCGCTCGGCCAGGTGTGTCCACGAAAAACGGAACACCAGCGCCGAGCCGATCACACCGGCCGCAATGGCGATCAGCGCCGAGCCGGTGAAGCCGATCCACTTGACGCTCAGCGGCCCGACGAAATACCCGAGCACGCCGCCGCCATGGCCCGGCAGCCGGAACTCGAGCCGGTAAAGGCGCGACCATTCGAGCATGGCGCTGGCCGCCAGCAACAGCAGCAGGCCGAACCAGAATGCGAGGCGGCTGCGATTGAAGCGGCCCGGTGGCGGCACGTCGACCGGTGCGGCGTCGCCGCCACGCAGCCAGCCGGCCAACGACGAAAGCCAGACACGCACCCCGGCGGCAAAACACCACCAGACCGAGTAGCCGGCCAGGAAATAGCTGCCGTCGGCGATCCATGCGCCGAGCCGTCCGCCCCAGTTCTTGACTTCGCCACCGGTGCCCGACGTGGACCATGCGGCGTCCGAGGGCGTGTAGCTGAACATCGAAAGCAGCCAGAACAGCAACACGGCGAAGCCGGCGATCAGCGTGATCTCGTGCGCGAAGCGCATTGCCCGCAGGCGCACGGGCTGGCCGTCGGCCGCCGTGGAGGATTGGAGGGTATTGAGCGAATAGGTCATGGAAAGCAAAGCCGCCACCGCGCACCAACGTGCGGGCAGCGCTCAGTCACATTAACGGAAACGGGCGCGGCCGCGTTGTCAGCGCCGCGGACAGACAGTCGGGCACGCGGGGACGCGGCCGGCCGAACCATCAGGTGAGCGATGAGAGCCGATCCTTGACGATCATCGAGCCGTCGGCCTGCGTCTGGACGAAGCCGCGCTCCTCGAGATCCTTCATGACCCGGCTCACCATCTCGCGGGAGGCACCGACCATCTTGGCCAGATCCTGGCGCGAGATCTTGTCGCGCACCTTGAGGTTGCCGGCACCATCGTCCACGGCAAATTCGAGCAACGAGCGCGCAACGCGGCCGTAGACATCCATCAGCGCGAGCGATTCGATCTTGCGATCCGCATGCCGAAGACGCTGCACCAGGCCGCGCATGATGTTGTGGGCCATCGACGAGTTCTCGGGCAGGCAACGCGAAAAGGCTTCGCGGCCCAGCGTCAGCACGTCGGTCTGAACCTCGGTGCGCACCGTGGCCGAGTGCGGCTCGTCGTCGATCAGGCTCATCTCGCCGATGTAGTCGCCCGGCTGCAGCGTGGCAAGGATCACCTCGCGACCGCGGCTGTCGGTGCTCATAACGCGCGCGCGCCCGGTCAGGATGATGTAGAGCGCGTCGGACTTCTTGCCTTGTTCAACCACCACCTCGGCGCGCTTGAAGCGCTTCTTGACGATCGCGTCGGCAATACTCGCTGACTGCGTGGGCGTCAGTGCGGCGAACAACGGCACGCGCCGCAGCAGTTCAAGGTTCGAAAGCATCGACATTCATCATCCCCGGAAGTCGCGCGAAGCTGAATACAAATGGATTCATACAATCGCGCGCATTGAAAACACCACTGCGTCCGGTTTGAACCGAACGGTGATACTCCTGCCATCACCCTCGAAAATGTACACGCTGAGGCGGTGCAACCCATAGGCTTTCTACCATGTCATCGACCCAACACGCCAAGGTTTTGATCCTTGGCTCCGGCCCCGCCGGCTACACGGCGGCCGTCTACGCAGCCCGCGCCAACCTCCAACCCCTTCTCATCACCGGCATGGCCCAGGGCGGCCAGCTCATGACGACCACCGACGTCGACAACTGGCCAGCCGATGTGCAGGGCGTGCAGGGACCCGAACTCATGCAGCGTTTTCTGGAACATGCCGAGCGCTTCAAGACGCAGATCGTGTTCGACCACATCGACAAGGTCGACTTCAGCAAGCGCCCCTTCACACTGAGCGGCGACAGCGGCACCTACACCTGCGATGCGCTCATCATCGCGACCGGTGCCTCGGCCAAATATCTGGGCCTGCCGTCCGAGCAGACCTTCATGGGCCGCGGCGTCTCGGGCTGTGCCACCTGCGACGGCTTTTTCTACCGCGACCAGGAAGTTTGCGTGGTCGGCGGCGGCAACACGGCCGTCGAGGAAGCGCTTTATCTCTCGAACATCGCGCGCAAGGTCACGCTGGTGCACCGGCGCGACAAGTTCAAGGCCGAGCCGATCCTGGTCGACAAGCTCAACGAGAAAGCGGCCGAAGGCAAGATCGAACTCAAGGTACACAACACGCTGGAAGAAGTGCTGGGCGACGCCACGGGTGTCACGGGCATCCGGCTGAAGAGCACGCTGACCGGTGCCACCGAAGACATCGCCCTCAAGGGCTGCTTCATCGCGATCGGCCACCACCCGAACACCGACATCTTCGAAGGCCAGCTCGACATGAAGGGCGGCTACATCATCACGCGCTCGGGCCTGCAGGGCTTCGCGACGATGACCAGCGTGCCCGGCGTCTTCGCCGCCGGCGACGTGCAGGACAACATCTATCGCCAGGCGATCACCAGCGCGGGCACCGGCTGCATGGCCGCGCTCGACGCCCAGCGCTTCCTGGAACAGGAATAAGCTGCAACCCCGCCGGCTCGGGCTATAATCCTAGGCTTTGCCGAATTCGGCCGGGGTACCGCCACCCGTTTCTGGCGAGGTCAAGCTGCAAAACACCCCGCGACACCCTGTCGCGAAGGCCTCCGGGCCTCTCGGGTGCCGGCTGTTTATGAAAGAAGTGTCCACATGGCACGCGTATGTGAAGTCACGGGCAAAGGCCCGATGGTCGGGAACAATGTTTCCCACGCCAACAACA
>JBDUCH010000118.1:0-10919 GCA_040003555.1 Variovorax sp. | reverse complement strand
CCAGCAGGCTCGGGTCGATCGTGATGCGCTTCACGTCGTGCTTGCAGGTCATCACCACCTTGACCAGGCCCGCACCCGACTCGCCCTCGACCTCGATGGTGGCCAGTTCGTCCTGCGCCTTCTTGAGGTTGTCCTGCATGGCCTGGGCCTGCTTCATGAGGCCGGCCAGTTGTCCTTTGTTGAACATCGTATTGATCCTGAAATCGTTGAAAGAAGAATGAATGGGGCGAATGCTAAACCGGCCGCAAGGTGCCCGGCACGATGCGCGCGTCGAAGTCGCGCATCATGCTCTGAACCAGCGGGTCGTTGTGGATCGCCTCCTCGGCGGCATGCTGGCGCGCCTCGGCCGCGAGCTTGTTGCGGCGCGCCGGGCTGTCGACCACGCTGCCGATCTCGATCGCCAGCTTCACGCCATGGCCGAGCGTGGCCAAGGCTGTCTGCAGCTTCTCGCGGCTGGCGGCCTGATTGAGCGACTCCCGTTCCACCCGCAGCAGCCACTGGTCGACATCGCGCGCCACCAGCTGGGACTGCAATGCCAGTTCGCGCGCGAGTGCGCTGATGGCCTCGGCCAGCACCAGTTGCGTCACGGTTTCGTGCCAGAAATCGCCGTCTTCGCTCGGCACGAGGGGCGCGCTCGGTTCGTCGCTGCGGGCTGCATCGCGCGCACCGGGCGGCGGCTGCACGCGCACCTGCATCGCGACAACCTTGGCAGCGTCCTGGGCCGGCGCCACAGGTGCGGTTGGCCGTTTTGGCTCTGAACCTGCGAGCGCAGGCGGCTCCACGACGGTGAGGCGATGGCCCGGTGGCGGCGCAACGGGCGCAGCGGCGGCGGCGGCCACCGCGGGGAGGCTCGCGGGTGCAACCGGCGGCGCCTGTCGTTCGACCGGGGGCGCGGCTGCCCGCACCGGCTCATTCAGAGTTTTTTTTTCCGGGTTTGGCTTGAACGCCAGCAGCCGGAGCAGCACCATCGTGAGGGCCGCGTACTCGTCGGGTGCCAGGCCGAGTTCGCCGCGGCCATGCAGGCACAGGCTGTAGAGCAATTGCGTTTCGTCGGCCGGCATGCGCACGGCGAGCCGCGCGGTTTCGGCCGCATCGGAGTCGGTGGTGTCGAGCGCGGCCTCGGCGCGCGACGACACCGCCTGCAATACGGCCATGGCCTGCAGCACGCTGGTCATTTCTTCCAGCGTGGATGCGGCCGAAAGGCCATCGCGCCGCAGCGCCTCGGAGGTTTCGACCACGGTCTTGCCGTCGCCGGCTGCCAGGGCCTCGATCAGCCCGAACACATGGCCGCGGTCGACCGTACCGAGCATCTGGCGCACGCCGCCTTCGACCAGCGTGCCGTTGCCGAACGCAATGGCCTGGTCGGTGAGCGACAGCGCATCGCGCATCGAGCCGCGCGCAGCGCGCGCCAGCAGCTTGAGCGCCAGCGGCTCGGCCGGCACCTGCTCGGTCTGCAACACACGCGTGAGGTGTTCGAGTACCGTTTCGGGCGCCATCGGCCGCAGGTTGAACTGCAGGCAGCGCGACAGCACCGTGACCGGCACCTTCTGCGGGTCGGTCGTCGCGAGCACGAACTTGAGATATTCGGGCGGCTCTTCGAGCGTCTTCAGCATCGCGTTGAACGCGGTGTTGGTCAGCATGTGCACTTCGTCGATCATGAAGACCTTGAAGCGCCCCTGCACCGGCTTGTAGACCGCCTGTTCGAGCAGCGACTGCACCTCGTCCACACCGCGGTTCGAGGCCGCGTCGAGTTCCGTGTAGTCGACGAAGCGGCCCGAATCGATGTCCTTGCAGGCCTGGCACACACCGCACGGCGTGGCCGTGATGCCGCCCTGCCCGTCCGGCCCCTGGCAGTTCAGCGACTTGGCGAGGATGCGCGAGACGGTCGTCTTGCCGACCCCGCGCGTGCCGGTGAACAGATACGCATGGTGCAGCCGCTGGGTGGTGAGCGCGTTCGACAAAGCCTGCACCACGTGCTCCTGGCCCACCATTTCCTCGAAGTTCCGGGGACGGTATTTGCGGGCGAGCACGAGATAGGACATCGCCCCATTCTAAAAGGCCGGCCGCTGCGCCCCGGCAGCGCGAAGGGGAAACAAAAGCCACACGAAGTGCGCCCGGCGCGGGGGTTTAGAATGGCGGTTGACGGGCCTCCCCGCATGGTGAAGTGGCCAACCGGGTCAGGTGGGGAACCAAGCAGCCCTAACTGCGTAGCCAGTGCCGGGGGTAAGGCTCGTCAACCTCACATCGAAAAGCCTTGAGTTATCAACAACTTGAGCGCTCAAGGGCTTAGCCCACCTTTTCCGGATCACTTGAGAAGCGAGCTAGACCCGCGCCTCTCGATGCGATCACGCCCGACATGGCTGCGCTTTTCGCTGCGCAAGTTCGGGCAGTCGTCTGGAGTGGCGATGACAGCATCCGCGATGACCTTTCATTGCTAACAGAGATGGCCCGCGTGAGTAACCCGCGCCTCCCCTCTGCACCTGCTGCCTTGGGGGATGCGAGGGCCTCAGAGTCGCAGCCCCACACAAGCCTAAGGAATCTTGGCCAGGATCTTGTCCATCTCTTTGGCTGAATACGCGCGAAGCGAATGCGACCGCACGTTGCCCTGCATAGCTGTAGCGAGACTGAATGCCGCCAATGCCTGCTCATCCTCTGCCTCCAGCACGCAAACAAGGTCGCACTCTCCCATGGTCCAAAGCAGTTCCCGCATGTTGACGCCGGTTTTCTTCGCTGCCTCTTTCGCGGCGGCGGCACGTTTGGTCGTGTCCTTCAGTGTTTGCAGGCCTTTGTCGGTGAAACTCATCAAGCCAACGTAGGTGATCATGTCACACTCCTTCGGGTTTGCGATAAGCGGCCGATGCCATCAACCTCGAACCGGCGCGGCCGCCTACCGTCGTTCAAGATCACCGACAGTGAAATGATCTGCGAGTCGTTGGCACGGCAGGCACCATGATGGATGCGAACCTGGCGCGGGTCAGCAACGGACTTCACTGAAAGATGACGCGGGGATGCTACGCGCTTCTTTGGCAATGACAAGATGACTTGGCGCGCAGCATGGCCCCGAAGTTCAGCGCGTTGCCGCCAGCCGGCCCAGCACGCCCCGCGCGGCCACCAGGCCCGAGGCCATGCTCGCAGTGAGTAGGTAGCCGCCGGTCGGCGCTTCCCAATCGAGCATTTCGCCAGCGCAGAACACACCGGGCTGTGCGGTGAGCATCAGGCCGTCATCGAGCGCGTCGAAGCGCACGCCGCCCGCAGTGCTGATGGCTTCGTCGATCGCCCGGGTGGCGGTCAAGCGCAGCGGCACGGCCTTGAGCGTGGCGGCCAGCAGTTCCGGCGCCTGCATCTGCTCGCGCGACAGCACCTCGTGCAGCACGCCCGCCTTGATGCCGTCGATGCCCAACCGGCTCTTCAGATGGCTGCTGAGCGAACGGGCGCCGCGTGGATGCCTCACCGCTGCCAGCACCTGTTCGGCACTGCGATCCGGCAACAGGTCGAGCAACAGTGTCGCGCTGCCCTGCGCTGCGATCTCGTCGCGCAGCAATGCCGAAGCCGCATAAACGAGGCTGCCTTCAATGCCCGTTTCCGTCGCAACGAACTCGCCCTTGCGCGCAAAGCTGCGGCCGCCTGAATCCGTAAACGAGATGGCGACCGACTTGAACGGCTGGCCGGCAAAGCGGCTCGCAAAATATTCGCTCCAGCCAAGGTCAAAGCCGCAGTTGGCAGGCAGCAGCGGTGCGACCCCCACCTGTCGCGCCTGCAACCAGGGCACCCACGCACCGTCGGAACCAAGGCGCGACCAGCTCGCGCCGCCGAGTGCAAGCAGCACCGAATCGGCCTGTACGCCGGCATCGCCTGCGGGCGTGGCGAAACGCAGGGCGCCATCGTCGGCCCAGCCGAGCCAGCGATGCCGCATGTGGAACTGGACGCCCGCTGCCCGCAGCCGGTGCAGCCATGCGCGCAGCAGCGGCGCGGCTTTCATGTCTTTCGGAAACACCCTGCCCGACGTGCCGACGAAGGTTTCGATGCCAAGGCCGTGCCCCCATTCCTGCAGTTGCTGCGGCCCGAACTGCCGGAGCATCGGCTCGATCTGCGCACGGCGCTCGCCGAAGCGGCCGGCAAAGATGTCGAACGGTTCCGAGTGCGTGAGGTTCAGGCCACCGCGGCCGGCCAGCAGGAACTTGCGGCCCACCGAGGGCATGGCGTCGTACAGGTGCACCTGCACGCCGGCATTGCCGAGCACTTCGGCGGCCATCAGGCCGGCTGGGCCGCCGCCGATCACGGCGACGGTTTTCTTGTCAGTCATTCAAGGTCAATCAGTTCTCCCTGCCCGGTCAGGAACGCGGCGCGCACCGTGGCACCGGGATGGGCGGTTTGCACGGCCGCGCGATAGCGCTGCAGCTGTGCGATGAGCGCGGCGTCGCGTTCGGGCCGCGCCGCGGATTTGTAGTCGAGCACCCACCAGGCACCGCTGTCGCGATGGCGCACCAGCCGGTCGATGCGCAGCGTCTCGCCTTCGTGCAGCAGCGTCACCTCGTTGCCGTGCCAGTCGATCATGCGCGCATCCCACACCCAGGCACCCGCACCCGCGCGGATGCGTTCGGCAAGCAGCGCGGCACCCCGCGCCTGGCGGGCATCGAGCATGAACTCGCGCGCCGCGGCGCGCACGTGCGCGACCGGCAGCGCCTCGCCCGGCACGGCCCATTCGAGCAGCCGGTGCATCGCCTGGCCGAACGCGGCGGTGCGCGCATCGAGGGTTGTATCTGCTGTGACCCTGATCGCTTCCGGCACCGGCTGGGCGGGTGCTTCTGGCATCTTTTTCATGTGAAAACTGGCGACCGCGCCGACTGCTGCAGCGGGCGCCAACGGCTCGTCGGCTTCGGTCGCTTCGCATGCGGCTTCGAGCCTTGCCCACCAGCTGCCTTCGTTGGCGCGCGCCGGTTGCACCGACGACAGCACCAGGCGCTCGCGCGCCCGCGTGGTCGCGACATAGAGACCGTTGAGCTCTTCGCGATGGCGCGCACGCTGCTCTTCCTCGAGCAGCATGGCGGCGCAGGCTGGCGGCGTCTTTTCGCTCGCCATGAAGACGAAGCGCGTCGGCGCACGGTCGCTGCCCTTCCATTCGACCAGCACGCCCATGGTCTGCGAGCGTGGCGCGGCCGCGTCGCAATCCAGCAGCAGCACGTTGTCGGCTTCCAGGCCCTTGGCACCGTGCACGGTCAGTAGGCGAACCGCGTCGGGCGCAGTCACCGTCGGGGCCCGCACGCCGCCGGCGCGCAGCGCGCGCACCAAACCGTAGGGCGTGGCGAAGCGGGCGCCCTCGATCTCGAGCGATGCCGCCAGCAGGCCGCGCAAGTTGGCCAGCATGCTCTGGCGCAGTGCGACTGGCGCGGCCGCGCCGAACTTCGCGAGCACGTCACCATCGTGAAAGATCGCGTCGAGTGCGTCGTGCGGCGGCAGCGCGGCAAGCCAGCCTTGCCAGCGCCGCAACACCGCGCCAATCGAGGCGATGGACTGGGGCAAGTCGTCTCCCTGCAGCAACGCGAACCAGCTTGCACCCGGCTGCGCTCGCTGGCGCAGCGCAATTTGCACCAACGCGGCATCGTCGACACCGAACAGCGGCGACTTGAGGGCCCGCGCCAGCGAGAGATCGTGCGCGGGCGACACCAGCGCGTCCACCAGCGCGACCACGTCCTGCACCTCCGGCGCGTCGTGCAGGTCGTTCTTCTCGGGCTGCTGGGTCTGGATGTGGCGCTGGCGCAATGCGTCCTGCATGGCGGCCAGGCGGCTGCGGCGGCGTGCCAGCACCATGATCTGCGACGGCGGCGTGCCGTCGGCAATGCGCTGCGCGATCCAGCGCGCGGCCTGCTCGCACTCCTTTTGCAGCAGTTGCTCCTCGGGCAGCACGCGCGGCGTCGTGAGGCTGTCGCGCCAATGCAGCATGCCGTCGTCCGCGGGCGCCGACGCGCCCGCACCGGCCACTGCGTCACGGGCGATCGGCGGCAGCTTGAGCACCTCGCCGTCGTCCTTGCGCTCGGTGGTGTGGGCGCGGTAGCCCTCGAACTCGCCGGCATGCTGCGCGGCGCCCATGGCCTGGTTGACCAGGGCGATCACGCCCTTCGCGTTGCGATGCGTGTGGTCACAGTTAAGCTCGTCGCCGCCAAGCCCATCGCGCACGAACGCCTTAGCCGCGATGAACACCTGCGGCTCGGCACGGCGAAAGCGGTAGATGCTCTGCTTCGGGTCGCCGACGATGAACACGCGCGGCGCACGGCCGCCGGCGCCGGTGTAGCCGCTGAGCCAGCCGTAGAGCGCCTGCCACTGCAGCGGATTGGTGTCCTGGAACTCGTCGATCAGCAGGTGCGCGATGCGCGCATCGAGCCGCTCCTGCACCCAGCCCGACAGTGCCGATTCGCCCAGCAACATCTGTGCGGCCTGCTCGACATCGTTCATGTCGACCCAGCCGTGCACGCGCTTGACCTGCGCAAAGGCGCTGAGCAGCAGGCGCGTAAGGCGCGTCATGCGCTGCTGATAGCACCATGCGCTGTGCTGGGCCTGCGCGGCGCAAAGCATCTGCAGCTCGGCCTCGGCCTCCTGCGCGGCGGGAAACTTCTGCAGGTTCTTGTTCAGGCGGTCTTCCGTGGCCACGAAAAAAGCCTTGCGCAAGCGCGCGAGCGCGGCGGGCAAGGCATCGTCGTCGGGCGAACCGGTGCCGAATACATCGATGACGGCTTCGGCCGCCTTCTGGGGCGTCTTGTTGGACTCGCGACCGAGCGCGGCTGCGTGGGCCAGCCAGCGCTGCCGTACGCTTTCGCCGCGCAGGCCGTGCGTCGGCTCGTCCAGACCGGCCAGCGCCGGGTAGAGCGCGCCGAACGGCTGCACCGCCGTCTCCGGCGTGGCCAGCGAGAACTCGACTCGCCGCGTGAGCGCCTCCCCGAGGGCCTTGGTGGTCTGCGAGCGGCCATGCGTCGCGACCACGGCGTAATAGTCGGCCAGCGCCGCCTTGTCTTCCGCCAATGCCTCGAAAAACGGGCGCCAGGTGCGCGCGCGCGCCTCGGCGTCGTCTTCGAGCAATTCGTAGTTGGCGGGCAGGCCGAGCTGCTGCAGCACCGCCAGCGGCGCGTTGCGCAGCAGGCCGGCAAACCAGGCGTGGAAGGTGCGGAACTGCACCGGGCGACCGCCCTCGAGCAGACGCCGGTACAGACCCTGCAGGCGCGGCGCGGCCTCGCTGGCGGCTTGCGGCGAAAGGCCGCGCACCGTGAGCTCGCCGACCAGCTCTGCGGGCGCGCGTGTTGCGAAGTTTTCGAGCCACTGGTCGAGCCGCTCACGCATCTCGCCGGCTGCTTTCCGGGTGAAGGTGATGGCCAGGATCTCGTGCGGCTCGCACGCGTTGTCGCCCTGCTCCAGCAAGGCCCGCACGATGCGCGAGACCAGCATCCAGGTCTTGCCCGCGCCGGCGCAGGCCTCGACCGCGACGGAGCGCCGCGGGTCGCAGGCGATCGTGTAGAAGGCTTCGCGCGCGACATGCGTGCCGTTGTGTTCGTAGGCCGCGTCGTTCATTCGGACAGCTCCCAGAAATCTTTGCGGCACAGGCCGCGTGCAGCGCAGTGCTCGCAGACCATGCCCTCGCCGAGCGCCGGCAGCGCAGCGCCTTCGCCGATGCGCGTGAAGTCGTCGATGAGCCCGGCCACCAGCGCGTCGCGCGCATCGACCACCTCAGCCTGCTCGAAGGTCTGCGTGCCTGAGGACTTCTCGCCGACATTGACGTAGGCGGCGCGCAGGGTGTCGTCGGCCACCAGCGCTGCGTAGAAGGCGAGCTGCGTGTCTTCGGTCGGCTCCTTGATGCGCTCTTTCGTGGTCGCGGCGGATTCGGTCTTGTAGTCGATCACGAAGGCGCGGCCGTCGGGCATGCGGTCGATGCGGTCGAGCCGCCCGACCAGCTTGAGCGCGCCGAGCGGCTGTTCCTTCCAGGGCTCGGCCTCCACGAAGGTGGTGCCGTCGGCTTCGTGGCCGATGAGCCACGCCAGGTAACCGTCGCGGACGGCCGGCCATGCGGCGGCGAACGGCAGGAACTCGGCTTCGGACAATCCGAACTCGCGCGTGGCCTGCTGCTCGGCGGTCGAGAGCATCGCCAGCCGCACTCGGGGATCGGGCGTCGGGGCCTCTTGCAATGCCTCATGAAAATGCCCCAGCACGGCATGCAGCCAGTTGCCGAAATCGCGCTTGTCGACCTCGGCGTCGAGCTCGTCGGCGCTGCGCAGGGCCAACTGGCGCAGCGCGAAAAAGCGGTACGGGCAGCGCCGCAGGTCTTCGTACACCGTCGCCGAAACGTTCTGCAGCGGCAGCAGCGCGCCGCTGGGCAGCGGCCGCAGCGTGGGCTCCAGCGGCACTTCGCGCAGGCCGCGCGGGTCGGTGCCGGGGTGCAACGCATGATCGAACTGCAGCGCCTGCACCAGCGGGCTGGGCCGCACCGGCTCGCCGCTCGCGTCAGACTGTCGCCACAGCAACTCGCAGAACGGGTTGCGCAACGCGGCAGCCCAGGCGGCACGCTGCGCCGCTTCGAGCAGCTCGCGCGCCGGCAGGCCGAGGCCGATGCGTTGCGCCGCGCTCCAGTTGCCGGGCGGCTCCGGCGAGGCCGGCAGGCGGCGATCGTCGCAGCCGGGAATCACCACCGCACCGAACGCGCGACCCAGCAACTGGTGCAGCGGCAGCACCACCACCTGCGGCGCCTGCCCGCCGGTCGGTGGAACAAAGCTCGCCGCCTCGAGCACATCGCGCACCCAGGCGGTGAACTCCGCCAGGGTGTGGCGGCCTCCGACGATTTCGCCGCCTTCGGGGTCGAGCCAGAGCGCGGCAAGGACGTTGGCACCGGCCAGGTCGGCGGCCAGCGCATCCCACGAACCGTCGACCTGCAGCAGCGCGCGCAGCGCGGGCAGCCAGTCGGCCAGCGGCCGCGCGTGCATCAACTGCGCACGGCGCGCCTCGATGCCTTCCGTGAACGACAGCAGCGCCGCGTCCTGCGGCCGCTCGCTGCGCGCAATGTGCGAGCACCAGGCCAGCCAGTCGCGCTGGCCGTCGCGGCGCAGGCGCGCGTCGAGCGACAGCACGAGCGAGGCCTGCGCGTTCGTGCCCTTCAGCCAGTCGAGCAGCTGGTCGCTGCTCGCGTCATGGGCACAGGCGCGCAACGCGCCCATCAGCGTGGCGGCGGCGCGCGTGGTCGACAACTTCCAGCCGGTTTCGTCGTGCGGCGTCACGCCCTGCGCCGCAAGTTGCGCGCTGATCCGGCGCGTCAACGCCCGATCGGTGGCGACCAGCGCAACCGGCGCGCGGCCTTCGGTCAGGTGGCGCAGCACGCACGCCGCGGCCAGGTCGGCTTCGTCTTCGGGGTCAGTGGCGCCATGCAGGGTGGCATCGCCGGCCGGCCCATCCTCCGCCACCAGGGCCAGGTGCATCGCTCGCTCGCCCCACAACGCGGCCAGCTTCTGCGTCAGCGGATCGGTCTGGAAGCCGTCGAGCACGATCAGCGCGTCGACCTGGTTGCGCGTGGTGGCGGTCAACAGCACGTCGGTGGCATAGGCCGAGGTCGCGGCCCACAACACGGCGATGCGCACCAGTGCGCGCTCGATGTCGAACCACTGCGACTCGTTGCCGGCCTCGGCAGCGTGCGTCGCCCGCTGCGCCCAGTCGTTGCGCTGGTCGGGCAACTCGGCTGCAGCCAGCGGCGCCAGCTGCATCGCCAGCTCGACCACGCGCCCCGCCCAGGCCTGGCGCTCGGCGCCGAAGCCCGCCTGCGACAGCAGCGACTGAGCCGTGAGCAGATCGCGCGCCATGTCGAAGGCGATGTCGTAGCCGGCAGGCAGGAATCCGCCCGCACTGCGGGCCCAGTTGCGCGTAGTTTCGAACCGCGGCACGAAGCCGGCCTGCCCGCAGCGCCCCCACATCGCGCGCGCCACGTTCATGAGTTGCGCATACGGCACCAGCAACACCGCACGGGCCGGGTGCGCGCCGCGCTGGTCCAGGGCAGCGACGATGCGCGCAACCACGCCGCTGGCAGGGTCGCACCAGAGCGCGTGGGGGACGTGGGCGTCGGCGGGGTTCATCAGGGAAAACGAGGCCATTTCAGAGAGGCTGCAGGGGGCTTTTGACTATGACGCCGATAGCCTGTGCCCATGGCACGCGATACCTTGATCTCTGTCACAATGACCCGAACTTTAGCTGCACCCGAACCCCGGGTTTCACTCAGCGCGCAAGGATTCCAACATGGCCAGCGACCTCATCAAACATACGACCGATTCCTCTTTCGAAGCCGACGTACTCAAATCGAGCGTGCCGGTGCTTGTGGACTACTGGGCCAAATGGTGCGGCCCGTGCGTGCAGATGGCGCCCGCCCTCGACGAAGTTGCTGCCACCTACGAAGGCAAGGTGCAGATCGTGAAGATGGACGTGGACGAGAACCGCGAGATTCCCGGCATGTTCAACATCCGCGCCATGCCCACGCTCATGCTGTTCAACAACGGGCAACTGGTGGCCACCGAAGTGGGCGCCAAGCGCAAGACCGAACTTGCCGCCTTCATCGAGAAGCATCTCGCACCTGCTGCAACCTGATTCCACCCGGCGGGCGGCGCGCAACGCGCCACCCGCCAGATTTGCTGCATAATCCGTAGCAGATCACCGGCTCGCCACAAGCGCCCCGGTTCGAGTTCCCCGGTTTGTGAGGCACCTCTCGCCTCACATCAAACCTCCCCCCAGTTTCCAGTCGAAAAACCCCACCAGGGGTCATTCCATGCACTTAAACGAACTCAAGGCACTCCACGTGTCTGAAGTCCTCAAGCAGGCCGAAGCCCTTGAGATCGAAAACACCGGCCGGATGCGCAAGCAGGAGCTGATGTTCGCCATCATCAAGAAGCGCGCGAAAGCGGGCG
>JBDUCH010000436.1:0-3255 GCA_040003555.1 Variovorax sp. | reverse complement strand
ACGACGAACTCGAAAAAGCGGGCAAGAAGGTGCTGTCGGGCAACGTGAGCGACGAGCTGGCCGGCGAGGTGCTGGGCGCCATTGCGCGCGAGGAAGACCTGAACGGCCGCATCCGCCGCAACGTGATGGACACACGCCGCGCGGTGAGCTTCATGATGCGCAGCAAGATGCTCAATGCCGAGCAGTTCGAGGAGGCGCGCCAGATCCTGCGCGACATCGAGTCGCTCGACAACCACACCGCGTTCCTGTTCGACAAGATCAACTTCCTGATGGATGCGACCGTCGGTTTCATCAACATCAACCAGAACAAGACCATCAAGATCTTCTCGGTGGCCAGCGTGGCGCTGCTGCCGCCCACGCTGATCGCGAGTGTCTACGGCATGAACTTCAACCTGATGCCGGAACTCAAGTGGACGCTGGGCTATCCGTACGCCATTGCGCTGATGGTGGCGAGCGCCGTCGGCCCGATGCTCTACTTCCGCCGCAAAGGCTGGCTGTCGTAGCCGCGACGCCCGCTGTCAGCCCTGGAGCAAAGACCAGAGCCGGGTCGGGCTCAGCGGCATCTGCAACAGCGGCGTCTTCGCGGCATGACCGTTGCGCGCCAGCGCATCGGCCACCGCGTTGATCACCGAAGGCGTGGCGCCGATGGTGCCGAGCTCGCCGACACCCTTCACGCCCAGCGGGTTGTTCAGACATGGCGTCGACTGGTCCATTTCGGTCTTGAAGTCGGGCGAGCTGCCGGCCACCGGCATCGCATAGTCCATGAAACTGCCGGTCACGGGTTGGCCGGTCTCGGGGTCGTAGACGATCTGTTCGAGCAACGCCTGGCCGATGCCCTGCACAGCGCCGCCATCGAGCTGGCCGCGCACGATCATCGGGTTGACCACGCGCCCGACATCGTTGACCGACGCGTACGCCACCACCTCGACGTCGCCAGTCTGCGCGTCGACCTCGACCTCGCTGATGTGGCAGCCGTTCGGCCAGCTCGGGCCGGCCACCGCGCTGGTCGAGTCGATGAAGATGCGGTGCTCGGGCTGGCGACCGGCGAGTTCGAACAGGTCGATCTTCAGATCGGTGCCGGCCACGGTGAAGGCGCCCTCGGCGTAGGTCACGTCGGCCGGTGCGGCTTCGAACTCGGTGGCGGCCAGGCCGCGCGCGTGCTCGATGGTGCGTTCGGCGCCGATGCGCATGGCCGAGCCGCCGGTGAACAGCGAGCGCGACCCGGCGCTGCCGAAGCCGTCGCCGCGGTCGGTGTCGCCCAGCACCACGCGCACTTTGTCGAGCGGCACGCCGAAGGCATCGACCACCAACTGCGCGAGCGAGGTCGCGATGCCCTGCCCCATTGCGTTGACGGCCGAGAACACCTCGATCACGCCGTCGGCCAGCACCGATACGGTGACGCGTTCCTCGAACACGTTGCCGCCCGTCCATTCAAGAAAGGTTGCGATGCCGAGGCCGCGCAGCTTGCCGCGCTGCGCCGACGCGGTGGCACGTGCGGCGAAGCCGTCGAAGTCGGCCAATGCGAGCCCCTGGTTCATCACCGACTCGAACTGGCCGCTGTCGTACACCTGCCCCATCGGGTTCTTGTAGGGCATCTGGTCGGGCCGGATGAAGTTGCGGCGGCGCAGCGCGATGCGGTCGATGCCGGTCTGGCGCGCAGCCTCGTCCATGAGCCGCTCGATCGTGTAGATCGCTTCGGGCCGGCCGGCGCCGCGGTAGGCACCGGTGGGCGCGGTGTTGGTCATCACCGCCTTGAAATGGAAGTCGATGGTCTGGATGTCGTAGACGCTGGTCTGCACCCAGGGCCCGATCAACAGCTGGATCGCGACGCCGGTGCCGGTGCCGTAGGCGCCCACGTTGGCCTGCGAACGCAGCCGCAGCGCCAGGATCTTGCCGTCGGCGGCAAGCGCCATCTCGGCCTGCACGTGCACGTCGCGGCCGTGCGTCGTCGAGACGAACTCCTCGCTGCGGTCGGCGATCCACTTCACCGGGCGCTTGAGCGTGCGCGCCGCAAACGCGACCACCGCGTCCTCGGGATACATGCCGGTCTTCATGCCGAAGCCACCGCCCACGTCGGCGACGCGCACACGGATCTGGTCGCGCGGGATGTTGAGCACCGCATCGCACAGCGTGTCGCGCACGCCCGAAGGCATCTGCGTGCTCATGTGGAGCGTGGTGCGGCCGGTGGCGCGGTCGTAGTCGGCCAGCACCGAGCGCGGCTCCAGCGTGACGGCGGCCAGGCGCTGGTTGACGATGTCGAGCTTGACGGTGTGCGCCGCCTGGGCAAACGCGGCTTCGGTCGCCTCGGCGCTGCCATGCCTTGCTTCGCAGGAAATGTTGTCGGGTGCCGCGTCGCACAGCGCGGGCGCACCGGGCGCCATCGCCTGCGCAGGGTCGGTCACGGCGTCCAGCGCCTCGTAGTCGACGAACACGGCCTCGGCCGCGTCACGCGCCTGCTGGAGCGTGTCGGCCAGCACCGCGACCACCGGCTCGCCGACAAAGCGCACGCGCTCATGCGCGAGTGCGCGGCGATCGGCAGTAGCGGCGGGCGAGCCATCGGCGCGCTTGAAGCCCGCGGTGCCCGGCAGTGGCCGAACGCCGGCCGCCACCAGGTCGGCACCGGTGACGACCTGCAGCACGCCGGGCATGGCGAGCGCGGTGGCGGTGTCGACCGAGAGGATGCGCGCATGCGGGTAGGGCGAGCGCACGAAGAAGAGCTGGGCCTGGCCCTCGAAGCGCAAGTCGTCGGTATAGCGGCCCTGGCCGGCCAGCAGCGCGTCGTCTTCGATGCGGCGCACAGCCTGGCCGCTGCCGAAGCGGCCGGCCTGTGCGACCGGGGTGGGAGAAACAACAGTGTTCACGGAGTCACCTCGTCAAGCGATGGCCCCAATGGCCAGCCGCTGCACTTTGCCAGAAACGCCACCGCCATGCCCGCGCGGGCCGTTCACGACGGCGGCAGCATCGGCAGCAGCGCCGTGATCAACGTACGCGCCTGCAGCCCGGCCACCTGCGCGAGGTAGGCCGGAAAATCCACATGCGCCTGGTCGTCGGCGCGGTCCGAGACGTTGCGCACGGCGGCGAACGGCACGCCGTGGTCGTGGCACACCTGCGCGACGGCGGCCGCTTCCATTTCGACGGCGAGCGCATCGGGCAGGGCCGCGCGCAACGCATGCGCCTCGTCGGCGCGCGACACGAAGCGATCACCGCTGATCAGCAGACCTTGATGGATGCGGGGCGCCTGGAGCCCGAAGCGGG
>JBDUCH010000435.1:0-3256 GCA_040003555.1 Variovorax sp. | reverse complement strand
CGTTGTAGCAGGGGATCACGGCGGCTATTCGCAACGCGGGCAATGCGGGCACTGACGAGGCTGCGGGTAGCGAGGACACGGGAAGCTCGGTCATGGCGAGATCGGGAGAATGCGGTAGGCCTTCACGCCGTCCTTCTCGGTGATGAGTTGGAAGTAGCGGTCGAAGTCCGGTTTGGTGTGAATGTAAGGCGCCAGCGCGGTCTGGATCACGATGCGGCTGAACTGCTGGTCGCGCAGCTTGCGCGCCATCTGGTCGGCCGGCAGATAGACGAAGTCCGAATAGCGCCAGGGCCCGAAGATATCGCCCCAGACCGGGTTCGGCGCAAAGTAGAGCGAATCGTTCAGCGCCACCTGGTAGAGCTTGCCCTCGACCGGGTGCGCGCGCAGGTGGCTCAGCACCTCGTAGCCCGGAATGCGTTCGCGCAAGAAGGCTTCGCGGCTTTCCGGCGTGGGCGAGATCATGCGCGCGTTGCGCACGCTGTGCGAGAGGGATGTCGCGACGAGCGCGGCGATCAGCACGCCGCCGGCAATCTGCGGCGACCTCGCCGGCAGTTGCCAGCGCCAGGCCCGGCCGATCCAGACGAACAGCTGGTGCCAGCCCACCGCCGCCATCAAGGCGATCAGCGGGTACGACGGCAGCAGGTAGCGCGGGTAGCGCGAGGTCACGCCCCACACCAGCAACGCCCAGGCGCAGAACACCACGGCGGCACGCACGGCGGACGAGCGCTTCCAGGCCAGGCTGAACGGCGCCAGCAGCACCGGCCACAGCATCACGTTGGGCGGGTTCGCATGGGCCTGCTGCACATCGATGATCTGCTGCGCGTAGTCCGCGGCGTTCCAGTTGGTGAAACCGAACAGGCGCGCGCCGATCGGATTGAACGGATCCCCCGTCATGAGCGCGTTGCGCGCGTACCAGTAGATGCAGGGCAACAGAAAGCAGAGCAGGGCCAGCGCCCAGACCTGTAGCCGGCGCTCGCGCCGCACCACGAACACCGCGACCAGCGGGAGGAAGATCAGCGCCTGGTACTTCGAGCCCGCGGCCACGCCGAGAAAGAAGGCGGTCAGCGCCAGCCAGCGCACGCCGCGATCCGGCGCCACGGCCGCGCGCCACCACCAGAGCGCCACGCAGGCCGACAACACCAGCAGCGCCACGCCCATGTCGATGTACGAGTTCGGGTAGTCGCCGAGCGCCAGCCAGATCGCGGCGCCGATGCAGGCCACCAGCCGGTTCACGTGGCGCAGCCCGAGCCGGTAGATCATCACGACCGACAGCCAGCCCGCCAGCGCATGCAGCAGGTGCGTGAACACGTCGTCGTAGACCTGCAGCGCGGCCGCGTAGAGCAGATCGTAGTTGTACGGAAACCAGGGATAGCGCAGCCACTCGTACACGCCCATGCGGCCGCTTTCGGCGAGCTGGCGCGCATAGGGTAGGTGGTACATGATCTCGTCGAATGCCACCGGCGGGGCGAGCGGCGCCGTCAGGGTGGGCAGCGCAACGCAGGCCAGCGCGGCCAGCGCAAAGCGGTCGACCCGCGTGAGGGCGGGCGCTGCGGCGTCCGGTTGGCGCCGCCAGGCGCGCCATTGGAGCGCGCCGGCCAACGCACCGGCATCCACCAGCACCAGAACCGCGCCGCGGCTCAATGCGCCCGCCAGCGCCAGTGCTTGCAAGGCGACGACGAACAGCCCCAATCCGAGCGCCGTGGCCATCGCCGTTTCGAGCCACCGATCCCGGTGCACGGGCGCCGCCAGGCGCGACAACAGCAGCCGGCCGAAGCCCCAGCAAGCCGCCACGAACACTGCAAAGGCCGCGTAGTGCGCAGCCGCAAAAACAAGCTTCTGAATAACGACTCCCGGATGCAGCGTCAGAGGTTGGGCGCCAGCAGGCGCTCTAGGTCGGCCTCGCTGGCCTGGCGACGCCGGGCCTGATCCACCAGCTGGTCGTGCCCGATCTTGCCGACATTGAAGTACGTCGCCTCGGGGTGCGCCAGGTAGAAGCCGCTCACGCTCGCGGCCGGCAGCATGGCCAGGCTCTCGGTCACGCTCATGCCGACGTCGGCGCATTGCAGCAGGTCGAACATCGGGCCCTTGACACTGTGATCGGGGCAGGCCGGATAGCCGGGCGCCGGGCGAATGCCGCGGTACTTCTCGGCAATCATGTCTTCGTTGCTCAAGCCCTCGTTCGTTGCATAGCCCCAGAGGTCGGTGCGGGCGCGGTGGTGCATGGCCTCGGCAAAGGCTTCGGCCAGGCGGTCGGCCAGCGCCTTCAGCATGATGGCCGAGTAGTCGTCGAGGTCGTCGATGAAGTACTTTTCCTTCTTCTCGATGCCGAGGCCTGCGGTCACCGCGAACACGCCGACATAGTCCTTGATGCCGCTGTCCTTCGGCGCGACGAAGTCGGCCAGGCAGCGGCTCGGGCGCGTCACGCCGTCGATCACCTGTTTTTCGGTTTGCTGGCGCATGCCGTACCAGGTGAGCGCGACCTCGGTGCGCGACTCGTCGGTGTACAGCACGATGTCGTCGTCGTTGACCGTGTTGGCCGGCCAGAAGCCGACGATGCCGCTGGCGCTGAGCCAGCGGCCTTCGATCAGGCGCTGCAGCATGCGCTTGGCATCGGCATACACGCGCACGGCCTCGGTGCCGACCACCTCGTCCTTCAGGATCGCAGGGAACGGCCCGGCCAGATCCCAGGTCTGGAAGAACGGGCCCCAGTCGATGTACTTGGCGAGTTCGGTCAGGTCGAAGTTCTTGAACACGCGGCGGCCCAGGAAGCGCGGCACCGTCGGCGTGTAAGCCGACCAGTCGACCGGCGTCTTGTTGGCGCGCGACTTCTGCAGCGGCCACAGAGTGACCTGCTTCTTGTTGGCGTGCTGGTGGCGCACCTTGTCGTAGTCGGCGTTCAGTTCGTCGATGTACCTCGTGGCCTGGTCGGAGAGCAGCGACTGCGCCACGCTCACGCTGCGCGAGGCGTCGGGCACGTAGACCACCGGGCCTTCATAGTGCGGCGCGATCTTGACCGCCGTGTGCACGCGGCTGGTGGTGGCGCCGCCGATCATCAGCGGGATCTTCTTGATGCGGAAATGGTCGTCGCGCTGCATCTCGCCGGCGACGTACTGCATCTCTTCCAGGCTCGGCGTGATGAGGCCGCTGAGGCCCACGATGTCGGCGCCCTCGACCTTGGCGCGCGCCAGGATCTCGTGGCACGGCACCATCACGCCCATGTTCACGACCTCGAAGTTGTTGCACTGGAGCACGACGG
>JBDUCH010000434.1:0-3273 GCA_040003555.1 Variovorax sp. | reverse complement strand
GCTGAACGACCAGACCGAGCCGCAGAAGAATGTGGCCCGGCACCTGGGCGTGAGCCTTCGGACCCTGCAGCGGTACAAGGTGCGTGGCAACGCGCCGCGCTCGGTCTACATGGCGCTTTGGTTCGAGAGTCGGTGGGGGATGTCGGCGCTGCATGAGAGGGCCTTCAACGAGGCGGTGCATGCGCGGGCCTGGGTGGCGTCACTGGAACGGGAATGCGAGCGGCTGCGGGGCGTGATTCGGGTGCTGGAGGAGGCGCATGAAATGCCAGCAGCGACTCTGGGGGTTTATCGGACGCTCTAATTTGGCGCGGGCGTGTTCCCGACCGCTGTGCAGCGTTTGCGGGCGCTCGCGTGCTTTGAGCGACCGGCTACGGTCGGCTAACTCCAGTCGTTCGAGCAAGCCACGCGAACGAACGCAGTAAACCTGCAAGCGGTCAGTCGGGCAAGCTTGCCAAATCCGCGCCGAACACGCCCCACCTGCCCGCCAGACCGGCCCTTACCGACGCGGCAATGGAAACCCTTCGCGGACATGCTCAGACAGCATTTCGCAAAAAACTTTCGCGTAGCCTGGCAGCGGACGCCGCTTGTCGGAGACGATGGTCAAAGGCTCGTCCAGCGCATTGCCTTGGTAGGTCACGCGCAGCACCCGCACCCGGTATCGGTGGATCCGAAGCGCTGAGGGAATGATGGCGACGCCGTGTCCTGCTTCCGCCATGGCGAGCAGCGCGTGCGGGGCCCGGCATTCGAGAATGTTGTTTGGTGTGAAGCCTGCCAGGCGGCAGGCTGCGTCAAAATTCCTGCGCATCGCGAAGTCCGGCGTCGACTGTAAAAGCGGGTGCGGCGCGAGGCTGGCGATGTCGACGTCTCCCTTGCTGCCCAGCCGCAGCTTGGGGTGACACGCCGCCAGCATCTCCATGGGTGCGAGTGGATGGCTCGCCAAGCGCTGATCGTCCGGTTCGATCGCCCGCACGATCGTCTGCACCAGATGGATCTCGCCGCGTTCGAGCATCGTGAATGCCTCCACGCCCGCCGCAGCATCGACCAGTCTGACCTGCACGTTCGGATAGCGCGTCCCGTAGTGATGAAGGAACTCGGGAAAGATGCCCTCGATGAGGTGAGGCGAGGCCCAGACGCGAAGCACGCCGACGTCCCCGCGCCGCAGCACGTGCGCCTGCTCGCCCAACGCACGGGCGTAATTGAGCAGGCCGCGGCAGTCACCGAGTAGTTGCTCGCCTGCGCTCGTGAGAACGAGCCGGCGGCCCACGCGATCGAACAGCTTGAGACCGAGCTCGTCCTCGAGATGGGCAATCTGGCGCGAGAGCGCCGGCTGCGCGGTGTGGAGTCGGCCGGCGGCGGCGGATACGGTGCCCATCTCGGCGACCGTGACGAAGGTGCGGACATGACGCAGGTCCATGGGCCTCCCTCTCATGCCGACACGGCATCGATAGGTAGACAAACTCTATATTGGATGAATCGGACACGCCACTCCAGAATGGGTCGCATCTGCCGGAGGTGCCTATGAAACGCTTTTTCTGCCTTCTTCTTCTCTCGGTCGCCGCATTGGACGTATCGGCCCAGGCGTGGCCGGCCAAACCGCTGCACGCCATCGTGCCGGTCGGGGCAGGCAGCTCGACCGACATCGTGCATCGCCTCGTCCTCGAGCAGCTCTCGGTGCAACTCGGGCAACCGATCGTCGTCGAGAACCGGATCGGCGCCGGAGGAACGATCGGCACGGCACTGGTCGCCAAGGCGCCAGCGGACGGCTACACGTTGCTCGCCAACGGTTCGGCGCACACGATCGCGCCTTCGCTCTACAAGAACCTGTCGTATGACCCGGTGCGCGAATTCGCTGCTGTTGCCCCCCTCGGGAGCTCGCCGACCGTACTGGTGGTGGCGCCTTCGACCGGCATCAAGACGACAGCAGAGCTGATCGCCGCCGGCCGGGCGCGTCCGAACAGCCTGAACTTTTCTTCGGTGGGCATCGGCACTGCGACGCACCTGAGCGCCGAGCGATTCCTCGTGAGCACCGGGATGCAGGCGGTGCATCTGCCGTTCAAGGGCGGCGCCGAGGCGATGACGGAAGTGATCGCCGGCCGAGCGGAGTTCTTCTTCGGCCCGGTCGCGCTGGTGCTTCCGCAGATCCGGGCCAACAAGCTGATCGCGCTGGCAGTGAACACCACAAAGCGTTCGTCGGCGCTTCCGGAGGTGCCCACCCTCGCTGAACAAGGCATCACGGACGCCGAGTACCCGATTTGGTTCGGCCTGCTGGCGCCGGCCGGAACGCCCCGCGAAATCGTCGAGCGGCTGAACCGCGAGACGCTGCTCGCGCTGGAGACACCGAAGGTCAGGGACCGACTCGCTGAACTCGGCGTCAATGCCATGCCCATGTCGCCGGACGAGTTTGCGGCGCACGTGCAACGTGAGGTGAGGCTGAACGCGGCACTGGCGCAGAAGGCCGGTTTGAAGGCGGAGTGAAGATGACCGCAGCCGTCCTTCGGTTCGAGGATAGCGCCGAGTACGAGCGCTTTATGGGCCGCTGGACGCGGGCCGTCGCCCGCGTGTTCCTCGATTGGCTGGCGGTCGCGCCTGGCGCGAGCTGGCTCGACGTCGGTTGCGGGACCGGCGTCCTGGCTGAGACGGTGCTGCACCTCTGCGCGCCGGCGAGCGTCCACGCCGTCGATGTCGAGCCGGCGCAACTGGCGGCCGCTGCGCGGGGGCCGGCAGGCGCACACGTGCACTTCGCTACCGGGGACGCGCGGCAACTCCCATTTGCCGATGCCGCGTTCGACGCGGTTGCCTCTGCGCTTCTCCTCAACTTCGTCGCTGAAAGAGCGCTCGCCTTGGCCGAGATGCGCCGGGTGGCGTGCCCGGGCGGTCTGATTGCGGCGTACGTGTGGGATTTTGCCGAGGAACTTTCGCCGAGCGGACCGCTGCGCAAAGCGATGCGCCGCTTCGGTGCCGAGGCCCCCGCGGTGCCCGGCACGGAATCTTCGGGCCTGCAAGCACTGCAGGCGCTCTTCGAGGCCACTGGACTTGACATCATCGAGACGCGGACCATCGACGTTTGTTTGAGCTATGAGAACCTCGAGGACTTCTGGCAGGCGCAAACGCCAGCCTACGCGCCGCACACCAGGATCATCGCCGCCATGACGGACAGCGACCGGGCAAGCCTGATGCGCGCCGTTGCGCACTCGCTGCCGGTAGGCCCCAGCGGAACAATTCAATACTGCGCGAGGGCGAATGCGATCAAGAGTCGGGTGCCACCTCTGACTG
>JBDUCH010000433.1:0-3273 GCA_040003555.1 Variovorax sp. | reverse complement strand
CCGCCCGACATCGACATCATCATGTTCCACAGCAGCCCGGGCATCGCGAACGGCAACTCCAGCCGCCAGAAGCGCTGCCAGCCCGACAGCTGGAACACATCGGCCGCCTCGCTCAGCTCGGCCGGCACCGTGCGAAGCGACTGGTACAGGCTGAACGCCATGTTCCAGGCCTGCGAGGTGAAGATCGCGAAGATCGCCGCACACTCCACGCCCAGCAGGTTGCCGGGAAAGAGCGCGATGAACGCGGTGACGGTGATCGACAGGAAGCCCAGGATCGGGATGGACTGCAGCACGTCCAGCAACGGCACCAGCACCCGCTCGGCAGCCCGGTACTTGGCCGCCAGCACGGCGAATACGCACGCGAATACCAGCGACGCACCCAGCGCCAGGAACATCCGCAGCGTGGTTCGAAGCAGGTAGTACGGCAGATGCGAGGGCTCGAGGCTCAGCGGCAGCGCCTGGCCGAGCTGATACGGCCGCGCCATCTGCGAGCCACCGAAAGCCAGGCCGAACAACAGCGCCAGCACCAATGGCAGCAACGCCCAGTCCCACCGGTTGCCGCCGGCCTCCACCACCTGGCGCGGGAAGAAACGTTTGTCGATCATGGTTGTCGCGGAAGGAAGCGCCGCGCGCCATTCAGCCCCGGGCAGAGGGCGAGAATATGCCAGCCCCTACCTGACCAATCCATGACGCGCGGCGGCATGATCGTTGCATCCGACAAGCGTTCTCATGCCGACCTCGACTCTCTCCATCACCCTGCGCCGCCTCTGGGCACTCAACAGCTTCGCCTACAGCATCCGCGTTGCCATCGCACTCGCCATGCTGATGGCGGGCTGCTGGTCGCTCGACCACATGCCGGCCGTCGTGCCGTTATTCCTCGGCGTGGTGGCCTGCGCGCTGGCGGAGACCGACGACAACTGGCGCGGCCGGGCGCAGGCGCTGCTGCTCACGCTGGCCTGCTTCGCAGCGGCGGCCTTCGCCGTGCAGGCCGTGTTTGCCCAGCACACGGCGTTCGTCGTGGTGCTGGTGGTCGCCACCTTCGGGCTCACCATGCTCGGCGCGATCAGCCGGCGCTACCAGGCGATTGCCTATGGCACGCTGATCCTCTCCATCTACACCGCGATCGGCATGGATCAGCGCGGCGATACCGGCCAGGCCTTCTGGCTCGAACCCGCGCTGCTGCTGGCCGGCGCGAGCTGGTATGGCCTGCTCTCGGTCGTCTGGTGCGCGCTGTTCCTGCACCAGCCGGTGCAGCAGAACCTGGCGCAGCTGATGCGCGAGCTCGAGCACTACCTGCGGCTCAAGTCCACGCTGTTCGAGCCGGTGCGCGACCACCAGGGCGAAGTGCGGCGCATCCAGCTCGCGCAGCAAAGCGGGCGTGTGGTGATGGCGCTGAACCAGGCCAAGGAAACCATCTTCAACCGCATCGATGCCACCCGGCCCGGCAGCCGCATGAAGCAGTACCTGCACCTTTACTTCATCGCGCAGGACATCCATGAGCGCGCAAGCTCTTCGCACTACCCCTACGACGCGCTGATCGAAGCCTTTTTTCACAGCGACGTGCTGTTCCGCTGCCAGCGCCTGATGCGCGTTCAGAGCCGCGAGTGCGGCGCGCTGGCACGCGCCATCCTGCTGCGCGTGCCTTACGTGAAGGGGGAGGAAAGCGCAGCCGCGTTGCAGGATCTGCACAGTTCCATCGACCAGTTGCAGGCGCACCAGCAACCGCAATGGGCAGGCCTGCTCGGCTCCTTGAACGCGCTGGCCGACAACCTGGGCACGCTCGATGCGCAGCTGGCCGAAGCAAAGCGGCCCGAAGCGCCGGTCGACACCCACGACGGCGCGCTGTACGACCGCACGCCGCGTTCCTGGGCCGACGCGCTGGGCCGGGTGCGCGAGCAGTTCAGGCTGTCGTCACCGCTGCTGCGCCATGCCTTGCGGCTCAGCCTCGCATTGGCGCTGGGGTATGTGCTCATGCGCACGATTCATGCGCGCCAGGGTTACTGGATCTTGTTGACCACGGTGTTCGTGTGCCAGCCGAACTTCAATGCCACGCGCCAGCGCATGCTGCAGCGGGTGAGCGGCACCTTCCTCGGCCTGGCGATCGGCTGGGCCCTGTTCGACCTGTTTCCGAGCCTGCTGCTGCAGGCCATGTTCGCGGTGGTGGCTGGCGTGGTGTTCTTCAGCACGCGCACCACGCGCTATACCGTGGCCACGGCCTCGATGACGCTGGTGGTGCTGATGTGCTTCAACCAGACCGGCGACAGCGGCGTGCTGATCGTGCCGCGCATGGTCGACACCCTGATCGGCAGCGCCCTGGCAGGCGCGGCCGTGTACTTCATCCTGCCCGACTGGCAGGGGCGCCGGCTCGATGCGCTGGCCAGCCGCGCGCTGGCAACGCTGGCCGTCTACCTGCGCGAGCTGACCGCCCAGTACCGGCGCGGCCGCCTCGACGACCTGGCCTACCGGCTGGCGCGCCGCAACGCGCACAACGCCGATGCCGCACTCTCGACCGCCATGACCAACCTGCTCGCCGAGCCCGGCCGGCGCGCCGACGAGGGCGACCTCGGCCTGCGCTTCATGGTGCATTCGCACACCGTGCTCAACTACCTGTCGGGCCTGGGCGCCCATCGCGCGCAACTGGCCGAAGGCGCGGAATCCGCCATCCTGCTGGAGAGCGCGAACCGGATTGCGGCATTGCTGAAAACGCTGGCCGACAGCCTGGCGCAAGGCCAGCCGCCCATGCTCGAAGCCACCGCCTTGCAGCAACTCGTCGTGGGCCTGCCGCCCCTGCCCGACAGCGCCGACGCCGCGCAGCGGCTTGTGGCCGAGCAACTTCGCCTGATCTGCGGCCAGCTCGCGGCCCTGAGCCGCGCTGCCGCCGCACTGGCCACCTGATCCTCGCAGTTCCTGTAGTCCGCGAGCCCGCATGGGCGTTTCGGTGTATCGAGGGTGTTGATAATGGGCGGCTGTACCCCGAGACAGCCCCCAAGGAGACCCCCGTGCCCGACCTTTCCAGGATCACCTGCATCGAAGACCTGCGCGTGATCGCCCAGCGCCGCGTTCCGCGCATGTTCTACGACTACGCCGACTCCGGCGCCTGGACCGAGGGCACCTACCGTGCCAACGAAGACGACTTCCGCAAGATCAAGCTGCGCCAGCGCGTGGCGGTGAACATGGAAGGCCGCAGCACCCGCAGCACCATGGTCGGCCAGGAGGTCGCCATGCCGGTGGCCATCGCGCCGACCGGCATGACCGGCATGCAGCATGCCGACG
>JBDUCH010000432.1:0-3280 GCA_040003555.1 Variovorax sp. | reverse complement strand
ACATCGCCGCCTGGGTGCTCGGCTTCACCGACAAGGCCTGGGTCTTCCTGCTGCTGGCCAACCTGCTGATGCTCTTCGTCGGCTGCTTCCTCGAGCCGACGGCGGCGATCACGATCCTGGTGCCGATCCTGCTGCCGATCGCCGTTCAGCTCGGCGTCGACCCGATCCACTTCGGCCTCGTGATGGTGCTCAACCTGATGATCGGCCTGCTGCACCCGCCCATGGGCATGGTGCTGTTCGTGTTGGCGCGCGTGGCGGGCCTGAGCTTCGAGCGCACCACCATGGCCATCCTTCCCTGGCTGGTGCCGCTGCTGCTGGCGCTGGTGGTGATCACCTACGTACCGTCATTGGTACTGTGGTTGCCCAAAATGTTCTTCTAGACCCAACACAACGAGACTCACGATGACCCCCTTTATCCGTCTTCATCCGGCCGATGATGTGGTGATTGCGCGCGCGCAACTGGTCGGCGGCACCACGGTCGAAGGCGTTGCGGTGCGCGGCCTGATCCCGGCCGGCCACAAGGTGGCGATGCGTGCCATCGCCACCGGCGAACCGGTGCGCCGCTACAACCAGATCATCGGCTTCGCGAGCAAGCCGATCGCGGCCGGCGAGCATGTTCACACGCAGAACCTCGACATGGGGCCCGACAAGGGCCACTTCGAGCGCGACTACGCATTCGGCCACGACGTGAAACCTGCGCCCGAAAAACGCGAAGCCACCTTCATGGGCATCCGGCGCGCGGACGGTCGCGTGGCCACGCGCAACTACATCGGCGTACTGACCAGCGTGAACTGCTCGGCCACCGCTGCGCGCGCCATTGCCGACCACTTCTCGCGCAAGACCAATCCTTCGGCGCTCGCCGCATTCCCGAACGTCGATGGCATCGTCGCGCTCACGCACGGCACAGGCTGCGGCATGGACACGCAGGGCATGGGCATGCAGATCCTGGAGCGCACGCTCACGGGCTATGCAACGCACCCCAATTTTGCCGGCGTGCTGGTGGTGGGCCTCGGTTGCGAAGCCAACCAGATCAACGCCTGGCTCGCGACCGGCCATCTGGCCGAGGGCGAAAACTTCCGCACCTTCAACATCCAGGACACGGGCGGCACGCGCAAGACGGTCGACAAGGGTATTGCGCTCGTCAACGAGATGCTGCCGCGGGCCAACGCGGTGAAGCGCGAGCCCTGCAGCGCGGCGCACATCACGATCGGGCTGCAGTGCGGCGGCTCGGACGGCTACTCCGGCATCAGCGCGAATCCGGCGCTGGGCGCCGCGGTCGACTTGCTGGTGGCGCATGGCGGCACCGCGATCCTCAGCGAAACCCCGGAGGTCTACGGTGCCGAGCATCTGTTGACGCGCCGCGCCGTGAAGCGCGAGGTCGGCCAGAAGCTGGTCGACCGCATCCGCTGGTGGGAGCACTACACCGAGATCAACGAGGGCGAGATGAACAACAACCCCTCGCCGGGCAACAAGGCGGGCGGACTCACCACCATCCTCGAGAAGTCGCTGGGCGCAGTGGCCAAGGGCGGCACCAGCAACCTCGAAGCCGTCTACGAATACGCGGAGCCGGTGACCGCGCACGGCTTTGTCTACATGGACACGCCGGGCTACGACCCGGTGAGCGCGACTGGCCAGGTGGCCGGCGGCGCCAACGTGATCTGCTTCACCACCGGCCGCGGTTCGGCCTACGGCTGCGCGCCCTCGCCTTCGCTCAAGCTCGCCACCAATTCGGCGCTGTGGAAGCGGCAGGAGGAAGACATGGACATCAACTGCGGCGAGATCGTCGACGGCACGGCGTCGATCCAGGAGATGGGCCAGCGCATCTTCGAGCTGGTGCTGGCCACCGCATCGGGTGAGCCGTCGAAGAGCGAGAAACACGGCTACGGCCAGAACGAGTTCGTGCCCTGGCAAGTCGGCGCGGTGATGTAGCTCGCCCCCAGGCTGCAGCGCACTGCGTGTGGCCTTCGCCTTCCCCCGACCGGGGGCAACACCGGCGGCCCGGCAGAGCCGGTTCCGCGGTGTTTCACGAACGGGCCTTGCTGCGCGGCCCTTGCAAACCCTCTGGAGTCCACTGATGCCACAGACACTTTCCGCCACCGTCCTGCGAACGAATTGCGCCCGCATCCTTGAAGCCGCCGGCAGCACGCAGGCTGAGGCTGGGCAGGTTGCCGCCAACCTCGTGCTGGCCAATCTGAGCGGCCACGACTCGCATGGAGTCGGCATGCTGCCGCGCTATGTCGACGCGGTGGCAGAAGGCGGGCTCACGCCCAATGCATCGGTCAAGGTCAACGCCGACATCGGCACGATGTTCGCGCTCGACGGCCAGCATGGCTACGGGCAGATCGTCGGCGTGCAGGCCATGGAACTCGGCATCGCGCGCGCCAGGCAGCACGGCAGCTGCATCATGACGCTGTCGGCCGCCCACCACCTGGGCCGCATCGGGCACTTCGCCGAAATGGCGACGGCGCAAGGCCTGGTGTCGATGCACTTCGTCAACGTTCTGTCGCGCCCCGTGGTCGCACCCTGGGGCGGCGGCGACGGACGCTTCGGCACCAACCCGTGCTGCATCGGCATTCCGCTGGCGGGCACCGAACCGTTCCTGCTGGACTTCGCGACCAGCCGCGTGGCCCAGGGCAAGATGCGCGTGGCCCACAACAAGGGCGAGCGCGTGCCCGACGGCTACCTGATCGACGAGCACGGCGTGCCGACCAACGATCCCGGTGTGGTCGTCGTGCCGCAGGGCAACGGCCTGTTTGGCGCGCTCATGACCTTCGGCGAGCACAAGGGCTACGGCATGGCGATGGCCTGCGAACTGCTCGGCGGCGCACTCACCGGCGGCGGCACCTGGCACCGCCCGGCGGACACGGCACGCAGCGTGCTCAACGGCATGCTGACGGTTCTGATCGATCCGGCGAAGCTCGGCACCCAGGCCAGCTTCGCGCAGGAAGCCACGGCCTTCGTCGACTGGTTGCGCCAGAGCCCGCCGGGCGCGGGCTTCGACCATGTGCAGATCGCCGGCGAGCCCGAGCGCACCGCGCGCGTGGCGCGCGAACGCGAGGGCATTTGGCTGGACGATGCGACCTGGGGCGAGATCGTCGCGGCGGGCGCCAAGGTGGGCGTGACCATCGCGTGAGATGGCTCATGCGGTCTTGCATTCACAGAGTCCTACGTTTGATCTGAGCACTGAGATTTCCGGTTCCGGGGTGGGCTCAGGGCGGTGGGGCACGCTGAACAAGCAGAGCGTGCCCAAGGCCGATGGTGGTGGGTGGCCCCTGCAGCG
>JBDUCH010000431.1:0-3290 GCA_040003555.1 Variovorax sp. | reverse complement strand
AGCGTGCTCGGCGCGCTGCTCGAGCTGGCCGGCGAGAAGGCGCAGCCGGTCAAGCCGCCGGCCGAGGAGGCGCTCGACGAGAGCTGGGCAGAGCCAGTCGTGTTCGATGGCTGCTCGACGAAGGGCCAGGCCAAGCCAGGCCAGGCACAACCCATTCACATCGTGCGCAAGCGCGACGCGGCAAAAGGAGCATCGTCATGAAAGGCATGTATGGCTTTCTCTTTCAGGTCTATCCGTATGTCTGCTTCATGGTGTTCGTGCTCGGCAGCCTGATCCGCTTCGACCAGAACCAGTACAGCTGGAAGAGCGACTCTTCCCAGATGCTGCGGGCCGGCACGCTGCGCTGGGGCAGCAACCTGTTCCACTTCGGCGTGCTGTTCCTGTTCTTCGGCCACATGGTCGGGCTGTTCACGCCGCACAGCGTGTACGGCATCTTCATGAGCGCGGCGACCAAGCAGATGCTGGCGGTCGTGGCGGGCGGCATCGCGGGCACGCTGTGCTTCGTCGGCCTCACGCTGCTGCTGTACCGGCGGGTGTTCGATCCGCGCATCCGCCTCACCAGCCATCCCACCGACATCGCGGTGCTGGTGGTGCTGTGGATTCAGCTCGTGGTGGGGCTGATCACACTGCCGTTCTCGTGGGCGCATGCCGACGGCAGCGTGATGCTGATCCTGGCGGACTGGGCGCAGCGCATCGTCACGCTGCGGCCGGTGGATGCCACCGCGCTGGCCGCCTTGCCATGGCCCTACCAGGTCCACATCGTGTTCGGCATGACGATCTTCCTGCTGTTCCCGTTCAGCCGGCTGGTGCATGTGTGGAGCGGCTTCGGGACGGTTCGCTTCCTGTTCCGGTCACCCCAGGTCGTCCGCAGCCGCCGGCTGAATGTGCCGGCTGGCCACAACGAGCCGCGCGAGCCCCGCACGGGCGTCTGAGCTCCAGGAGAAAACCTTCATGAATGTCGAAACTTTCAAATCCGGCGCAGTGGTCAAGGCCGTTCCGCCCCGGGTGGCGCGGATCAATGGCGTGCTCCTGCACGGCGAGACCGAAGCGCTGGCGGTCGAGGAGCTGCGCCAGCGCGCGTGTTCCGAGCTGCTGCGCCAGGCCGCCATCCAGGGCGGCCTGCTGGCGCCCACGGACGTCGCGTCCGGCGACGGCATGCTCAGCGAGGCCGCGTCCCAGGCCGTCGACGCCTGGCTGGAGCGCGAGCTGCAGTTGCCCGACCCGTCCGAGGAGGCTTGCCGGCGGCACCATGCTGCGCACCCGGCACGCTACCGAACGAACCAGCGCGTGCTGCTGCGGCATGTGCTGTTCGCGGTGACGCAGGGCATGGACGTGGTGGCACTGCGCAATCGCGCCGAGGCCTGCCTGCTGGATGTCCGGTGCCACGACGGCAAATCGAAGGGCGGCGCGAGCGCCGGCTTCGAGCGGGCCGCACGCGAGTTGTCCAACTGTCCGAGCGGTGAGCAGGGCGGCGAGCTGGGATGGCTGACCCCGGCCGACTGCGCTTCCGAGTTCGCCCGCGAGATCTTCGGCCACGTCGAGGTCGGCGTGCTGCCGCGTCTGGTGCACAGCCGTTTCGGCCTGCACGTGGTGGAGGTGCTGGAGCGCGAAGGCGGCGAGCCCCAGTCCTTCGAGTCGGTGCGCGGCGCGGTCGAGATGGCGCTGCGCCAGCAGGCCTATGTGACGGCCCTGCGCCAGTGCCTTCAGGTGCTGGCCGGCCAGGCCGTGGTCGAGGGGGTGGACCTCGACGCGGCGGAGACGCCGCTGGTGCAGTAGTCGCAGTAGTCGCGGCAGGCGGCGCGCAAGTTTGACCTTCGTCAAACCCGCGTTCGCGACGTGCCACTACCGTGAACGATTGCCACAGATGCGGCGCACATGCGCGTTGCTGCTGCCCACATGACCACTGCCCTCCACATCGACCCAGCCACCCACACCGCAGACAGCGCCGCCAGTGCCGATCAACTGAAGGCGTTGCTGCGCGAATGCGGCCTGAAGCCGCTGCGCCTGGGTGAGCGAACCCTGCTGCCGATCGTCCAGGGCGGCATGGGGGTCGGCGTGTCGGCGCATCGGCTGGCGGGCAGCGTCGCGGCGCTCGGCGCGATGGGCACGATCTCGTCCGTCGACCTGCGCCGCCATCACCCAGACTTGATGGCGCGCACGCGCGAACTGGCACCGGGGGAGGCCGCCACGCGCCGTGCCAAGGAAGACATCGACGCGGCCAATCTGGAAGCGCTGGCGCGCGAGATCCGCGCCGCGCGCGAGCGTTCAGGCGGGCGCGGCCTGCTCGCCATCAACGTGATGCGCGCGGTGGGCGAGTACGCCCCCTCGGTGAAGCGTGCGCTCGAATGCGGAATCGATGCAGTGGTGGTCGGCGCCGGCTTGCCGCTCGACCTGCCCGAGCTCGCGCAGGATCACCCCGACGCGCTGCTCGTGCCCATACTTTCGGACGCGCGCGGCGTGCAACTGCTGGTGCGCAAGTGGGAGCGCAGGAAGCGCCTGCCCGATGCGATCGTGATCGAACACCCGCGGCTGGCAGGCGGCCACCTCGGTGCCGCGAAGATCGCCGACCTGGCCGACCCGCGCTTCGAGTTCGAGAACGTGATCCCGCATTCGCTCGCCTTCCTGCGCGCCGCGGGCATCGAGAAGGAGATTCCGCTGATCGCGGCCGGTGGCATTCGCTGCTTCGAGGACATCGCGCGCGTGCAGGCGCTGGGCGCCGGCGCCGTGCAGCTCGGCACGCCCTTCGCGGTCACGCAGGAGTGCGACGCGCATCCCGAATTCAAGCGCGTGCTGGCCGAGGCGCGCGATGAGGATCTGGTCGAATTCACGAGCGTGGCTGGCCTGCCCGCGCGCGCCGTGGCGACCAAGTGGCTGAAAGCCTATCTGAAGGCCGAGGCGAAGCTGCAGAGCGTGGCGCACGTCAAGCCGCGCTGCACGCTCGCCTTCGACTGCCTCGCGCAATGCGGGTTGCGCGACGGGCTGGCCGGTTGGGGCCAGTTCTGCATCGACACCCAGTTGGCTGCCGCCCTGCGCGGCGATGTGAAGAAGGGCTTGTTCTTCCGCGGCGTCGGCACGCTGCCGTTCGGGGAGCAGATCCGCAGCGTGCGCGAGCTGATGATCCGGCTGTTGACGCGGCATGACGCCGCGCCTTCGCTGGGCCTCAACGCGGGAACGTGAATGGGTCGAACAGGCCCTAGTCGGACGGCATCCGCTCGAATGCCTGCAACGCGGGATTGATGGCGTCCCACGCCAGCCCGCGGGCGCTGTAGGTGAGCACCTGCGGCACGAAG
>JBDUCH010000430.1:0-3290 GCA_040003555.1 Variovorax sp. | reverse complement strand
ATCAGCACGAAGGCGCCCAGCAGCCCCGACATCAGGTCGCCGAACACGGCCCAGACCGGCACCGACGACTCCATGCCGCCGTCGCCGTGCTCCGTCATTTCCGTCATCACGCTTCGCTGCCCGCGAGCGCCTGCTGGCTGGCGAGCCGCTGCAGATCCTCGACGATCTGCTTTTGCGACAGCATGCTCAGGTCGACGACTTCCCTGGCCTGCGCCACGTAGTAGGCGAGTTGTTCGTCACTGCGCACCATGGACTTGCCGAGCGCGCCTTCGATGCGCTGCAGCTGGGCGCCCAGCTTGTCGTTCGATTGGCTGAACAGCTGCACGGCCAGGCCGAACGCCTCGCCCATGCTCGCCACCTCGACGGCACTGCCGGTGAGCTGCGCGGCGACGTCGGCCATCTTGCCGGCTTCGGCATCGACCTTGTCGGTGAAGCGCGTGCCGACCCGGTCCAGCAAGTCTGCCGACGCAGCGACCAGCGCGTCGATCGCGGCCCGCTGTTCGGTCGAGGCATGGTTGACGGCACCGAGCAGTGTCTCCAGCGTGCCGAGGATGCGGCTGCGCTCCTCCAGCATCGCGTTGTCGTGCACCATGCTGTCGGAAAGCTTCTGGCGCAGTTCGGCAATCACTTCGGCCGCGGCGCGCGGTGCTTCCGAGGCGGCCTGCATGAGCTGGGCGATCTCGGCGATCGTGCTGCGTGCGTGCGCTTCGGTCTGGGCGGTGATGTCGTGGGCGGTCTGTGCCAGCGTCTTGCAGATCTCCTGCTGCTGGCGGGTGCTGTGCGCGCCCGCCTGTTGCCATTCGTGCTGAAGCGACCCGGCCATTGCCTCGAGCGCCTGGCTCCAGGCCGCCAGCCGCTGCTGATCGCGCGCTGCCATCTCGGCCTGCAGATCCGAATGCGCCTGGCCCGCCGTGCGCAGCAGCGACACCGCGTGCTGGTCGAGTGAAGTGCGCAAGTCCGTGGACAGCGCATCGCTCGCGCGCTGGTGCCCGGCGAGCGCGGTCTGCCAGATGTCCGCCACGGTGCCGGTGGTGGCTTCCAGGCGGGTCGACAGCCCGTCCAGCTGCCGCTGCACGCTGTGCCCGATGGTGTCGTGCAGCGAAGCCGCCCCGCGCGCGACGCCGGCCATCGTGGCCTCGACGATCGGCTGGATCGTCGCGCCGGCCGCGCGGGCGCTTTCAGTCAGGCTTTGCTTCAGCGACTGGCCGACGGAGGAGGCCAGGCCGGCGTACGCGGCCTCGGCCTTGCCGTGGAAGCTGTCCTGGTTGGCGATCAGGCGTTCGTTCAACGCCTGGCTCTGCCGCTCCATCGTCGCCATCATGGCCTGCAGCCGATCGACCAGCGCGGGCATCGCCTCGCCCTGTCGTTGCAGCAGCTTGAAGGACTCCTCGCGCTGATGGGCCAGGGAGAAGACGCGCAAGGTGGTCGCGATCCGCGTGTCGAGCAGCTGCGCGGCCTGCAGCCGGTCGCGGCGGCACAAGGCGGAAACCAGGCCCAGCATTGCGGACGCAGCCACACCCGCGAGCGAGGTGCCGAACGCCAGCCCCAGGCCCTTGACCGGGGCGGCCAGGGACGAGCGGATGGCCAGCAGATCCGATGCGCTCTCCAGCGCTGTGCCGGTGCCGTTCAGCGTGACCACCATGCCGACGAAGGTGCCGAGCATCCCCAGCAGCACCAGCAGCCCGGTCAGGTAGGGCGTCAGGGCCGGGCCGGGCAAGCCGACGCGCTCGCCCTCGATGCGCAGGCGCACCGCGTTGCGCAAGGAAGGATGCAGTTGGTCGAGCCAGTGGCCCAGGTTGGTCGGCGGCTCCGGCATGTCCGCCACGGCGCGGGCCAGCGTGGATGTGGCGTCGTGAAAGCGGTGCAGTTCCAGCGCGCCCATCAGGTAGAACGCGCCGACCAGCAGCGTGATCATCAGCGCCAGAGGGTTGGAGCCGATGTAGCCGGCGCCGACCCAACCGATGGCGGTCAGGCCGATGAAGAAGGCGGTGTAGTGAAGAGATCGGGTCATGGCAGTCTGGTTAGCGGGTACCAAGGGCTTCGAGCAGCCCTTCGACCGGTTGCAATCGAATATCCAGCTCGGCGAGCAACACGCTTTGCATGTCCTGGCCGAACGCGTCCAGCCACGCTGCGGGCTGGACTCCACTGTTGTTGTCCGGCGCGTCCGGCGCCGGGTCGGCCGGGCGCAGGCGCTTGAAATGCTTTTCGAGCAGGGCGGGCACGGTTGCCAGCAGGCGGTGCTCGTGCGCTCCCAGCACCTGCTCCATGACGGCATCCACCGCGGCCAGCCGGGCCATCGCCGGCGATCGGGTCGCCAGCGTCTCCCGCAGACGGCCGCGCAGCGCGCCGATGCTCGTCGCCATTGCCTGTTGCCGAGCGAGGTAGCGCTGGCGCCAGGGCGAGAAACCGGTGGTTGTGTCCGTGTCCATGGCGGCGCCGCGCATGTCTTCGGCGATGGCGCTCGCCGCCGCGCTGCGCACACGCGCGCATTGGGCTCTTTCGGCGCTGGCGTCAGGCGCCGCGGCGGATCGCGCCGTCGCCGGCCTGCCACTCAACGCCGCGGACAGCGAGATCGCGTCCGTCCAGCCGAGCCATTGGCTCAATCGATCCGCGAACGCCTGTTTGGATTCGGGGACGTCGGTCTCGGTCAGTCGAGCGAGCAAGCGAACGAGCGTCGAGCCGGTGACCCCTGTACGCCGTGACACTTGCACCATACCGCCCAGAGCGAAAAACCTAGCAGTCTACACGGGGCAACCCGGCCAATGGAAAGCCGCCCCAAGGGCGGCTTTCCTGTTCGTGAGACACCGCGGAACCGGCTTTGCCGGGCCGCTGGTGTCGCCCCCGGCAGGGGGTAGGCGAAGCGACACGAAGTGCGCGCTGCCTGGGGCGAGCCTATTCCTCCACAAACGCCTCTTCGCGCTTCGCCTTGATCGACGGCAGCAGCACGATGCCCAGCAGCAGCGCCGCGGCCACCAGCAGGCCGGCCGAGAGCGGCCGCGTGACGAACACGCTCCAGGTGCCGCGCGACAACAGCAATGCGCGGCGCAGGTTCTCTTCCATCATCGGCCCGAGGATGAAGCCCAGCAGCAGCGGCGCCGGCTCGGTCTTGAGCTTGAGGAAAAGATAGCCGATGAAGCCGAAGGCCGCGACCATCCAGATGTCGAAGGTGTTGTTGTTGGTGGAGTACACGCCGATCGCGCAGAACAGCACGATCGCCGGGAACAGGAACTTGTAGGGCACCGTCAGCAGCTTGATCCACATGCCGATCAGCGGCAGGTTCAGGATGATCA
>JBDUCH010000117.1:0-11107 GCA_040003555.1 Variovorax sp. | reverse complement strand
CGGTGTTCATCGCGCTCTACTGGGTGCTGCTGTCGTCGGTCGAAATGCGCCACGCACCGTGGATCGGCTGGATCCATGACCTGTCGGCACCCGATCCGTGGTTCATCCTGCCGGTGGTGATGACCGCTACTTCGCTGTTCCAGACCTGGCTCAACCCGACGCCGCCCGATCCGATGCAGGCCAAGCTGATGTGGATCATGCCGCTCGCGTTCAGCGTGATGTTCATCTTCTTCCCGGCCGGCCTGGTGCTGTACTGGATCACCAACAACACGCTGTCGATTGCGCAGCAGTGGTTCATCAACAAACGGCTCGGCGTACTCGGCAAGTGATGTTGCTGGGCTGACCGCCCCACCGCCAAAGGGCCGCATCCGCGGCCCTTTGTCTTTGGCCGCTTCGGCTCTGAAAGAATGCGCACCATGCTCTCGCACACCACCGACCCGATCATCGCTGTTGCCACCGCCGCCGGTCGTGGCGCGGTGGGCATTGTGCGCGTGTCGGGTGTCCGGCTGGCGCCGCTGATCGCCGCGGTCTGCGCCAAGCCGCTCAGGCCGCGCGAGGCCACCTACCTCCCCTTCCGCGATGCCGTGGGCGAGCCGGTCGACCACGGGCTGGCCATCCACTTTCCCGCACCGCATTCGTTCACCGGCGAAGACGTGCTCGAGTTGCAGGCGCATGGCGGCGCGGTGGTGCTGCAGCTGTTGCTCGCACGCTGTCTCGAGGCCGCGGCCGAGGTCGATGGCGCGACCGGGCGTGCCCGCCTGCCCGGCCTGCGCGTCGCTCAGCCCGGCGAGTTCAGCCAGCGCGCCTTCCTCAACGGCAAGATCGATCTGGCCCAGGCCGAGGCGATCGCTGATCTGATCGATGCCAGCACCGAAGCCGCCGCGCGCAGCGCTGGCCGATCGCTGTCGGGCGCGTTCTCGCGCGAGATCCATGTGCTGCGCGACGCCCTGGTGCATCTGCGCATGCTGGTCGAGGCCACGCTCGACTTCCCCGAGGAAGACATCGATTTCCTGCAGAAGGCCGACGCGGCGGGCCAGCTCGCCGCGCTTCAGGCGCAACTGGCCGCGGTGCGCCGGCGCGCGCAGCAAGGTGCGCTGCTGCGCGAAGGCATCAAGGTGGTGATCGCCGGCCAGCCCAACGCGGGCAAGAGCTCGCTGCTCAACGCGCTCGCCGGGGCTGAACTCGCGATCGTGAGCGCAGTGCCCGGCACCACGCGCGACGTCGTCGCGCAAACCATCCAGATCCACGGCGTGCCGGTGCATGTGGCCGACACCGCGGGCCTGCGCGAGAGCCACGACGAGGTCGAGCAGATCGGCATTGCCAGGGCCTGGAACCAGATCGAGTCGGCCGACGCCGTGCTGTTCCTGCACGACCTCACGCGTGCGGGCGACGCGGCCTACGCGTCAGGCGACGGCGACATCCTTGCTTCGCTCCAGCGCAAGCTGCCGAACGGGGTGCCGGTACTCGATGTCTGGAACAAGCACGACGCGGTATCGGCAGCGGCGCAGCGGGACGGCCTCGTGCTGTCCGCCAAGACCGGTTTCGGGATCGAGGCGCTGCGCAGCCGGCTGCTCGACATCGCGGGTTGGCAGGCGGTGCCCGAAGGTGTGTACCTGGCGCGTGCGCGCCATGTGCAGGCCCTGAGTCAGGTGGCCGACCATGTCGGCCGTGCGGCCGATCAACTGGCGGCGCGGCTGCCGGCGCTCGACCTGCTGGCCGAAGAGCTTCGTCTGGCACAGAACGCGCTGAACGAAATCACGGGGGCGTTCGGCGCCGACGAATTGTTGGGAGAGATCTTTTCCCGCTTCTGTATTGGGAAGTAGCAACAGAAGTGTGCATTAATGTGACATTTGTTCCCCCTGGTTCGGCCGATCCTTCATACTTCAAGAGGCCAACCAAGGGTTGAAATATGTCTTCCACGATCCAGGATCTGTGCCGCGCAGTTGCACAAAACACCAGTTATGACGCCTTCGCGCCGGCGTTGAGCCCGCAGCAATGGGAGTTGCTTGCCGCCTACATGCTGCCGAACGACCTCTCTGCGGGAGAGGTGCTGATCAACCAGGGTACACAGGATCGCACCTTGTTCTTCATCGAAAGCGGCGCCCTCAGCGTGCACCTGATCGGCGATAAAGGCCAGATGCAGCTGGCCATTCTCAACCCCGGCTCGGTGGTGGGGGAAGGCTCCTTTTTCTCGCGTCTGCCGCGCTCCGCCAACGTGGTTGCAACCGGTTCTGCGCGGGTCTGGCGCATGACGCCGATCCGCTATGCCGAGCTGGCCAATCGTCAACCGAGCGTGGCTCTCGAACTCATCATGGCGCTCGGCTCGGTGATCGCCAAGCGGATGGTCAACCGCCCCAAGCGCGTGGCCGTCACCTGAAACATCCGCGACCAGCGTCGTTCCCACCGGGCGCCGGCATGGCGGCAGCGTTACAAACAGATCGGAGAAGCAATAGATGCCTGTGGTATGCGCAGACTGCAGCACGGAAAACCGTGAAGCAGCCAGATTTTGCAAGAGCTGCGGCGCCAAGCTGAT
Organism: Variovorax sp.; assembly: GCA_040003555.1. Lineage (GTDB taxonomy): Bacteria > Pseudomonadota > Gammaproteobacteria > Burkholderiales > Burkholderiaceae_C > Variovorax. Next base: position 8,574 of record JBDUCH010000117.1, on the reverse strand, counting down.
CGCCCCGCAAGCACTGTCGTCCGCCCCCGCGCCGGTGGCTGATACGGCGTGGCCGGTCACCGCCCCGACACCGCTTGCGCGCGCGCCGGAGCTGCCACCCGGATTGTTCGACCCCAGCATTCCGGCACCGGCGCCACAAATGCCTGCGCGTGCCGCCCTGCCGCCGGAAGAAGCCACGGTGATCGTCGGCGCTGCGGCGCGTGCGCAGCCGCTGGCGACCCCGGCGAAACCGCCGCCCGCACTTGCGCCTCCGCCTGCGCCTGCACAGCCCGCGGTAACCAGGAAACCACAGACACACCTCAGCAAACTGCCGGCCGCGACCCCGAGATCACCCGGCAGGGGACTCCGGATCGGTATTGCCGTGCTGGCAGTCGTCGTGGTGGGTGGCGGCTGGTACGTGCTGCGCGATGGCAACACCGCGCCCGTTGTCGCCCAAGCGCCGCCGACGGCCGTGGCGGCGGCGCCCACACCGGCGCCGGCATCGGCGCCGGTGATCGAGCCGGCCGCCGTGGCGCCCGCACCAGCGCCCGAGCCACCGTCGCCCGTTGCAGTGACGCCCACGCCCACGCGCACGCCCACGCCCACGCCAGCGCCAGCGCCTGTCGAGGCTGCCGCACCGGCGCGGCCGTCGGCCGTGGCAGCGACGCCGAAACCACGCAAGGTGCCGGTCGCTGCGCCATCGGCGGCGCCCGCGGAGCCGGCTTCGACAGCGGCAGTCGTGCCGCCACCGCCGGCCCCAGCGCCGCCGGTCAACCCGCAAACCGCTTGCGCCGGCCGCAACTTTGTCGCGCTGGCGCAATGCATGGCATCCCAATGCATCAAGGCCGAGTTCAAGGGCACCCCGCAATGCGACGCGGTGCGCACACAGCAGCGGCTTGAGGAAGAAAAACGCAACCCGAGCCTGCTCAACTGACGCGGGCCGCGCCGAAGCAGTCAGTGGGTTTCAAGAAAATGCTGTGTCCCGCCTGTTCCCGCGAAGTCGAAAGTGAGGCGCCTTTCTGCGACCACTGTGGCGCGGCGATGCTGCGGATGCCGCCGCCGGGCGCAGCGTCGCAAGTCGTCTCTGAGGGGCGTCGACGCCGGCTGCTGCCTCGCGTTCTCGGTGCACTGGCGCTGTTGGTCATTGGCGGCTTCGGCGTCAATCGGTGGATGACCCCACCTGAGGTCACCGCCACCGCACTGCATGCCGCCATGACCCATGCCATCGCAAATGGCATCGCACCCGGACAGGATCCAATTTGCGTGGCCAATGGCCTCGCCTACGACCAGGAACCGGTCAATGTCCAGCTGGACAATTCGGTCACCTTGGCGTGGATGAACATGCTGGTCGAGGCCGGCCTCTATGCCGGGCCTGAAAACGGCAGCTCGGGCGGATCTACTTCGGAGCCGATCTCGGTCTACCGCCCGCTGCCCCAGCTCGCGCAATGGGGCGGCGCGCGGCGCCTTTGCGTGGCCAAGGCGGTTCGCCTCGACACCGTGTCCAACCTCGGGCCGGTGGAAGACATGCGTCTGCGCGGCAAGCGCTACACCGGCGTGCTGGCAGATGTGCGTTGGTCGCTCGACCAGCCTGCGCCCTGGCTGGCCCAGCCCGGCGTCGGCGAGGCGCTGGCGCGCGAGCTGCCGAGCTGGCGCAGCGCGCGCTGGCAGCCGGGCCCGGAGGGCTGGACGCTGACCCAGCGCAAGAGCTTCGTGCTGGTCGATGCGCAATGGATGTCCAGCGATACGGTGGAGCGTGACCGGTCGGTGCCGGTGCGCAATGGCACGACGCCCATGTAGTGCTCGGGCCTGCAGCCTTGAAAGGCGCCTGCCGATTTCAGCCCTTCTGCAGCTTGTCGATCGCCACCGCCAACGCGGCCGGTTTGCCCGATAACACCAGCGTGTCGCCGTCTGACAGCACCGTGTCGTCCTCTGGCGTTACCGCCTTGCCGTCATGCCGGCGCAGGCTGGCCACGCGCACCCCGACCGCGTGCAGCGCCAGCCGCGCGAGCGACTGGCCGATCGCCCGCGCGCCCGGCGTCAGCGTGAATGAGTCGAGCCGTTCGTGGTTGATCTCGTCGGCGTTGTCGTCGTCGGCGCCGTGGAAGTAGCCGCGCAGCAGGTTGTAGCGCGCGTCGCGCTGATCCTGCACCACGCGGATCACGCGCCGCATCGGCACGCCGACCAGCGCCAGCGCATGGCTGGCCAGCATCAGCGAACCTTCGATTGCTTCGGGCACCACTTCGGTGGCGCCCGCGGCCTGCAGCTTTTCGAGATCGTGGTCGTCCTGCGTACGCACGATCACCGGCACCTGCGGTGCATGGGTGCGCGTGCTGGACAGCACCTTGAGCGCGCCGGGCACGTCGAGGTAGGTCACGACCACGGCGCTGGCGCGCGCCAGGCCTGCGGCCATCAGCGCCTGCAGCCGCGCGGCGTCGCCGAACACCACCGAGTCGCCGGCCGCGGCGGCCTGGCGCACGCGGTCGGGATCGAGGTCGAGCGCCATGTAGGGAATGCCTTCGCGCTCGAGGATGCGCGCCAGGTTCTGGCCGCAGCGGCCATAGCCGCAGATGATCACGTGCTTGCTCGTGTTGATGGTCTTGCGCGCAATGTTGGTCATCTGCAGCGACTGCTGCAACCAGTCGCTCGCAACAAGCTTCCGCACGATCTTGTTGCTGTACAGGATGATGAAGGGCGTGGCCAGCATCGACAGCACCATCGAGGCCAGCACCGGGTTCACCAGCCACGCCGGCAACAGGCTGCGCTCCTGCGCCAGCGCCAGCAGCACGAAGCCGAACTCGCCGGCCTGCGCCAGGTAGAGGCCGGTGCGCAGCGAAACGCCGGAGGTCGCGCCGAGCGTGCGCGCCAGCACCGTCACCAGCACCAGCTTGAAGCTCAGCGGCAGCACCAGCAGCACGGCCACCAGCAGCCAGTGGTCGACCGCGATATGCCAGTCCAGCGACATGCCGATGGTGATGAAAAACAGCCCCAGCAGCACATCGTGGAACGGCCGGATGTCGGTCTCGACCTGGTGCTTGTATTCGGTCTCCGACACCAGCATGCCGGCGACGAAGGCGCCCAGCGCGAGCGACAGGCCCGCCAGCTCGGTCAGCCAGGCCAGGCCGAGCGTGACCAGCAGCACGTTGAGGATGAACAGCTCCTCGCTGCGCAGCCGCGCCACGATGGTGAGCCACCAGCGCATCACGCGCGGCCCGCCATAGAGCAGGATGCCGATCAGGAAGCTGGCCTTCACCAGCGCCAGCGCCAGCGCCTTGAGCAGCGCCTCGGGGGGCGCGCCGAGCGCTGGAATCAGCACCAGCAGCGGCACCACGGCCAGATCCTGGAACAGCAGCACACCCATCACGCGCTTGCCGTGTTCGCTTTCGAGCTCCAGCCGCTCCGACATCAGCTTGACCACGATCGCGGTGCTGCTCATGGTGAGTGCGCCCGACAGGGCCAGTGCGGTCTGCCAGCCGAGCTGCCATTCCGGCGGCAGCCAGGCGGCAACGACCAGCGCGCCGGCCGTCGCGATGGTCATGGTCAGCAGCACCTGCAGCAGCCCCAGGCCGAACACGTGCTGGCGCATCGCGCGCAGCTTGGGCAGGCTGAACTCGAGGCCGATCACGAACATCAGGAACACCACGCCGAACTCGCCGAGGTGCCGGATGCCTTCGGTGTTGTCCGTCAGCGCCATTGCGTGCGGCCCGATCAATACGCCGGCCACGAGGTAGCCCAGCATCGGCGGCAGCTTGAGCGAGCGACACACCACCACGCCAACCACTGCAGAAAGCAGATATAGGAGCGTGAGATGGAACGAGGACATGGCCCGATGCTAGAGGATGTGGGGGACTTGCGAGCCCCGCCTAAAATCGTCGCGATGAGTTCCCGCCCCGATCTGGCCGCCAGCGCCGACCCCGACAAGCTGCTGGCACGCGCCCGCCTCACCTTCGACATCGAAGCGGCGGCCGTGCTGGGGCTGAAAGAACGCGTCGGCCCGAGTTTTGTCGAGGCCGTGCAGAAGATCCTCAACGTGCGCGGCCGCGTGGTCGTGATGGGCATGGGCAAGAGCGGCCACGTCGGCCGCAAGATCGCCGCCACGCTGGCGTCGACCGGGACGCCGGCCATGTTCGTGCACCCGGCCGAGGCCAGCCACGGCGACCTCGGCATGATCAAGGCGGTCGATCTGGTGCTGGCCATTTCCAACAGCGGCGAGAGCGACGAACTCGCCGCGATTCTGCCGGTGGTCAAGCGCCAGGGCGTGCCGCTGATCGCCATCACGGGCGGGGCCGACTCCATGCTGGCGCGCCACGCCGACATCGTGCTCGACAGCGGCGTCGAAAAGGAAGCCTGCCCGCTCAACCTCGCGCCGACCGCAAGCACCACCGCACAGATGGCGCTGGGCGATGCGCTCGCCGTGGCGCTGCTCGACGCCCGCGGCTTCGGCACCGAAGACTTTGCGCGCTCGCATCCGGGGGGCGCGCTCGGGCGCAAGTTACTGACGCATGTGAGCGACCTCATGCGCATTGGTGACGATGTGCCGCGTGTACCGCCGTCCGCCAAACTCAGCGAGCTGATGCGCGAGATGAGTTCCAAGGGCCTCGGCGCCGCCGCCGTGATCGATCCACAGGGCCAGGCGATCGGCGTGTTCACCGACGGCGACCTGCGCCGGCTGGTCGAAACCGGCGCCGATCTGCGCGAGCTGACCGCCGCCGACGTGATGCATGCCGGCCCGCGCACCGTGCGTGCCGACGCGCTGGGCGTGGAGGCGGCCGAGGCCATGGAGCAGCACCGCATCACCAGCATCCTGGTGGTCGATGCGGCTGGCCTGCTGATCGGCGCGCTCAGCATCAACGACCTGATGCGGGCCAAGGTCATCTGATGGCCGCAACACCGATCGTCCGCTTCAGCCCCGAAACCCTGCTCGCCGCGCAGGATGTGCGCATCGCGTTCTTCGACGTCGATGGCGTGCTGACCGATGGCGGCGTCTATTTCAGCGAGCACGGCGAAACGCTCAAGCGCTTCAGCATCCTCGACGGGCACGGCCTCAAGCTGCTGCGGCAGGCCGGGATCACCCCGGCTGTGATCACGGGGCGCGATTCCAGGCCGTTGCGCGTGCGGCTCGAAGCGCTGGGCATCGAACACGTGCGCTACGGCACCGAGAACAAGCTGCCTGCCGCCGAGGCGATGCTGGCGGCGCTGGGCCTCGACTGGACGCAAGCTGCCGGCATCGGCGACGACTGGCCCGACATGCCGGTGCTGGCGCGCTGCGGCTTTGCCGCCGCGCCGGCCAACGCGCATTGCGAAGTGCGCGCCATCGCGCACTACGTGACGACGGCACGCGGCGGCGAAGGCGCGGCGCGCGAGTTCTGCGACCTGTTGCTCACGGCTGGCGGCCACTATCGGCGGCTGCTCGATCTGGCGCGGGGGCCGGTCGCTTGAACCCTTCCACCCCGTTCACGATGCTGCGGCGCGGCATCGACCGCGCCACGCTCTACCTGCCGATCATCCTGACAGCCGCGCTTGCTCTCGGCACCTACTGGCTGGTGCGCAATGCCCCGCGGTTGCTCGAACCGACCACCAAAGAGGCGCCACGGCACGAGCCCGACTACTTCATGCGCGGCTTCGTGATCAAGAACTTTCTCCCGAACGGCGAGTTGCGAAGCGAACTGGCGGGCAAGGAAGGCCGGCACTATCCCGACAACGACACGCTGGAAGTGGACCAGGTTCGAACGCGTTCGATTTCGCCGGCCGGCCTCGTCACCCGTGCTACAGCCGACCGCGGCCTCTCGAACGGCGATGGCAGCGAAATCCAGCTGTTCGGCAACGCGGTGGTGGTGCGCGACGCGGCCGTCGGCGCGAACGGCCGGCCGCTGCCGCGGCTCGAGTTCCGCGGCGAGTTTCTGCATGTGTTTCTCGACACCGAACAGGTGCGCTCGAACAAACCGGTCACGCTGACCCGCGGCACCGACGTGTTCACCGCCAACACGCTCGACTACGACAACCTGAGTGGTCTCGCCAATCTGCAGGGCCGCGTGCGTGGCGTGCTGATTCCCTCGGCGGCTGCCCCCGCACCGAAACCCTGACGGCACGAGCAAGGGGAGAAGCATGACGCAACGCCGCCTGGCCTTCATCACCGGCGCCTCGAGCGGCATCGGCCAGGCGCTGGCCGCACGTTTCTACAGCGCCGGCTACGACCTGGCGCTGGTGGCGCGCCGCACGGATCAGATCGAATCGTGGGCCAGCGCCCGTCAGCTGGACGCAGCACGCTATCGGATTTACAGCGCCGACGTGGCGCAGACCGACAGCATCGTGGGCGCCGGCCAGGCCTGCATCGCGCAGCAGGGCCTGCCCGACGTGGTGATTGCCAACGCCGGCATCAGCGTGGGCATCGACACCGCGGAACGCAGCGATCTCGATGTGCTGGCCAGCACCTTCGCCACCAACAACACCGGCCTGGCCGCCACTTTCCATCCTTTCGTCGCGGCCATGGTGGCGCGCGGCAGCGGCCGTCTGGTCGGCATCGGCAGCGTCGCTGCGATCCGCGGCCTGCCGGGCCACGGGGCCTACTCCGCCAGCAAGGCCGGCGTGGTGGCGTACTGCGAAAGCCTGCGCGGCGAGCTGCGGCCCAGCGGCGTTCGGGTGGTCACGCTCTGCCCCGGCTACATCGACACGCCGCTGACGCAAGGCAACCGCTACGGCATGCCGTTCCTGATGAAGGCCGACGATTTCGCCGAACAGGCTTTTCGCGGCATCGAGTCCGGCGTGAGCTACCGCGTCATTCCGTGGCAGATGGGCGTGATCGCCAAGATCATGCGGATGCTGCCGAACGCGCTCTACGACCGTGCCGTCCAGGGCCGCGGCCGCAAGAAGCGGCTTGGCGAAAGCTGAAAAACAAAAAAGGCTCCCGAGGGAGCCCTTTTTTTGCATGCGTCGAAAGACGCCGGGTGATCAATAACCGCTGTTGCCGCCGCTGTTGCCACCGCCGCCGCCGTAGCCGCCACCACTGCGACCACCGCCGCCGCCGCGCGGGCCGGCACCGTAGGGGCTGCGGAATCCGCCATCGCCGCCACCACCACCGCCACCATAGCCGCCGCCACCGCCACCGCCGCTGCGGCCACCACCGCCGCCGCCGTAGCCGCCACCACCGCTGCGGCCGCCTCCGCCCCCCGCGCCGCCGCCGTAGCCGCCACCACCACCGCCATAACCACCACCGCCACCACCACCACCGTAACCGCCGGTGCGGGGCGGACGTGCTTCCATCGGGCGTGCTTCGTTCACCACGACGCTGCGGCCGCCAAGGGGCTGGCCGTTCATGCCGCTGATGGCGGCTTGCGCTTCGGCATCGCTGCCCATTTCGACGAACCCGAAGCCCTTGGAGCGGCCGGTATCGCGCTCCATCATGACTTTGGCGCTGGTCACTGCGCCGAATTGGCCGAAGGCCTGCTCGAGGTCACCGTCGCGAACCGAATAAGGCAGGTTGCCGACGTACAGTTTGTTGCCCATCACGGGACTCCTATAAACACATCAAAGAAAGCGATGGAGTCCCGACAGCACAACCAACATTGAATCGCTGAGTCGCGCGAAACTGACCGATCACCCGAATGCGTCTTCCAGTATTTTGCGGAGGGACGCCCGTTCATTATGAGTGAAATATCAAACACGCAAAACGGAATTTGCGGCTTCGGCGATGCTGCCCGCAAAATTTCGGGAGCCAGCGCCCACTCACATTGCAAACCGCCCCATCGGGCTAGAATCCGCGCTGTCATTGGGGAGTAGCCGCCTTCCATCGCGAGAAGGGCTTGCGTCAACAGACTTGTCCTGCAGCCCCGCAGAACATGGCGCAAACAGTGTTCCACCTGGCGAGACCTTTGACTGTGCAACTTCGGGAATATGGCCGAAGGTGTTGCACGGTCAATTGCGTCCTTCGGCCCAAAGGAACCTCACGTCATGCAAGCTTTTCTGGTTGCCACCGGCATCGTCGCGCTCGCCGAAATGGGCGACAAGACCCAACTGCTGGCGCTCGTGCTCGCAGCACGCTTTCGCAAGCCCTGGCCGATCGTGCTGGGCATCTTCACCGCCACCATCGTCAACCACGCACTGGCCGGCGCGGTCGGCGCCTGGGTCACGCACTGGCTCGGGCCGGCCACGCTGCGCTGGATCCTCGGCGGATCCTTCGTTGCCATGGCGATCTGGATGCTGATCCCCGACGAGCTCGACGACGACGAAGCTGGCAAAAGCTCGTACTTCGGCGTGTTCGGCACCACGGTCATCGCGTTCTTCCTGGCCGAGATGGGCGACAAGACCCAGATCGCGACCGTGATGCTCGCCGCCCGCTTCGTACACGACTACGTCTGGGTCGTGGCCGGCACCACGCTCGGCATGATGCTGGCCAACGCGCCCGTGGTCTTTCTCGGCGAACGCATCATGCGCCGCGTGCCGATCAAGCTGGTGCACGGCATCTCCGCCGCGATCTTCGTGATCCTCGGCATCGTGATGATCGCCAGCTGACCCTCGGCCGTGCAGCCGGCGGCTATACTTCCCTCGCGCCGATTTGCTACAGCTTGCGGGCGCTTAACAAATTCAGCTAAAGACCGTGGC
>JBDUCH010000429.1:0-3297 GCA_040003555.1 Variovorax sp. | reverse complement strand
GTTGAGCCAGATGCGCGCAACGGCGCCGTCCAGAGCGAGTTCGAGGGTGGTGTAGGCGCTCATGGGCGATGTGCTTCCTGTTGGATGAGATGACGCCAGTCGAGTTCGGGGCCGGGCCGCCCCATGGCGGTCAGCGCCGCGGTGATCTGGCCGCGATGGTGGGTGGCGTGATTGAAAGCGTGCCCCAGGGTCGGCCCGAAGGGGATGCGGATCTGCTCGCCGTTGAAGCGTGTGTAGGCGACCTCGCCGTCCAGGCGCGTGCAGTCCAGCCCAGCCAACCATTGACTCCAGCGCGGCATTGCCGCCTTCAGCGCAGTGGCCACGTCGGCACGTCCCGCATGCAGTTCGGTGTCGAGCGCGAGCGGCAGCGAAACCTTGTCCGCGAGTCGGCTGTACCAGATGTCGTCGGTGAGCAGAAGGTGGTTGACCGTGCGGTGGATCGAGCGAAAGAACAGCCCGCAATCCCGATACCACTCGTCGTCCGTCAGGCCGGCGAGATGCTCGTCGAGCAGGCGATGCGTGGCCCACGCGTGGTAGCGCGCCAACCCTGCAAAGTAGTGCACCAGCTCCATAGGACGGTCACATCCGGAAGATGCCGAACCTCGGCTCGGGGATCGGTGCATTGCGCGCAGCGGCCAGGCCGAGTGCCAGCACGCGGCGCGTGTCGGCCGGGTCGATGATGCCGTCGTCCCACAGGCGCGCGGTCGCGTAGTAGGGATGGCCCTGGTCTTCGTATTGCTGGCGGATCGGCGCCTTGAAGGCTTCTTCTTCGTCCTTGCTCCAGCTGCCGCCCTTCAGTTCGATGCCGTCGCGCTTGACTGTGGCCAGCACGCTCGCGGCCTGCTCGCCACCCATGACGCTGATGCGCGCGTTGGGCCACATCCAGAGAAAGCGTGGGCTGTAGGCGCGGCCGCACATGCCGTAGTTGCCGGCGCCGAAACTGCCGCCGATGATGATGGTGAACTTGGGCACGTTGGCGGTGGCGACCGCCGTCACCATCTTGGCGCCGTGGCGCGCGATGCCTTCGTTCTCATACTTTCGCCCGACCATGAAGCCGGTGATGTTCTGCAGGAACACGAGCGGTGTCTTGCGCTGGCAGCACAGCTCGATGAAGTGCGCGCCCTTCTGCGCCGACTCGCTGAACAGGATGCCGTTGTTGGCGATGATGCCCACCGGCATGCCCTCGATCTCGGCAAAGCCGCAGACCAGCGTGGCGCCGAAGCGCTGCTTGAACTCGTGGAACTCGCTGCCATCGACGATGCGGGCGATGATCTCGCGCACGTCGAAGGGCTTGCGCGTGTCGGTCGGGATCACGCCATAGAGCTCATCGGGCGGGAACACAGGCGCCTGGATTGCGGCGGCCGTGGCCGGTGCAGCCGCTGCGTTCAGGTTCGCCACCGCCGAGCGCGCCAGCGCCAGCGCGTGCAGGTCGTTCTGCGCCAGATGGTCGACCACGCCCGACAGCCGCGTGTGCACATCGCCACCGCCCAGGTCTTCGGCCGTGACGACCTCGCCGGTCGCCGCCTTCACCAGCGGCGGGCCACCCAGAAAAATCGTGCCCTGGTCTTTGACGATGATCGATTCGTCGCTCATCGCCGGCACGTACGCGCCTCCGGCCGTGCACGAGCCCATCACCACCGCGATCTGCGCGATGCCCTGCGCACTCATCTGCGCCTGGTTGTAGAAGATGCGGCCGAAGTGGTCGCGATCCGGGAACACCTCGTCCTGGTTCGGCAGATTCGCGCCGCCCGAGTCGACCAGGTAGATGCACGGCAGGTGGTTCTGCTCGGCGATCTCCTGCGCGCGCAGGTGTTTCTTGACGGTGAGCGGGTAGTAGGTGCCGCCCTTCACGGTCGCGTCGTTGCAGACGATCATGCAGTCGACGCCGCTCACGCGGCCGATGCCGGTAATCAGCCCGGCGCCGGGCGCAGACTCTGCGCCCTTGCCGTCGAGGTACATCGCATGCGCGGCCAGCGGCGCGATCTCAAGGAAAGGCGTTCCGGGGTCGAGCAGTTCGGCCACGCGATCGCGCGGCAGCAGCTTGCCGCGTGCCACATGCTTGGCGCGCGCCGCCTCGCCGCCGCCCTGCTCCACCTTCGCGAACTGCTGGTGCAGGTCGCCGACCAGCGCACGCATCGCGGCGGCATTGGCCTGGAAGTCCGCGGAGCGGGCATTCAACTTCGTCTCGAGTTTGCTCATTGAGCCCCCTTGTTCGGCACTGTCGTGTCCTCACTTCCCCCCAAGGGGGAGCGAGCTTGCTTGAAGTGGTTCTGCGCGGCGCTCATGCCGTCTTTTCCTCGTTCAGCCCGAGCTGATCTTTCATTGCGTCGCGAATCTTGAATTTCTGGATCTTGCCGGTCACCGTCATCGGGAACTCGGTGACGAAGCGGATGTATTTCGGCACCTTGTAGTGCGCGATCTGGCCCTTGCAAAAGTCGCGGATCTCGGCCTCGTCGACCAGCTGATTCGGCTTCGCGATGATCCAGGCGCACAGCTCCTCGCCGTAGCGCTTGTCGGGCAGGCCGACCACCTGCACGTCCTGCACCTTGGGATGGCGGTAGAGGAACTCCTCGATCTCGCGCGGATAGATGTTCTCGCCACCGCGGATCACCAGATCCTTGATGCGGCCGACGATGTTGACGTAGCCCTCGTCGTCCATCGTGGCCAGGTCGCCGGTGTGCATCCACTGCTCGGCGTCGATCGCCTCGCGGGTTTTCACTTCATCTTCCCAGTAGCCATGCATCACCGAATAGCCGCGCGTGAGGAACTCGCCCGAGCTGCCGCGCGGCACGGTGGCGCCGGTTTCGGGGTCGACGATCCTGATCTCGATGTGCGGCTGCACCGTGCCCACTGTCGACACGCGCTTGTCCTGCGGCGTGTCGGTGCTGCTCTGGCAGCTGACCGGGCTGGTTTCGGTCATGCCGTAGGCGATGGTGATCTCGCGCAGGTTCATCTGGTCGACCACGCGCTTCATCACCTCGGTCGGGCAGGGTGATCCGGCCATGATGCCGGTGCGCAGGGTCGACATGTCGAACTCGCGGAAGCGCGGATGGTCGAGCTCGGCGATGAACATGGTCGGCACGCCATGCAGGCCGGTGCACTTCTCGGCCTGCACCGTCTCGAGCACCGTCAACGGGTCGAAGCCGTCGTTCGGGTACACGATCGCGGCGCCGTGCGTGAGGCAGGCCAGGTTGCCCAGCACCATGCCGAAGCAGTGGTACAGCGGCACCGGGATGCAGAGGCGGTCTTCGGGCGTGAGCTTCATGCACTCGCCGATGAAGAAGCCGTTGTTCAGGA
>JBDUCH010000116.1:0-11126 GCA_040003555.1 Variovorax sp. | reverse complement strand
GGCCGCACCGAGATCGACATGCAGGCCGGCGGCGTGCAGGGCGTGACGGTGGAAGACTCGATGAGCATGGTGCACCTGTCGCACGGCATGAACGCGCCGGCCTCGCCGCAACTGCTGTCGGAACCGGCCATCGTGGCGCGGCTCGCCGCGGCGACCATCGGCCACCGGAGCAAGACACCCTGGCTCTGGCTGATCGAGGACTACCGCCGCATCCGCGACAAGATCGAAGCGGTGTTCGACGACTTCAAGGATTTCAACGCGCGCGTTGCGGTGCCGGGCGGCTTCCGCCTGCGCAACACGGCGAGCGAGCGGGTGTGGATCACGGCGTCGAGGAAAGCCGGTTTCTTCGCGCACCCGGTGCCGGTCGACACGCCTTCGCACCGGGCCCGCGCCCGCCTGCGCGACACGGTGGTGTTCACCTTGCTCACGACGCGCTCGCACGACCAATACAACACCACCATCTACGGCCACGACGACCGTTACCGTGGAGTGTTCGGGCAGCGGCGCGTGGTGTTCATCCACGCCGAGGACATCAAGGCGCTCGGCATGAAAGACGGCGACTGGGTCGACATCAAGACCGTTTGGGACGATGGGCACGAGCGCCGCGCCGACAGGTTCAAGCTGGTTGCGTACAACATCCCGCGCGGCAACCTCGCGGCCTACTACCCCGAAACCAATCCGCTGGTACCGCTTTCGTCGGTGGCGATCGATGCGGGCACGCCGGCCTCCAAGTCGATCCCGGTGGTGCTGGTGCCACATGCGGTGCCGGCCGCAGCGCTGGCGGCGGCCGACATGGCGCTGGCCTGATGCAGCTCGATCTCGAACTCGCATTGCCGCCGCCGTTGGCACGACTGGACGTGCGCGGGTTCGGCGAGCCGGCGGTGCCTGCGTCCGGCCGGCTGCGCGAAGACACGCTGGCCGCCGAGGTGCCGGTGGCATTGGTTTTCAACGGCGTCTCGCACGCCGTGATGATGGCCACGCCGCAAGACCTGGAAGCGTTCGCGCTCGGTTTCGCGCTGAGTGAAGGCATCCTCGACCATGCGCGCGATTGCCATGACATCGAAGTCAGCGCGCTCGATGCCCAGCAAGCCTTGCTGCCCGAGGGCGTGTCGGCCATTGAGGTCGAACTGACGATTTCCACCCGCAACTTCGAGCGGCTCAGGGGCCGCCGCCGCAGCATGGCGGGGCGCACCGGCTGCGGGGTGTGTGGCGTAGAAAGCTTCGCCGGGCTCAATCTGGATCTGGCGCCGGTGGCACCGCGCGGCTGGATCGGCCGTGTCGACGCGCCGACCGTGCTGCGCGCCTTTGCGGCGCTGCCCGCGCGGCAGTTGCTCAATGCCTCGGCTGGTGCGATTCATGCCGCCGGCTGGGCCACGCCCGACGGCACGCTCACCGATGTGCTCGAAGACGTCGGCCGCCACAACGCGCTCGACAAGCTGCTCGGGACGCTGGCGCGCAGCGGCCGGCTCACCGAGCCGGGTTTCGTGGTGATGACGAGCCGTGGCAGCCACGAACTCGTGCGCAAGTGCGCGCGGCTGGGCATCGCCGCGCTCGCCACGATTTCGGCGCCGACCGCCATGGGCGTGCGCATGGCCGAGCTCGCCGGCCTGTGCTTCTGGGGCCAATGCCGTGCGCCGCAGGCGGTGCTGTACGCGCCCGGCCGCATCGCACGCCCGGCTTGATCGCGGACTGCCGGGCTCCTGTGGCAAGCTCGCGAGGGTCATCTTCCTTCAGTGAGCTCGCATGCTGATCGCCCAGCTCTCCGACCCGCACGTTCGCCCCGCCGGCATGCTGTACCACGGCGTGGCGGACTCCAACCGCATGCTGGCCGACGCCATCCGGCATCTGCAGCAACTGGATCGCCGGCCCGACCTGGTGCTGCTCACGGGCGACCTTGTGGACGAAGGGCGGCCCGAGGAGTACGCGCAGGTTCAGGCCCTGCTGGCCGCACTGACGATTCCATGGCTCGTGATTCCCGGCAACCACGACCATCGCGAAAACTTCCGGGCCGCCTTCGCCGACCAGTGCCGCCTGCCTGCCGAAGGGCCGCTGCACTACTGCGACGACGCGCACCCGGTGCGCATCGTCGCGCTCGACTCCTGTGTGCCGGGGCGACACCACGGGCACATCGAAGCCGAAGGCCTGCGGTGGCTGCACGCCACGTTGTCGGCCGAGCTGCACAAGCCCACGCTGGTGATGCTGCACCACCCACCGTTCGCGAGCGGCATTCCGTATATGGACGACTACCGCTACATGGCCCCGGAACCGCTCGAGGCGGTGCTGCGATCTTTCGACAACATCGAGATCGTGGTGTGCGGGCACGTGCACCGGGCCATGCTGCGGCGCTGGGCCGGCACCGTGGTGTGCGCCTGCCCGAGCACCACGACAGAGATCGCCTTGCAACTTCGCCCCGACGCACCGCCGCAGTCGTACCTGGGCACGCCCGCCTGCATGCTGCACCTGTGGAGCCCGGCGCACGGCATGGTGAGCCACCTCAGTGCCATCGGCGAGTTCGAGGGGCCGTATCCGTTTGCGTGACAGCGCCAGCGTCTGTGCTTCAATTTCGGCTGGTGTTCTTCCAACGACCGACAGGAGACTCGATGACTTCAAGGCGCGAACTGATGCTCGCCGGCGCGGCCGCGGCGCTGGCCACGGGGTGTGGCGGCATGCGAAGCGGCCCGCAGTCCACCCAGGTTCCTGGCGTGGTGCCGTCGGACTGGCAAACGGCGGCCCCTGAGAGCCACGGCATCGACCCCACGGCCCTGGCCGACGTGCTGCGCGACGGCGCGCAGCTGCCGGCGCTGCGCAGCCTGCTGGTGGTGCGCAACGGCGTGCTGGTGGGGGAGCGCTACTACGGCGGCGCGTCGGCCGCCGATCTGCTGGCGATCAACTCCGTCACCAAGAGCGTGAGTTCGATGCTGGTCGGGCAGGCCTTGCAGAAGGGAGTGCTGCCCGGGTTGTCGGCGACGGTCGGCCAACTGCTGCCGGAAGCCGCGGCGCAGGTGCCCGGCTCGGCGGTGGCCGGGATCACGCTGGAGAAAATCCTTCTCGGCCGCACCGGGCTTGCCTTCGACTGGACGACGCAAACCGCCGCGTTCGCTGCCGCACCCGATCCGGCGCGCTTTGCCCTGGGCCTGCCGGCGAACCCTGCCGCACCGCCCGATGCATGGAGCTACAACGACGCGGCCGTGGGTCTGCTGTCGCCGATTCTCCGACGCGCGCACGGCCTCGACCTGGCCGACGTGGCCGCGCGCGACTTGTTCGCCCCGCTGGGCATCGAGCGCTTTGCCTGGCGGCGCGATCGCGCCGGCAATCCGACCACGTACGGTGGCCTCATGCTGCGCGCGCGCGATCTGTTGAAGCTGGCCTGGACGACGGTGGATGGCGGCCGTTGGCGCGGCACGCAGGTGCTGCCAGCCGCATGGGTTGCTGACAGCACGCGACCGCACGGCCCGGCCAGCTGGCGCGTGGCGCCCATCACCGACGTGGGTTATGGCTACCTGTGGTTCACCGGCCTGCTGCACGGCAGGCGGGTCGTGTGGGGCTGGGGCTACGGCGCGCAGTTCGCATTGCTGGTGCCTGAATTGCGGCTGGCCGTGGCCACTGCCGCGAACGTGCCGCCGATCGGCGCACTGGCGGGCCAGAACGACGCTGTCATGGCACTGGTGGCACGCATCGTGCGGGCGCCTGCATAGGTCGGCGCCAGGGTCGAATCGCCGCAATCCACCGCCCCCGTTGCGCATCGGCTATCGTGCGCCGTATGTCCAGCTCCGACCTCGCTTCGTCCGCCGACACCACCCGGCCCACGCTCGACGTGGCCGTGGTGCTGCGGCGCGAACGCATCCATGGGCCGTCGAGCCGCTGGCAGCCTTGGCGCTGGGTGCTCGACAGCGTGGTGCGCGACGAGCCGGGCTTCGGCCGCGAGTCGCGCCTGCTGACGCAGGACGACGAGGCGCAGCGATGGCTGCATCCGGGCTTCCAGGTGCAGCTGTTCCGCGACGATCTCGAGGGCTACTACCTCAATGCGACCACCGAGGCTCCTTGCTGGTTCGTGCTGTGGCGCATGGACGAGCAGCCGACGCTGGCCGAGTGGCCGATCGCGCGGCCGGTGGCGGTGAGCCTGAGCTACCACGACGCGGGCCGCTGGCTCGACGCGCAGGAGTTCGTGGATCAGGTGCCGGCGCCGGCCGACGTCATCGGCTGGCTCAGCAGCTTCGTCGATGCGCACTATGTGGTCGAGCCCAAGCGGCGGCGCCGGCCTGAAAGCTTTCGGCCGCTGGTGGATCGTTTCGGCAACGCGGCCACCGTGTCGACTGAAAAGAAGCAGGGCAGGGGTGGCGGCGATGTCTGACGAAGGCTTTCTGGGGCGCTGGTCCCGGCGCAAGCTGGAGGTGCAGGAGCAGGAGAAGAAGGACTTGCTCCCTCCCTCGGCCGAGGCGAGCGGGAGTGGGGACATGGCCGCCCTGGCGCCGGCCGCGAGCCCCGATCCCGGCCTTTCCCCGGAGGGGGAGGAAGAAACTCCGCCGCCGCTCACGCTGGCCGACGCCTCGTCGCTCACCATCGACTCCGACTTCAAGCCCTTCCTCGCCAAGGCCGTGGCTCCTGAGGTCAAGAACGCGGCGCTCAAGAAGCTCTTTGCCGACCCGCACTTCAATGTGATGGATCGGCTCGACATCTACATCGACGACTATTCCAACCCCGCACCGCTGCCGGAGAGCACGCTGCGCCAGATGGCGAGCGCGAAGTTCCTGAACCTGTTCCAGGAAGAGGAGCCCGAAACCGTGCCCACCGTGGCACAGTCCCACCCTGCCGACAGCCCTCCCAGCCCGCCGGTTGCCGTTGCCGATGCAACGCAACCTGCCAGCCAAGAACACGATGCCCACCAAGACGCTGATCTGCGACTGCAACCAGACGATGCCGCTCGAGCCGAAGACGCTCGGCGCGGCGCTGCCTGAGCCCCAGCCGCTTACGCTCCATTCAAGCCTGTGCCGCCGCGAAGCGCCGGCATTCCAGCGCGCCCTCGGCAGCGGCGACGACATCGTCGTGGCTTGCACGCAGGAGAGGCGTCTTTTCACCGAACTGGCCGAGCAAACGCCCGGCGCAGCCGAAGCGGGATCGGTGATCCGCTTCGTCAACATCCGCGAGACCGGCGGCTGGAGCCGCGACGCCAGGAGCGCGATGCCGAAGATCGCGGCGCTGCTCGCGGCCGCGCACCTGCCGGAACCGGAGCCGGTGGCAACCGTGGGCTATGCAAGCCAGGGCCGGCTGCTGATCGTCGGCCCGCTCGACGAAGCGGAGCGCGCCGCGGCGCTGGTGGGCGATTCGCTCGACATCACGATCTTTTCACAAGGGCCGGGCGCGGTCGGCGGCATGCAGGAGCGGCGCTACCCGGTGACCGCGGGGCGCATCGCATCGCTCGCCGGCTGGCTCGGCGCGTTCAAGCTCGGCTGGACACGCGACAGCGACAACGCCATCGATCTCGACCTCTGCACGCGCTGCAACGCCTGCGTCGTGGCCTGCCCCGAACAGGCGATCGGGCTCGACTACCAGATCGACAACAGCAAATGCACCTCGCACCGCGATTGCGAGCGCGCCTGCGGAGTGGCGGGCGCAATCGACTTTGCACGCGCGCCCGAAACTCTCGACGCCGCGTTCGACCTGGTGCTCGACCTCGGTGCCGCGCCGCTGATCGACTGGCATGCGCCGCCGCAGGGCTACTTCCATCTGGCCGGTGGCCTTGCCAACCCCGAAGGCCTGCAGACGCTGCTGCGCCTGCGCGAGCTGGTCGGCGAGTTCGAGAAGCCGAAGTTCTTCGACTACAGGCAGAAGCTCTGCGCCCACAGCCGCAACGAGGTGGTCGGCTGCAATGCCTGCATCGAGGTCTGCTCGGCCCACGCGATCACCAGCGACACGGCGCGCCAGCGCATCATCGTCAACCCGAATCTTTGCGTCGGCTGCGGCGCCTGCAGCACGGTGTGCCCGACCGGCGCGCTCGGCTACACCTACCCGCGCACGCCGGACCAGGGCCGCAAGATGCGCACGCTGCTGTCGACCTACGCGAAGGCCGGCGGGCGCGATGCGACGCTGCTGCTGCACAGCGAGGAGCGCGGACAGGCGCTGATCGGTGAACTCGGCCGCGCCGCGCAACTCGGCCGCGCGCACGGCGTGCCGGCGAACGTGATGCCGCTGGCGCTGATGCATGTGGCCAGCGTCGGCATCGACCTGTGGCTCAGCGCCATCGCCTTCGGTGCATCGCAGATCGCGGTGCTGACGACCGGTGACGAGGCGCCGCAGTACGTCGCGGCGCTGCAGCAGCAGATGGAGATGGCCCAGACGCTGCTGCGCGGGCTCGGCTACGCAGGCACTCACTTCCATCTGATCGAGGCCGCCACGCCGGCCGCGCTCGATGCCGCGCTGGCCGGCCTGGGCGCCGCGCGCCAGCAGTTGCCGGCGCAGGTCGCGCGCTTCGCAGTGGGCGCCGAGAAGCGCAGCACGCTCGAGCTCGTGCTCGACCATCTGATCGACGAAGCGCCTGCGCTCAAGGCGGCACCCACCGTGCAGGCGCTCGCCATCGCGCTGCCCGCCGGTGCACCGTTCGGCGCCATCACGGTCGACAAGGACACCTGCACGCTCTGCCTGGCCTGCGTCAGCGCCTGCCCGGCCAGCGCGCTGCTCGACAATGCCAACGCGCCGCAGCTGCGCTTCATCGAGAAGAACTGCGTGCAGTGCGGCCTGTGTGAAAGCACCTGCCCCGAAGACTCGATCGCGCTGGTGCCGCGCCTGTTGGCCGCGCCCGAGCGCAAGCAGCAGGTGGTGCTCAACGAGGCCAAGCCCTGGGCTTGCGTGCGCTGCAGCAAGCCATTCGGAACGCAAAAGGCGATCGAGGCGATGCTGGGGCGGCTCGCCGGCCACGCGATGTTCCAGGGCGAGGCGCTGGAGCGTCTCAAGATGTGCAGCGACTGCCGTGTCATCGACCTTTTCAGCGCGCAGAACGAAATGAAGATCACCGGCCCATGAACGAATCTCCACCGCTTTCTTCCGCCCTCGACGAAGAGATTGCGCGCGCCGAGGTCTATGGCCTGCTGGCGCGCCTGTGGTTCGCACCGCCCGACGCGGAGTTGCTCGGCGCGCTCGGCGTCGCGGTCACCGAAGCACCGGTCGCCGGCGGTTTTCTCGAAGCGCCCTGGCGCGCGCTGGTCGGTGCGGCGCGCGGCACCGACGTGGCTGGCGCACGCGACGAATACGACGCGTTGTTCGGCGGCATCGGCAAGCCCGAGGTGCTGCTCTACGGCTCGCACTACCTCGGTGGTTTCCTCAATGACAAGCCGCTCGCGCAGCTGCGAACCGACGTGGCGCGGCTCGGCCTGGCGCGCGACGAAACGCTCGGTGAAACCGAAGACCACATCGCCTGCCTGTGCGAAGTGATGCGCTACCTCATCGCGGGCGACGACGCGGCCGTGGCCAACCTGAAGGAGCAGCAAGTCTTCTTCGCGCGCCATGTGCAGCCATGGGTGCCGGTGATGTGCGATGCGGTGCTGCAGCATCCGAAAGCGCGGCTCTATGCGGCGCTGGCCGGCTTTACCCACTCGTTCGTCGGCGTCGAGGCCCAGGGCTTCGACATGCTCGATGGATCGTTCTAAAAAATAATGACTTGGCGGTAGGTTTTGGACTCAGGGTCTCGACTAGTATCCAAACGTATGTAAATCAGTTCATATCTGGTTTGCAAGCCCAGCCACTCCTGGAGTTGATATGCAGGACAGCCAATCCACCGGCACCATGCCGGCCTCACGCCGCCGTTTCTTCGCAGGCGCTGCCGCCGCCGGCGCAGCTGCTGCCGCAGTCGCGGTGTTGCCCAAGGTGGTCGACGCGCCCGCCGAAGTGAAGGCCGCGCCGGTGCTCCCGCCAGCCCCCGCCAACGGCGGCGGCTACTCGCTGAGCGAGCACGTCAAGCGCTACTACCAGACCGCTTCGACCTGACGAGGAACAACACCCCATGTTGCTGACACCCAAGAAGTCCGGTGCCCAAGCCACAGCGCGCTTGTCTTCATCGCCATTCGTCCACAGCCTGCGCCGTGGCCTCGCCAACGCACTGCCGACCATGGATCGGCGCGCCTTCCTGCGGCGCTCCGGCCTGGGCGTGGGCGTCGGCCTCGCGGCCGGCCAGCTCACACTGATGCGCAAGGCGGGCGCCGCTGAAGGCAAGGTGTCCAGCGTCGGCACCGGCAAGGTCGAGGTCAAACGCACTGTCTGCTCGCACTGCTCGGTCGGCTGCGCCACCGATGCGGTGGTCGAGAACGGCGTCTGGGTCCGGCAGGAGCCGGTGTTCGATTCGCCCATCAACCTCGGCGCGCACTGCGCCAAGGGCGCCGCACTGCGCGAGCACGGCCATGGCGAGTACCGGCTGCGCTATCCGATGAAGCTGGTCGACGGCAAGTACCAGCGCATCAGCTGGGACACGGCGCTCGATGAGATCACTGCCAGGCTGAAGGAGCTGCGCCAGGCCAGCGGGCCCGATTCGGTCTACTGGATCGGCTCGTCCAAGCACAGCAACGAGCAGTCCTACCTGATGCGCAAGTTCGTCAGCTTCTTCGGCAGCAACAACTGCGACCACCAGGCGCGCATCTGCCACTCGACCACTGTTGCAGGGGTGGCGAACACATGGGGCTACGGCGCCATGACCAATTCGTACAACGACATGCGCGGCGCCAAGGTGGCGATGTACATCGGCTCCAATGCTGCCGAAGCGCACCCGGTCAGCATGCTGCACATGCTGCATGCCAAGGAGCATGGCTGCAAGATGATCGTGGTGGATCCGCGCTTCACCCGCACCGCGGCCAAGGCCGACGAGTACGTGCGCATCCGCTCGGGCTCCGACATCGCCTTCCTGTTTGGCATCCTGCACCACATCTTCAAGAACGGCTGGGAAGACAAGCAGTACATCAACGACCGCGTCTTCGGCATGGACAAGGTGCGCGAAGATGTCCTGGCCAAGTGGACGCCCGACAAGGTCGAGGAGGCCTGCGGCGTGAAAGAGGCGCAGGTGCTCAAGGTCGCGACCTGGCTCAATGAAAACCGCCCGGGCACCATCGTCTGGTGCATGGGCCAGACGCAGCACACCATCGGCAATGCGATCGTGCGCGCCTCGTGTATCCTGCAACTGGCGCTCGGCAATGTCGGCAAGAGTGGCGGCGGCACCAACATCTTCCGCGGCCACGACAACGTGCAGGGCGCCACCGACGTGGGCCCGAACCCCGATTCATTGCCGGGTTACTACGGCCTGGTCGAAGGTTCGTGGAAGCACTTCGCCGCCACCTGGGGTGTCGACTTCGAGTGGATCAAGAAGCAGTTCAGCTCACCCGCGATGATGAGCAAACCCGGAATCACGGTGTCGCGCTGGATCGATGGCGTGCTCGAGAAGAACGAGCTGATCGACCAGGACTCGAACCTGCGGGGGGTTGTCTACTGGGGCCACGCGCCGAACTCGCAGACGCGCGGGCTCGAGATGAAGAGGGCGATGGACAAGCTCGACCTGCTGGTCGTGGTCGATCCGTATCCTTCGGCCACGGCCGCGATGGCTGCCATGCCGGGCAAGGAGGGCGATCTCAACCCGAACCGCGCCGTGTACCTGTTGCCGGCGTGTACGCAATTCGAGACCAGCGGGTCGGTCACCGCGTCGAACCGCTCGCTGCAGTGGCGCGAGAAAGTCATCGAGCCGTTGTGGGAAAGCCGCAGCGACCACATGCTCATGTACCAGTTCGCACAGAAGCTCGGCTTCGGCGCCGAACTGGTCAAGAACTACAAGATGCAGAAAGTCAAGGGCATGGACGAGCCCGTGCCCGAGGACATCTTGCGCGAGATGAACCGTTGCGTCTGGACCATCGGCTACACCGGCCAGAGTCCCGAGCGGCTGCAGGCGCACATGCGCAACATGGGCGCATTCGACGTGCGCACGCTGAAGGCCAAGGGCCCGCTGAAGGACAAGGTCAACGGCTACGACATTGGCGGCGACTACTTCGGATTGCCCTGGCCATGCTGGGGAACGCCGGAGTTCAAGCATCCGGGCACGCCCAACCTGTACGACACCAGCAAGCATGTGATGGACGGCGGCGGCAACTTCCGCGCGAACTTCGGCGTGGAGCGCGACGGCAAGAACCTGCTGGCCGAGGACGGCTCGCATTCGCTGGGCGCCGACATCACCACCGGCTACCCCGAACTCGACCACGTGCTGCTCAAGAAGCTGGGCTGGTGGGACGAGCTCACCGAGGCCGAGAAGCCCAAGGCCGAAGGCAAGAACTGGAAGACCGACAGCTCCGGCGGCATGATCCGCGTGTTCATGAAGAACCACGGCTGCCACCCGTTCGGCAACGCCAAGGCGCGGGCGCTGGTCTGGAATTTCCCGGACCCGATTCCACAGCACCGCGAGCCGCTCTACGGCAACCGGCCCGACCTGATGGCCAAGTACCCGACGCACAACGACATGGCGACCTTCTGGCGCCTGCCGACCCTCTACAAGAGCGTGCAGCAGAAGAACATCGCCGACAAGCTGGCCGAGAAGTTCCCGTATGTCATGACCTCGGGCCGGCTGGTCGAGTACGAGGGCGGCGGCGAGGAAACGCGTTCCAACCCCTGGCTGGCCGAACTGCAGCAGGAGATGTTCATCGAGATCAACCCGAAGGTTGCGGCCGAGAAAGGCATCCGGAACGGCGAGCGCGCCTGGGTGCACACGCCGACCGGCGCCAGGCTCAACGTGCAGGCGCTGGTGACAGAGCGCGTGGGCCCCGACACCGTTTTCATGCCATTCCACTTCTCGGGCCACTGGCAGGGCGTGGACATGTTGCCGCACTACCCGAAGGGCGCGGCGCCGATCGTGCGCGGCGAGGCCATCAACACCGGCACCACCTATGGCTACGACAGCGTGACCATGATGCAGGAAACCAAGACCACGGTCTGCAACGTCGAAAAGGCATAAACCATGGCCCGCATGAAGTTCGTCTGTGATTCCGAGCGTTGCATCGAATGCAACGGCTGCGTCACGGCCTGCAAGAACGAGAACGAAGTGCCGTGGGGCGTGAACCGCCGCCGCGTGGTCACGCTCAATGACGGCGTGCCCGGCGAGAAGTCGATCT
>JBDUCH010000428.1:0-3314 GCA_040003555.1 Variovorax sp. | reverse complement strand
GCGAGTAGTAGTAGATGTTGCTCGACAGCTGGATCGAGCGGCGCATGTCGACGCCACCGATGTTGCCCTCGGGGCTGCCAAAGCGATGCCCGCCGAAATTGAAGTACCCGGGGTCGTTGACGATCACGTTCGGCCCGCGCTTGCCGGTTTGCAGGGCGGCCATCGCCATGAAAGGCTTGTAGGTCGAGCCGGGCGGGTAGGTGCCCCGCAGCGCGCGGTTCAGCAGCGGCTTGTCGAGCGATTCGCTGAGTTCCTTCCAGCTTTCGCTGTCGATGCCTTCGACGAACAGGTTGGGATCGAAAGTCGGTTTGCTCACGAAGGCCAGCACCTCGCCGGTCTTGGGGTCGATGGCGACCAGCGCGCCGCGGCGATCCCCGTACATGTCCTCGACCAGCTTCTGCAGCTTGATGTCGAGCGACAGCATCACCGTGTTGCCAGGCGTGGCCGGATGGCCCGCGAGGCGCCGCACCGCGCGGCCGCCGGCCGAGGTTTCCATCTGCTCGACGCCGGTCTGGCCGTGCAGCGTCTTCTCGTAGCTTTGTTCGACGCCGAGTTTGCCGATGTACTCGGTGCCCTTGTAGTTGGCGAAATCCTCGTCTTCCCACTCCTCCATCGCGGCTTTTTCGGTCTGGTTGATGCGGCCGATGTAGCCGAGCACATGGCTCGCGATCTCGCCGTGCGGGTAGTTGCGGAACAGCCGCGCCTTGATCTCGACACCCGGGAAGCGGTAGCGCTGCGCCGCGAAGCGGGCCACCTCCTCGTCACTCAGGCGGGTGCGGATCGGGATCGAGTCGAAGTTGCGCGAGTCCTCGCGCAACCGCTTGAAGCGCCGGCGATCGCGCGGCGTCACCTCGAGCACCTCGGTCAGGCCGTCGATGGTCTGCTCGACATCGCCAGCCTTCGAAGGCGTGATTTCCAGCGTGTAGGCCGAATAGTTCGAGGCCAGCGTGATGCCGTTGCGGTCCAGGATCAGGCCGCGGTTCGGCACCACCGGCACGATCGCGGTGCGGTTGTTCTCGGCCTGTTCGGCCAGATCCTCGTGGCGCACCACCTGCAGGTAGACCAGCCGCATGCACAGCAGGCTGAAGGCCGTCAGCACGACGAGGCCGATCACGATCACGCGGCGCTTGAAGCGCGCGAGGTCGGCGGCGACGTTGCGGATCTCGGTCATCGGGGCTGGAGCTTAGGCTTCCGGGTGTTCAATGGCAATCGGGCGGCAGCGCTCGCCCTGCCTGCGCTCCACGCTATTGCTTTGGTAGCACTCGGCATCACAGTGGCCGATTGGCGTCGGGCTCGGGCGTGCGTTTCTGCGGGGCCAGCAGCAGCAGGCTGGCCAGCGGCCAGAGTGCGGTTTCGAGCGCCGGCGCCAGCAGCAGGTTCCAGCCCGGGAACAAGCCGCCACCGACCATGCGGATGGCCAGTTCGATCAGATGCGACAGCGCGAACAGCGGCAGCAACTGCAATGCCTGCGATGCCACCGGATACCAGAGCAGGCGGCGGTGGATCATGATCGCCAGGAAGCTGAGCGTGGTGTACGACAGCGCGTGCTGTCCCAGCATGGCCGACTGGTGCACGTCCATGCACAAACCGAACACGAACGCCACGCCGATGCCGATGCGGGTGGGCTGGTGCACGCTCCAGAACACGATGGCCAGCGCCAGCACGTCGGGCATCCAGGCGATGCGGCCGAGCGGCAGCATGTCGATCACCAGCGCCAGAAACAGGCTGCCCCACATGAAGAGCGGGCTTACGGGCAACAGCAGCTGCTGTTGGCCTGGACGCATGATCATCGTGCTGCCGCGCCTTTCTTGTCGGCCTTGTCGGCCTTGTCTTTGCCTGCCTTTTCCTTGTCGGCCTTTTTCTTCGCGGCAGCCGTGGGCGCCGCAGCCGCCGGACGCGGCGCGGCGCGCGCGCTCGACGGCGACAGCACCATCACGTAGCGCGCGGCCGTCACGCCGGCCAGGGGCACGCAATGGATGCGCGCAAAGGCCGAATCGGCCCGGCGCTCGATGCGGTCGATCTTGGCGACCGGCAGTCCGGGCGGGTAGACGCCATCCACCCCGCTGGTGGTGAGCAGGTCGCCTTCCTGCACATCGGAGTTGGCCTGCATGAAGCGCAGCTCGAGCCCGCCGCCGTGGGCATTGGCCTCGCCGAACGCCACGCTGCGCGCACCGGTACGGGCGTTCTGCACCGGAATGGAAAGGTCGCGGTCGATCACCAGCGTCACCTCGCTGGTGAAGGGTTGTACTTGCGTCACCTGCCCGAGCACGCCGTGCTCGTCGATCACGGGCGAACCGGCCGCGATGCCCTGCGTCATGCCCTGGTCGAGGATCAGCTTGCGGGTGTAGGGGTCGGCGGCGTCGTAGAGCACCTCGGCAACGCGGCCCGGCGTGTCGGTGGTGGCACGCAGGTCGAGCATCGCGCGCAGCCGCGAGTTCTCCTGCGCCAGCGCATCGGCCTGGCCAGCGCGCTCGGACTGGAGCGCCAGCGCACGACGCGCGTCGGCTTCGTTGCGTTGGGCCACCTGCAGGTCTTCGAAATAGCGCGTGCCGCCGAGGGCCATCTGCACCGGCTTCATCGCGATCCACTGCACCGGGTACAGCACCGCGCCGACGGCGGCGCGCACCGGCCGCACGATGTCGAAGCGCGCATCCGCCACCATCAGGAACAACGACAGCGCGCTGAAGAAGATCAGCTTGCTGAGCGCCGACGGCCCCTGGTTGAAGAGGGGCGGTGCGGTGCGGTCAACGGTGCCGAGCGGCATGACGCTCTAAGCCTGTCGTGGCGCGAATATCAGGGGTGCCGCGGAGCCGGCTTCGCCGGGCCGCTGGCGCCGCCCCCGGTAGGGGGTTGGCGGAGCGACACGAAGTGCGCGAAGCTTGGGGGGGAGCAACATTACTCCGAGGTGAAGATGCTTCCGAGCCTGTCCATGCGTTCCAGCGCGATGCCGCAGCCCCGCACCACGCAGGTCAGCGGGTCTTCGGCCACCAGCACCGGCAGGCCGGTTTCCTCGGCCAACAGGCGATCGAGGTCGCGCAACAGCGCACCGCCGCCGGTCAGCATCATCCCGCGGTCGGCGATGTCGGCACCCAGCTCGGGCGGCGTCTGCTCGAGCGCGTTCTTGACGGCCGAAACGATGTTGTTGAGCGGGTCGGTCAGGGCTTCCAGCACCTCGTTGGAGCTGATCGTGAAGCTGCGCGGCACGCCTTCGCTGAGGTTGCGGCCCTTGACTTCCATCTCCTTGACTTCGGAGCCCGGGAAGGCCGAGCCGATGGTCTTCTTGATGACTTCGGCCGTCGGCTCGCCGATCAGCA
>JBDUCH010000427.1:0-3319 GCA_040003555.1 Variovorax sp. | reverse complement strand
ACATCGGCATGAACGGCGGCACCATGGAGAAGGCGTACACGCAGTACGTGTTCCCTGCCTTCGAAAAGGCGAACAACGTCAAGGTGGTGGTGGTGCCCGGCACTTCGTCGGACATCCTGGCCAAGGCGCAGGCCAACAAGGAGAAGCCGCAGATGCATGTCATGTTCCTCGACGACGGCATCATGGTGCGCGCCATCGGCATGAGCCTGTGCGAGAAGCAGCGCCCGAGCGCCGCGCTCAACGAGATCTACCCGGCTGCGCGCTTCAAGGGCGACATGGCCAGCGGTGTGAGCCTCGGCATGACCGGCATCGCCTACAACGCCAAGATGTTCAAGGAAAAGGGCTGGGCCGCGCCCACCTCGTGGATGGACATGGCCGACCCCAAATACAAGGGCAAGGTGGTCTTCCAGTCGATGCCGTCGTCGTCCTTCGGCCTGCATGGCTTCCTGATGTTCAACCGCATCCAGGGCGGCACCGACAAGAACGTCGACCCCGGCTTCACGGCATGGCCCAAGACCATCGGCCCCAACGTGCTGGAGTACATCCCGAGCTCGGCCAAGCTGTCGGAAATGGTGCAGACCAACGAAGCCGCGATCTTCCCGCTCACGCCCACGGCCGTGGCGGCGCTCAAGGTCAAGGGCATCCCGGTCGAATACGCGCAGCCGAAGGAAGGCTCGGTGGTGTTGATGGTCGGGCAGTGCGTGATCGCCAACAACAGCGAGCCCGAACTGGCGCAGAAGCTCGCCGAGTTCTTGCTGAGCCCGCTGGCGCAGGCCAACGTGCTGCAGTTCGGCAGCCAGATTCCGACCAACCCGAAGGCCCCCGCCCTGGGCGAGGGTGCAAACCAAGTGGCCGAGATCAACAAGTTCATGAAGAACGCGGTCACGCTCGACTGGGAAAGCATCAATGCCAACCGGCC
The DNA here is from genome assembly GCA_040003555.1 of Variovorax sp. GTDB lineage: Bacteria > Pseudomonadota > Gammaproteobacteria > Burkholderiales > Burkholderiaceae_C > Variovorax. The sequence goes on along the minus strand of JBDUCH010000427.1, from coordinate 2,400 downwards.
CGCGTGGAATGCCCGTTGGAACAAGACCATTGAACGCTGAGGCCCGACAGATGACGACGACCAACCCCGCAACCCAGATCCAGACTTTGCTCAACCGCCTCGGCGTGCCGGGCACCGCTTTCAACGGCGGCGGCCTGCGCGTGTGCTCGCCCATCGACGGCAGCATCATCGGGCAGGTGCCGATGCACACGACAGCCGAAGTCGCACGTGTTGTCGACGAGGCGCATGCCGCCTTTCTGGCGTGGCGCACGGTGCCCGCGCCGCGGCGCGGCGAGCTGGTGCGCCTGCTCGGCGAAGAACTGCGCGCTGAGAAAGAGGCGCTCGGCACGCTGATCTCGCTCGAGGCGGGCAAGATCCTCACCGAAGGCTTGGGTGAAGTGCAGGAGATGATCGACATCTGCGACTTCGCGGTCGGCCTGTCGCGCCAGCTCTACGGCCTGACCATCGCCTCCGAGCGGCCCGGCCACCGGATGATGGAAACCTGGCATCCGCTGGGCGTGGTGGGCGTCATCAGCGCGTTCAACTTCCCGACCGCAGTGTGGTCGTGGAACGCTGCGCTTGCCTTCGTCTGCGGTGACGCGGTGGTGTGGAAGCCGTCCGAAAAAACACCGCTCACGGCGCTCGCCTGCCAGGCCCTGTTCGAGCGTGCCGCCAAGCGCTTCGGCAGCGATGCGCCGGCCCGGTTGTCGGGCGTGATCGTCGGTTTGCGCGACGTAGGCGAGGCCCTCGTCGACGATGCACGCGTGCCGCTGATATCGGCAACCGGCAGCACGCGCATGGGCCGCGAAGTGGGCCCGCGCGTGGCGCAGCGCTTTGGACGCAGCCTGCTGGAGCTGGGCGGCAACAACGCCGTTATCGTCACGCCCTCGGCCGACCTCGAACTCGCGGTGCGCGGCATCTTGTTCGCCGCGGCGGGCACCGCGGGCCAGCGCTGCACCACCACGCGCCGGCTCATCGTGCACGAGAGCGTGCGCGAGGCGCTGATCGCGCGATTGCACAAGGCCTACGAGGCGCTGCCCATCGGTGACCCGCGCGTGGCCGGCACGCTGGTGGGGCCGCTCATCGACGAAGCATCCTTCGATGCGATGCAGGCCGCACTGGCGGCCGCAGCGAATGAGGGTGGCAAGGTATCGGGCGGCACGCGCGCGCTGGCCGAGCAGCATCCCGATGCCTTCTACGTGCGCCCCGCCATCGTCGAGATGCCGTCGCAAACGGCCACCGTGTGCCACGAAACCTTCGCGCCGATTCTCTACGTGCTGGGCTACGAGCGCTTCGAAGACGCCATCGCGCTGCACAACGCGGTGCCCCAAGGCCTGTCGTCGGCGGTGTTCGGCAACGACCTGCGCGAGACCGAACTTTTCCTCTCGGTGTCAGGCTCGGACTGCGGCATCGCCAACGTCAACCTCGGTACCTCGGGCGCGGAGATCGGCGGCGCCTTCGGCGGGGAAAAAGAAACCGGCGGCGGCCGCGAATCGGGCTCCGACGCCTGGCGCAACTACATGCGCCGCGCGACCAACACCATCAACTACTCGCGCGAGCTGCCGCTGGCGCAGGGGGTTCGGTTCGACGTGTGAGCGAGGCGGTCAGAAGCTGCTGCACACCCGCAGCACATCGGCCCCGTAGGCCTCGAGCTTCTTGCTGCCGATGCCGCTGATGCCCTGCAGGTCTTCCAGCGTGACCGGCGCCCGCTCGGCGATGGTGGCGAGCGTGGCGTCGTGGAAGATCACGTAGGCCGGCAGGTTGTGCTCACGCGCCACCTCGGCTCGCCACGCCTTCAGTGCGGCAAAGCGGGCCTGGCCGGTGGCGTCGAGCGCGGCGGCGGCCGGTGAGGGCGCGCCGCGCGAGGACGAGGATGATGACGACGACTTCGAGCGCGACTTGCGCTCCGACGGCGACGACACCGACTCGCGCAGCGCCACGCTCGCCTCGCCCTTGAGCACGGCACGCGAGCCCTCGGTGAGCTTGAGCGTGTTGAAGGCTTCGGTGTCGACCGCCAGCGCGCCGGTGGCGATAAGCTGGCGCAGCACGCCGCGCAACTGCACCTCGCTGAACTCGGCGCCCAGGCCGAAGGTGCTGATACTTTCGTGCCCGAACTGCTTGACCTTCTCGGTCGCCTTGCCGCGCAGGATGTCCATGATGTGGCCGGCGCCAAAGCTGATGCCGCTTTGCTGCTGCACGCGGTAGATGGTGCTCAGCAGCTTGCGCGCCGCATCGGTGCCATCCCACACCTGCGGCGGTGTGATGCAGTTGTCGCAGTTGCCGCACGGGGTCGATGCTTCACCGAAGTAGCCGAGCAGCCTCACGCGGCGGCAGTCGCTGGCTTCGGCCAGCGACAGCAGCGCATCGAGCTTGCCGCGCATCACCTGCTTGAACTCTTCGCCCGCGGGGCTCTCATCGATC
>JBDUCH010000426.1:0-3327 GCA_040003555.1 Variovorax sp. | reverse complement strand
TGCAGGCCTACCCGCAGTACTCGGCCACCACCACCGCCAGCGTGATCGACGCGGTGAACGACTGGACGCGCAAGCTACGGCGGCTGCCGGAGTTGCGCTTCGTCAACCAGTACCATGACGAGCCGCTCTACATCGAGGCGCTGGCGCAAAGCGTGCTCGCGCACTGGCAACACCACGGCCGGCCCGACCAGCTGGTCATGAGCTTTCACGGCATTCCGGCGCGCAACATCCAGCTCGGCGATCCCTACCAGGCGCAATGCCTCGAAACTGCGCGCCTGCTGGCCGAGCAGCTGCAGCTGTCGCCCGACCAGCACCGCGTGACCTTCCAGTCTCGTTTCGGCCGCGCCACCTGGCTGGAGCCCTACACCGAGCCGACGCTGCGCCTGCTGGGCGCCAGCGGCACCAGCCGCGTCGACGTGATCTGCCCGGGCTTTCCTGCCGACTGCCTCGAGACGTTGGAAGAGATCGCGATGGAAGGCCGCGACGCCTTTCTGCAGGCGGGCGGCAAGGAGTTCCACTACATCCCCGCGCTGAACGACAGCCCGGCCTGGATCACTGCGCTCTGCGCCGTGGCCGAACGCAACCTGGCCGGCTGGCCGACGCACGCCGCCTGAGGCCTCGCCCGTGAAGCTGCGCACCAAGATCGTTGCACTCGCCGTCGCACCGCTCCTGATTGCGCTGGTGCTGGTGGCTTTTGCGGTGCGCCACCAGGAGCGCGACCTGGCGCAGCGCGAGCGCGCGCTGATCGAGCAGACCTACATGGCGCAGCGGCGCAACGAACTGCGCAGCTACGTGGAGCTCGCCCTCAGCGTCGTGCGGCCGCTGTACGACGCCGGACTGGACGACGACGCGACCCGCAACGAGGCGCTACGCCGGCTCGCCGCACTCGACTACGGCGACGACGGCTATTTCTTCGTCTACGACCTGGACGGCCGCTCGCTCATGCATTCGCGCCAGCCCGAGCTGGTCGGGCAGAACCTGCGGGAGCTGCGCGATTCGCTGGGGCGCCCCACCATCCAGGATCTGATCGCGCAGGCGCGCCGGGGCGGCGGCTTCGTCGAGTACCAGTGGCGCAAACCCTCCAGCGCGCAAACGGCGCCCAAGCTCGGCTACGTGACCGCGCTGCCGCGCTGGAACTGGATGGTCGGCACTGGCCTCTACCTCGACGACATCGAGTCGGCGATGAACACGCTGGATCGGCAGATGAACGTCAACGTGACCACCACCATGCTCTGGATCGCCGGCATCGCGGCGCTCTGCCTGGGCGTGGTCAGCGCCACCGGGCTGTTGCTGAACCTCAGCGAGCACCGCGTCGCCGAGGCCAAGCTGCGGCTGCTGGCACGCCAGGTCGTGCAGTCCCAGGAAGACGAGCGCGGCCATCTGGCGCGCGAACTGCACGACGGCACCAGCCAGACGCTGGTGTCGGCCAAGCTGCTGATCGAATCCGCGGTCGATGCGCTGGAGCGCGCGCACCAGGCCGCGCCGCCAGCGCTGGGCAAGGCGCTGCTGCGGCTCAACGATTCGCTTTCGGAGGTGCGTCGCATTTCGCACCGGCTACGGCCGGCCCTGCTCGACACGCTGGGCCTGCCGGCCGCGCTCGAACGCCTGGGCGAGGAGTTTGGCGAGGAAGGCGCGGTCGCTGCCTCGGTCGCGGTGCACGGCACGCCGCGCGAGCTGCCGCAGGAAGTGAAGACCGCACTGTTCCGCGTGACGCAGGAGGCGCTGACCAATGTGCGCAAGCACGCGCGGGCGCAGCAGGTGCGCATCGCGCTGGACTTCGACGCAGACGGCGTGCGGCTCGAAGTCGGCGACGACGGCACCGGCTTCGATGTCGATGCCATGCAGCTCGATCCGCGCCGCGGCATCGGGCTGCGCAACATGCGTGAGCGCGTGGCAGCCATCGGCGGGCGCCTGCGCGTGCGCTCGGGCGGCACCGGCACGTCGATCCTGGCCGACGTACCGGCGGACGGCGCGGAGCCCGCGTGACGCAGCGCGCCGTGATCCGCCTGTTCCTGGTCGACGACCACCCGCTGGTGCGCGACGGCCTGCGCGCCCGCCTGGATCCGCTGCCGACGCTCGAGATCGTCGGCGAGGCGGGCAGCGCCGCCGAAGCCCTGAACGCGATCGAGACGCTGCAGCCGGACATCGTGCTGGCGGACGTCGGCATGAAAGAGATGAATGGCATCGAGTTGGCCGCGTTGCTGCAGCAGCGCCAGCCGGCGGCGCGCGTGGTGATGCTCAGCATGTACGACAACCCCGAGTACGTGCAACAGGCCTTGCAGGCCGGCGCGCGCGGCTATGTGCTGAAGGATGCGCCGGCGTCCGAGATCGTCGCGGCCATCGAAGCCGTGGCCGCGGGCGGCACCTTCCTGAGCCCGGCCGTCTCGCAGCGGCTGTTCCGCAACCAGGCGCCCAAGCCGCTGCTCACGCCGCGCGAGAGCGAGATCCTTTCGGCGCTGGGCCGCGGCGAATCGAGCAAGCAGATCGCGCGCGACCTGAACCTGAGCGTGCGCACGGTCGAAGCGCACCGCCAGAGCATCAAGCGCCGGCTCGGCATCGAGGGGCAGGCCGAGCTCATCAAGTACGCGGTGGAACACGCACGGCAGTTCGATCGCGGGTAGTGTCGGCGATCGACCGGTTGAATCTGAAGGGAAAAGAGATGGCAAGCGAGGCTCCGGCCACTATCGCCGCGTATATCCGGGCTGCCCCGACCGAGGGCCAGCCGCATTTGCGCCGGTTGTACGCAATCCTCAAGAGCGTCGCGCCGGAGGCCGAGGAGGCGATCAAGTGGGGAACCCCCTTCTTCGTTGAGCCCCGTTTCCTGTTCGCTTTCTCCGCGCACAAGGCACACCTCAGCTTCGCGCCAACAGCGGCAGGGTTGGCGCCATTCCGCAAGGAACTGGAAAAGCACAAGACGACCAAGGGCACCCTTCGGATTCCCTACGACAAGCCCCTGCCGGAGGATCTGGTTCGCAGGATCGCTGAGTACAGTCTGCGGGTTGTGCGTGAACGTGAAGACGACGCTTTCTGGTAACTCCATCCCGGCTACGCCTTCTTCGAAGGTTTAGCCTTGCCAGACTTGTTGAGGGTGACCGCCTGGCGAACGAGCGCCTTGAAGGCGGACTCGTCAACTTCTTTTCCTTCGTGGATGTCGATCGCGCGGCGTGCGTTTCCGTCGAGGCTCGCGTTGAAGACACGGGCCGGATCCTCCAGGGACGCGCCCTTGGCGAAGGTCAGCTTCACCTTGTCCTTGTAGGATTCGCCAGTGCAGAGGATGCCGTCGTGCGACCAGACCGGAGTGCCCATCCACTTCCACTCCTCGACGAC
>JBDUCH010000425.1:0-3328 GCA_040003555.1 Variovorax sp. | reverse complement strand
CGGCCGGCTTGATGACGACGGTGCAGCCGGCGGCCAGCGCGGGCGCGACCTTGCGCGTGATCATCGCCAGCGGAAAGTTCCACGGCGTGATGGCGGCGCACACGCCGATCGCCTGCTTCATGACCAGCAGGCGGCGGTTGTTGTCGAACTGGGGCAGCGTCTCGCCGTTCACGCGCTTGGCTTCTTCGGCAAACCATTCGATGAAGCTGGCGCCGTACGCCACTTCGCCCTTGGCCTCGGCGAAGGGCTTGCCCTGTTCGGCCGTCATCAGGCGGCCGAGGTCTTCGGTGTTGGCGATCAGCAGGTCGAACCACTTGCGCAGCACGATGCTGCGTTCCTTGCCGGTCTTGCCGCGCCAGCCGGCCAGCGCCTTGTTGGCTGCGGCAATGGCGGCTGCCGCATCGTTGCGGGTGAGGTTGGCGACGTCGGCCAGCTTCAGGCCGGTGGCCGGGTCGTTCACGTCGAAACGGCTAGCGCCCTTGAGCCACTGGCCGTCGACCAGTGCATCGGTCTTGAGCAGGGTCGGGTCGTTGAGCAAGGCGAGGGGGGAGGTCTTCATGTCCATGTGTTTGTCTTCCAGGTCTTAGGAGAGGGGCTGCGTGCAGCCAAGCCCGCTATCGTAGATCAGCGGCGGCGGCCACGCAGCCACTCGAGTACCAGCAGCAGGCTGGTCGTGAAAATGATCAGCAGCGTCGCGACGGCCGCGATGGTGGGCGAGATGTTTTCGCGGATGCCGGTGAACATCTGGCGCGGCAGCGTGACCTGGTCGGGCCCCGCCAGAAACAGCGTGACCACCACTTCGTCGAACGACGTGGCGAACGCGAACAGCGCGCCCGAGATCACGCCCGGCGCAATCACCGGCAGCGTGATGCGCAGGAAGGTGTTGAAGGGCGTTTCGCCCAGGCTCAGCGACGCGCGCACCAGGTTGTGGTTGAAGCCGGCCAGCGTGGCGAGCACGGTGGTGAGCACAAAGGGCGCGCCCAGTGCCGCGTGCACCACGATCAGGCCGAAGTAGGTGTCGGCCAGCCCGATCGGCGCGAAGTAGAGGTACGCCGCCACGCCGACCACCACGATCGGCACCACCATCGGCGAGATCAGCACGCTCATGAGCAGGCCCTTGAACGGGAAATTGGTGCGCGAGAGGCCCACCGCCGCCAGCGTGCCGAGCACGGTGGCAACCACCGTCGCGGCCGGCGCGACGATGAAGCTGTTGCGCGCGGCGCGGCCCCATTCCGGCGACTGGAACAGGTTCTCGTACCACTTGAGCGACCAGCCCGGGATCGGATAGGCCAGGAAGGAGCTGCTCGAAAACGACAGCGGGATGACGACCAGGATCGGCGCCAGCAGAAAGGCCAGCACCGCGACGCAGAGTGCGCGCACCGCCCACCAGCCGAGCTTGTCGGCAAAGGTTGCGTAGGCGGGAAATTCGGGGAGAAGTTTCGGCATGTGGGTCTTTCGTGCGGCTTCAGCCCAGGCTCAGGTCGGCCTTGCCGACGCGGCGGTACACCGCATAGAGCACCAGCGTGGCGACCAGCAGCAGGGCGCCGAGTGCGCAGGCCATGCCCCAGTTGATTTCCACATTGGTGTAGCGCGCGATGTAGTAGCTCAGCATCTGGTCGTCGGCGCCGCCCAGCAGTGCCGGCGTGACGTAGTAGCCAATGGCCAGGATGAACACCAGCAGCGCACCGGCGCCGATGCCCGGGTAGGTCTGCGGCACATACACGCGGAAGAACGCCACCAGCGGCGGGCTGCCGAGCGACACGGCCGCGCGCTGGTAGGTCGGGGGCACGCTCTTCATCACGCTGTAGAGCGGCAGGATCATGAAGGGAAGCAGGATGTGCACCATCGAAATGATCACGCCCGTGCGGTTGAACAGCAGCGCCAGCGGCTGGTCGATCAGGCCGATGCCGATGAGGCCGCGGTTGACCAGGCCTTCGGACTGCAGCAGCACGATCCAGGCGGCCACGCGCACCAGGATCGAGGTCCAGAACGGCACCAGCACCAGGATCATCAGGATGTTGGCCTTGCGCGCCGGCAGCGTCGACAGCCACCAGGCCAGCGGATAGGCCAGCAGCAGGCAGAAGAAGGTGACCACGGCACTGATGTGGAAGGTGCGCAGCAGGATGCCGCCGAAGGCACGCTGATCGGGCGGCATGCGCTCGACGCTGCCCGCCGCATCGCGTCGCAGGTCGACCGAGGCCAGCAGGTAGTCGGGTGTCCAGCGCGATCCGTTCTTGGCGATCGCCTGCCAGTAGGGGGCTTCGGCCCAGCGCGGGTCGAGTTCGAGCATGCGTGCCTTGACCTCGTCCGGCGTGCCGGCGATCGGCAGCGCCCGAAAGGTGTTCATCACCAGCGAGCGGGCGCCGGCAATCTCGGTGTTGAGACGGCGCGCCAGCGCACCGGCGTCCGAGCTGTCGGCCAGCTGGCCGAGGTCGGACGCGATGGCGGCGACGGCCGGCGGCGGTGGCGTGTCCTTGCGGTTCCAGTCGTCGAGCGCCCGCACCGTACGCGGCAGCGCGTTGGCCACTTCGGGGTTTTCAACGGCACGCTGCAGCAGCGCGACGATCGGCACCAGCATCGTCAGCAGCAGGAACACCAGCAGCGGCAGCGTGAGCGAGAAGGCGCGCCATTTGCGGCGCGATTCGGCACGCGCCAGCGCGCGCCGGAGTTCGCCCGGCGGCGCGTCCGCCGGGGTCGGGTGGGTCAACGTTGCCGAACTCATTGGAAGACCTCCGCGCTACGCGCTGCGCTGCTCATGCCGCTTACTGCGTGGCCCAGGATGCGAAGCGCTTCTCGAGCGCCTCGCCCTGGTCGGCCCAGAACGCGACGCTGAACTGCAGCGCTTCCTTGGCGTTCGACGCCGAGGTCGGCAGGTCGTCCAGCACCTTCTTGTCGAGCGAAGCCAGCGCCTTGGTGTTGGTCGGGCCGTAGGCGATGTTGTTCGCGTACACGGCTTGGTTTTCGGGCTTCATCGCGAACTGGATGAACTTGAGCGAAGCGTCCTTGTTCGGAGCGCCCTTCGGGATCACCCAGTAGTCCAGGTCGTAGATGCCGCCGGGCCAGTAGATCTTCAGGTTGCGGCCTTCTCGGTTGGCGGCGTCGATGCGGCCGTTGTACACGGTGGTGAGCACCACGTCGCCTGCCACCAGGAACTGCGGCGGCTGCGCGCCGGCTTCCCACCACTGGATGTTCGGCTTGAGTTCGGTGAGCTTCTTGAAGGCGCGTTCGGCACCGTCCTTGGTGGCCAGCACCTTGTAGACGTCGGCCGGCTTCACGCCGTCGGCCATCAGCGCGAATTCGAGGTTGTAGCGCGCGCCCTTGCGCATGC
>JBDUCH010000115.1:0-11233 GCA_040003555.1 Variovorax sp. | reverse complement strand
CACCTGCTCGTCGGCATCGAAGCTCGCGTAGATCGGGCTCACCGACACCAGCGTGGTCAGCACCGGCGCGCCGGGGCCGGCCGCGACCAGGTTGCCGACAGTGATTTCGAGCTTGCCGATGCGGCCCGCCACCGGCGCCTTGACCTGGGTGTAGCCAAGGCTCAGGCGCGCGGTTTGCAGTGCAGCCTGCGCGGCACGCAGGTTGGCTTCGGCTTCGCGCTTGGCGTTACCGCGCTCGTCGAGCTCGCGCTGTGCGATGGCCTGCTCGTCCCACAGGCGGCTGGCGCGCACATGCTCGCTTTGCGCCTGGGAGACACGGGCCTGCGCGGCGGCGACCTGGGCTTCGGCGCGATCCACGTCGGCGGCGTAGGGCGCCGGATCGATCGTGATTAGCAGCTCGCCCTGCTTGACCAGCGAGCCCTCCTTGAAGTGCACCGCCTGCACGGCCCCGGCCACGCGCGAACGCACGTCGACACGCTCGACCGCTTCCAGCCGGCCCGAGAACTCGTCCCAGGCGGTGATGTCGGTGGCGGCGACCGTCGCGACCGACACCGGCGTGGCGGGCGGCGCGGCCGGCGGGCTTTCGGCATTGGAAACCGGCTGGCCGAAGAGCGCGGCGACCACGGCGGCGATCGCCGTGACACCGGTCAGGGCCGGCCACAGGCCGCGGCGGGACAGGGAGAGCAGTTGCTTGTTGTTCATGATGATTCCTTGAAGAAGCCTGAAAACGCTGGATTCGGGATGCACGGGGCCCGCCGGTGCGTTTCGCCACGGGCGCGCGGAAGTCGGAAGGGTTGCGCCGCAACGGCGCAGGACGCTAGTGCGGCGGTCGCGGAGCCGGGGGCGCTGCGCCGAAGAAGTCACGCAACTGCTGCTCGACGGCGGCTTCGCAGACACAACAGCTGCTGTCCGCGTCGTACAGCGCTTCGGGCCAGTTGGCGGCGCTCTGTAGCACGCTGCTGGTCACCGGAATGCCCGCTTTGCGCAGCCGCTCGGCATAGGCCAGCGCCTCGTCGCGCATCGGGTCGTCCGGGCCCACCAGCACCAGCGTGGGCGCCAGTTCGGCAAGACGCATCGACGCACCCGGCACGGCGTAGGGGTGCACCGCATCGCCGGGACAGCGAAGGTAGTCCTGCCAGCCGCTGGCAAATCGGCAATCGGTAGCGCCGCCGCTCGCCTCGCGCAGCGAGCGTGTGCCGGCGCACGGGTCGAGCATGGGCGACAGAAGAATCTGGCCGGCCAGCGGCGGATGGGCCCGATCGCGCGTGATCAGCGACACCGCGGCCGCCAGGTTGCCGCCGGCCTCTTCACCCGCGAGAAACACGCGTGCGCCCTTGCCAGCCAGCTTGACGCGTTGCTTGTAGAGCCATTCGAGCACCGCATAGCCGACCTCGATCGGCTCCGGGAACGGCGTCAGCGGATAGGCCAGCGACACGGCCACGGCACCCGCCCTGGCCAGCATCTGACCGACGTTGCGGCCGTTGTCCAGGCTGCCACAGACGAAAGTACCGCCGTGGAAGTGCAACACCAGTGGTGCGCCCTGCGCGCCGCTGGCGCGCACGCCATAGGTGCGGGCCTGCACCGGGTCACGGCCCGGCAGTTCGATCGTGATGTCGGCTTCCACGGCTTTTCCCGTGACGGCGACGGCATCGGCAGCGCTGGACGGGGAACGGGGTGACATGGTGTGGGCCTGGATTGGATCGACGATGGATGGAATATAGGCCTGCTGCACTGTGTGAAAAACAGGCGGCAGACCTCCACTCTGTTTCAAAACGGCTAACAATCGCCCGGATTGCCCATGTGAAAATTCCGCTGCCGGCACCCGTCGGCCCCGAGGAGAAGCTCTAAAGATGGATCAGATACAGGCGATGCGGATCTTTGTTCGCGTTGTCGAAGCCGGCACCTTCACGCGCGCCGCCGATTCGCTCGACCTCCCCAAAGGCACGGTCACCAAGCAGATCCAGGCGCTCGAGGCGCGGCTGCGCGTAAAGCTGCTGAACCGCACCACGCGCCGCGTCACGGTCACGCCCGACGGTGCCGCGTATTTCGAGCGCGCCGCGCGCCTGATCAACGACTTCGACGATCTCGAGGGCAGCATGGCCAACGCGCAGGCCAGTCCGAAGGGCCGCTTGCGCATCGACGTCGGAACGACGGTCGCGTCGCACGTGATCATTCCGGCGCTCTGGCGCTTTTGCGACCAGTACCCCGACATCCTGGTCGACCTCGGCGCGAGCGACCGGGTAGTCGACCTGATCGGCGACAACGTCGACTGCGTGATCCGCGGCGGCGAGCTAGTCGACCAGTCGCTGGTGGCGCGCCGCATCGGCAATCTCCCCTGGGTCACCGTCGCCTCGCCGGCCTACCTGAAGCGCTACGGCACACCGACGCATCCAAACGAGCTGGAGAAGAAGCACCTGGTGATCGGCTTCTTCGCCGGCAGCACGCGCCGCATGTACCCGCACGAGTTCGTCAAGGGCGACGAGCGTGTCGAGGTCAACGGGCCCTACCGCGTCTCGGTCAACGATGGCAATGCCCACATGGCGGCGGTTCTGGCGGGTTTTGGCGTGACGCAGACGCTGACCTTCACGGCGACACCGAAGCTCGAAAGCGGCGAGCTGGTCGAAGTGCTGGCCGACTGGGCGCCGCCGCCCCTGCCGGTGCACGTGGTCTACCCGCCCAACCGCCATCTGAGCCCCAAGGTGCGCGCCTTCGTCGATTGGGCCGCCGAGCTGTTCGCAAACAACCCGCATCTCCAGCGCAGATAGAAAGCGGGAGACCAAAGAGAAAGCCCCGCATCGCGGGGCTTTCTCTTGTTCCAGAAACACCGTGGAATCGGCTCCGCCGGTCCACCGGTGTTGCCCCCGGCCGGGGGAAGGCGAAGCGGACACGAAGTGCCGCGCAGCCTGGGGGCGAGCCTAGTGCGCCAGGATCTTGTTGAGAAAGTCCTTGGTACGCGCCTGACGATTCTCGGGGTGGTTGAAGAACTCGTCCTTCGAGCAGTCTTCCAGGATGCGGCCGCCGACGTCGATGAAGATCACGCGGCTGGCAACCTTGCGCGCGAAGCCCATTTCGTGCGTGACCACCATCATGGTCATGCCTTCCTTGGCCAGCGTCACCATCACGTCGAGCACTTCACCGACCATTTCGGGGTCGAGCGCCGAGGTGGGTTCGTCGAACAGCATCACGATCGGATCCATGCTCAACGCGCGGGCGATCGCCACGCGCTGCTGCTGGCCGCCGGAAAGCTGGCCCGGGAACTTGTCCTTGTGCGCCATCAGGCCCACGCGGTCGAGCATCTTGAGGCCGCGGGTCTTGGCCTCGTCGGCGCTGCGGCCCAGCACCTTGATCTGCGCGATCGTGAGGTTCTCTGTCACCGAGAGGTGCGGGAACAGCTCGAAATGCTGGAACACCATGCCGACCTTGGAGCGCAGCTTGGGCAGGTTGGTCTTGGGGTCGTGCAGCGCGATGCCGTTGACCGTGATCTCGCCCTTCTGGAAGGGCTCGAGCGCGTTGACCGTCTTGATCAGCGTGGACTTGCCGGAGCCCGACGGGCCGCAGACCACGACCACATCGCCCTGCTTGATGCTGACCGAGCACTCGTTGAGCACCTGCACCGGGCCGTACCACTTGGAAACGTTCTTGATTTCAATCATTTTCAACTCTCCGATCAGCGGATGATTGCGATTTTCTTATGCAGGCGCTTGACGAGATACGACAGCGCGTAGCAAAGGATGAAGTACACGACGGCCGCCAGCAGGTAGGCCTCGATCGGACGGCCGAAGTTCTTGCCGGCAGTTTCGAAGCCCTTGAGCATGTCGTAGGCACCGATGGCATAGACCAGCGAGGTGTCCTGGAACAGGATGATGGTCTGCGTCAGCAGCACCGGCAGCATGTTGCGGAACGCCTGCGGCAGCACCACCAGCTTCATGTTCTGGCCATAGGTCATGCCGACTGCCTGGCCCGCATGCACCTGGCCGCGCGGAATCGACTGGATGCCGGCCCGCATGATCTCGCTGAAGTAGGCCGCCTCGAACGCGATGAAGGTGATTACCGCCGAGATTTCGGAGCGGTAGTTGGAGCCCAGCGTGCCGAAGTACGCGTAGAACGCGGCCGGCACCAGCAGGAAGAACCACAGAATCACCATCACCAGCGGAATGCTGCGCATGCCGTTGACATAGACCGTCGCCGGTACGTCGAGCCACTTCTTGCCGGACAGGCGCATCAGCGCAAGCACGGTGCCGAAGATCACGCCGCCCACGGTGGCCACCAGCGTCAGCATCACGCTGAAGTAGAAGCCCTTCAGGACGAAGTTGCTGATGACTTCCCAGTTGTAGAAGGACAGGTCGAGATTCATCATTTCAGTGTCCTCCGCCGCCGCTGGCCGAGACGATGAAGCCTGGCACGCGCGTCTTCTTCTCGATGTAGGCCATGATGCGGTTGATCGCAAAGGCAGAGATCACATAGAGCCCCGTCACCGCCAGATAGACCTCGATGCCGCGCGAGGTTTCTTCCTGCGCCTGCATCGCGAACATCGTGAGTTCGGTCACCGACACGGCGAACGCCACCGACGAGTTCTTGAAGATGTTCATCGTCTCGCTGGTGAGCGGCGGCAGGATGATGCGGTAGGCCATCGGCAGGATCACGTAGCGGTAGTACTGCGGCGTGGTGAAGCCCACCGCCATGCCCGCATAGCGCTGCCCTTTGGGCAATGCCTGGACGCCGGAGCGCACCTGCTCGGCGATCCGCGCGGAGGTGAAGAACCCCAGCGCCAGCACCACCAGCACGAAACTCGGCACCGACTTCATCGGCGGCACCAGCGCGGGAATCACGTGGTACCACAAGAAGATCTGCACCAGCAGCGGAATGTTGCGAAACAGCTCGACCCAGGCGTTGCCAAGGCGCACCAGCCACGGGCTGTCGGGCAGCGTGCGGATGATGCCGACCAGCGATCCCAGCACCAGCGCCACGACCAGCGCCAGCACCGCGACCGACACGGTCCAGCCCCACGCCGACAACATCCATTGCCAGTAAGTCGGGTACTTGCCACCCGGGTCCTGCAAGAAGACCTGCCAATCCCAGTTTGATCCCATCGGGACTCTCCTCAAATGCTCGAATGTTGGGTCTGGCGCTCATTTGACAAAACGCCCGCCTTGCGGGCGGGCGTCTTGAAGTCAGCGCCGCATGGCAATCACTTCTTGGCGTAGGCTTCCATCGGCTTGTCGTTCGGGGCGGCCCAGGCGGCCTTGGTCGCGTCCGACAGCGGCAGGCCGATCTTGACGTTGGCCGGCGGGATGGCCTGGATGAACCACTTGTCCCACAGCTTGGCGAGGTCGCCGCTCTTGATCTGGGCCTTGATGCTGTCGTCCACCGCCTTCTTGAAGGCCGGGTCGTCCTTGCGGATCATGATGGCGATCGGCTCGACGCTCAGCACTTCGCCGACGATCTTGTAGTCGGACGGCGACTTGGACTTGGCGATGTTCGACGCGAGGATGGAACCGTCCATCACAAACGCGTCGGCGCGGCCCGATTCGAGCAGCAGGAAGCTGTCCGAGTGATCCTTGCCATAGAGTTCCTTGAAGTCGATGCCGCCGGCGCGTTCGTTCTTGCGCAGCGTCTGGACCGAGGTGGTGCCGGTGGTGGTGGCCACGGTCTTGCCGTTCAGATCCTTGATCGACGTGATGCCCGAGTTGGCCTTGACCGCGATGCGCACTTCTTCCACGTAGGTGGTCACGGCGAAGGACACGTCCTTGGCGCGCGTGGCGTTGTTGGTGGTGGAGCCGCACTCGAGGTCGACCGTGCCGTTTTGCACCAGCGGCACGCGGTTCTGCGAGGTGACCGGCTGGTATTTGGTCTCCAGCTTCTTGCCGACTGCCTTCTCGAGATCCTTGATGATGTTGGCGCAGACGTCGTAGTGGAAGCCGGTGTATTGCCCGTTGCCCAGCGTGTACGACAGGCCCGACGATTCGCGAACGCCTTCGGTGATGACGCCCGAGGCCTTGATCTTGGCCAGGGTGTCGGTGGCTTGCGCAAACGCGCCGCCGGCGGCGAGGGCCGAGATCGCCAATGCCAGTACTTGCTTTTTCATGTGAAGAACTCCTGAAGGTGACTGAGAGAGATACAACGAAATTTTAGACATTCACGTTCTCGGGAATACCCGAATCAATGCAGTGCGCGACGCACTGTGTCCGGTCGGCGGCCTTGTTGGATAGCGCTGAAGTGGTGCACCTGTCGCGCTTTTCGTTGTTCCACCATGACTAAGCAGCCTCTGTGCCCGAAGGCAGGGCGGCTTGCGGGACAGGTGTGGACAATCGCACAGGTTGCGTCAAATGTTCGGGAACGAGCAGCAGCGCCATCTGTTCGCGGGTCATGATGCCCAGCGATTCGGCCACCAGGTCGATCGGCCCGCCCGTCTTCAGCGCGGTCTTGGCGATCAATGCAGCCTTCTCGTAGCCGATGATCGGGTTGAGGGCCGTGACCAGCGTGACCGACTCGCGCACCTGCTTCGCCAGAAATTCGCGGTTGGCCTCGATGCCCTCCACGCAGTTTTTCTGCAGCGTGACGCAGGCATTGCCCAGGTGCTGGATGCTCTTGAACAGGCTCCAGCCCATGATCGGCTCGAACGCATTGAGCTGCAGCTGGCCGGCTTCTGACGCCATCGTCACGGTAATGTCGTTGCCGATGACTTCGAAGGCCACCTGGTTCATCACTTCCGGAATCACCGGGTTCACCTTGCCCGGCATGATCGACGAGCCGGCCTGGCGCGCCGGCAGGCGGATCTCGCCAAAGCCGGCCTGCGGGCCGCTCGAGAGCAGGCGCAAGTCGTTGCAGGTCTTGCTCAGCTTGCACGCCACGCGCTTGAGCACGCCCGACAACTGCACGAAGGCACCGGTGTCCTGCGTGGCCTCGATCAGGTTGGCGGCCTGCTTGAGCGGGACTTCGGTCTGCTCGGCCAGGTACTGGCACACCAGGTTGGCATAGCCGTGCGGCGCGTTGATGCCGGTGCCGATGGCGGTGGCGCCCAGGTTGATTTCCTCGATCAGTGCCCGGGCTTCGGCCAGCCGCAGTTCGTCCTCGCCGATCATGATCGCGTAGGTCAAGAACTCCTGGCCCAGCGTCATCGGCACCGCATCCTGCAACTGGGTGCGGCCGATCTTGAGCACGTCGCGGAATTCCAGCGCCTTGGCTTCGAAGCTCCTGCGCAGGTCGGCCATCGCCGTCAGCAGCCGGCCGATCGCGAACCAGAGCGCCAGCCGCACGGCTGTCGGGTAGACGTCGTTGGTGCTCTGCGACGCATTCACATGGTCGTTGGGATGCAGCACGTCGTAGCGGGCTTTTTCGTGGCCGAGCTTTTCGAGCGCGAGGTTGCAGATCACCTCGTTCGCATTCATGTTGGTCGAGGTACCTGCGCCGCCCTGGATCACATCGACCACGAACTCGCCGAGGAGCTTGCCCTCGATCAGGTCTTCGCAAGCCAGGATGATGGCGCCGGCGCGCTCCCGATCCAGCGCGCCGAGGTCGGCATTGGCGCGCGCGGCGGCTTTCTTCACATAAGCCAGCGCCCGGATCAGGTCGGGCATGGCCGAGATGCGCGTGCCCGAAATCGGGAAGTTCTCGACCGCGCGGGCAGTGTGGACACCCCAATAGGCGATTGCCGGTATCTGCTTTTCGCCGAGAAAGTCTTGTTCGGTACGGAAATTCGAATCCATGGCAGCGCCCATCTAAAAAAAAGCACGCGCTCGGCGTGCTGGAGGTTTTTTGCGTGACAGCGAAACTGCGGCGACTGTAAGTTCGCCGTTGCACCCGCGCCAATGCCGTTTCCGGGCACCGTTATGCACAGTTGTCATAGATTGTTCACAGACCGGCGCTACTTCGCGGCGGCCACCGGATTGGCCACCAGGTAGCTCCACAGCGCATCGGCCGCGCGCTTGTCGGTCTGCGCCGTATCGGCCAACGCGCCCTTGGCGGCGCGCCCGGCGGTCTTGCCGGCCGGCGCTGCGGTCGGACGCTCGCGGTAGGCCTGGATCTCGAGCGTGATTTCCAGGCTGTCGATTTCCGGCGGCAGCGCGCTCACCAGCTTGCGGGCCTTGATCTCGCGGCGCACCGCGCTCTGCGGCAGGAATGCGATGCCATGCCCTTCGAGCGCCATCACCTTGAGGCCTTCGGCCATGTCGGTTTCGTAGACCCGGTCGAGGTGGATTGCGGTGCCCGATTCCTTGAGCAGCTGATCGACCATGCGTCCCAGATAGGCCCCAGGCGCATAGCCCAGGTACGGCAGCGGCCGGCCGGCGCGCCCCGGCAAACGGTATTTCGGCGCGCCGTCGGCATCGGGCTTGACCCAGGCCGACACCGTTTCATGGCCCAGGCTCACCATCTCGTAGCGGTTGGCGTCGAGTTGCAGCGGCTGCGACGGGTGCTGGTAGGAGATCAGCAGGTCGCAACTGCCCTCGACCAGCCGCAGCACCGCGTCGTGCACGTTGAGCGCGATCAGCCGGCTCTTGATCGGGCCGAAACGCTCGCGCAAGGTCGTGACCCAGGCCGGAAAAAAGGTAAACGCCAGCGTGTGCGGCACGGCGAATTCGATCACGTCCTGCCCCGCCGCCGCATGGCCGCGCAGCATGGCGCGCGTGCTTTGCAGGCCCTGCAGCACCTCGAGCGCCTGGCCGTACAGGGTCTGGCCAGCCGGTGTGAGGCGCGTCGGGTAGGAGGTGCGGTCGACCAGGTCGGTGCCGGCCCACCCTTCGAGCGCCTGGATGCGGCGCGAGAAGGCCGGTTGCGTTACGTGGCGCAGTTGCGCCGAGCGGCTGAAGCTGCGGGTTTCAGCAAGGCTGACGAAATCTTCCAACCACTTGGTTTCCATGAACGCGCATTATGTTCTTTGCGCATGATCCGTCCAGATCAGATCGGCGTGACGACGCCGCGGCCGGCAAAGTGCCCTTCGGCGTTCTCCAGGAACCGCCGAAAAGAAGCCTCGGTCGCTTCGGGCGACCAGCCGGCCAGGTGCGGGGTCAGGATGAGGTTGTCGATGCCAATCAGTTGCTCCGGCCGCTTCGGCTCGCTCTCGTACACGTCGATGCCGGCACCGGCGATGCGGCCCTCGCGCAGAGCCGAGGCCAGCGCGTCAGTGTCGACCACGCTGCCGCGGCCGATGTTGACCAGAAAACCCCGAGGGCCGAGCGCGTCCAGCACTTCGGCATTGACGATGTGCCGGGTGGCCGCGCCGCCCGGCGCGGCGCAGACGAGCACGTCGCACCAGTCGGCCAGCGCCTTGACGCTCTCGAAGTAGCGGTGCGGCGCCCCCTCTTTCGGCTTGCGGTTGTGATAGCCGATCGGCATGTCGAAGCCGGCCGCCCGCCTCGCGATCTTCTGGCCGATGGTGCCAAGCCCGAGGATTCCCAGGCGCTTGCCCGAAACATTGGGCGGCTGCGGAATGGCGAGGCGCCAGACGCCTTCGCGGCACAACCGGTCGAGCGTGCGAAAGCCGCGCACCGACGCGATCACGAGGCCAAAGGCGTGATCTGCCACGCAGTCGTCGTTGGTGCCCTGGCCGTTGGCCAGTGCAATGCCGCGCTGGCGGGCCGCGTCGAGGTCGACCAGTTCGTAGCCGGCGCCCATGCAGCACACCAGTTCCAGCGCCGGCATTGCGGCCATTTCGACGGCGGTGAGCCCGATCACACCGATGGTGAGCACCGTGCGGTAGCTTGGGCCGTGCGCCGCGATCGCGGCTTCGCGCTCGCCCGGCGTGGGCGCATAGGTCAGCGCGTAGCGCTCTGCCAGGCGGGACTGGTGTTCGCTCGACAAGCTGGTGATCACCAGCAGGGGAATCTTCTCGGACATGCGTTCGTTGCTCCTGAAACTGCAGCCCGAAATGATCTCAAAGAACGACGGGCGCCGCTTCGACCTTCTGCATCGCCCACATTTGCGCGTAGCGGCCGTTCTGCGCCAGCAGGCCGGCATGCGTGCCGCGCTCGACGATGACACCGCTCTCCAGCACCAGGATTTCGTGCGCGTCGACCACGGTCGACAGCCGGTGCGCGATCACCAGTGTGGTCTTGTTCTGCGCGGCGCTTTGCAGTTCGCCCTGGATCGCGCGTTCGTTGGCCGAATCGAGGGCCGAGGTGGCCTCGTCGAAGATCAGGATCGGCGGATCCTTGAGCATCGTGCGTGCAATGGCCACGCGCTGCTTCTCGCCGCCCGAGAGCTTGAGCCCGCGCTCGCCGACCGGCGTGTCGTAGCCCTTCGGCGTGGCCGCGATGAAGTCGTGGATGCGCGCGGCCTTCGCCGCCGCCTCGACTTCGTCGCGCGTGGAACCCGGCCGGCCGTAGGCGATGTTGTATTCAACCGAGTCGTTGAACAGCACCGTGTCCTGCGGCACGATGCCGATGGACTGCCGCACGCTGGCCTGCGTGACCTCGCGGATGTCCTGGCCGCCGATGGTGATCCGCCCCTGCTGCACGTCGTAGAAGCGGTACATGAGCCGCGCCAGCGTGGACTTGCCCGAACCCGACGGGCCGACCACGGCCACAGTCTTGCCGGCCGGAATCTCGAAGCTCACGTGCTTCAGGATCGGCCGCGACGGCTCGTAGGCAAAGCTCACGTCCTCGAAGCGCACCGTGGCGTCGCCCGGCCGCAGAGGGCGTGCTTCGGGCGGATCGCGCACCTCGCGCTCCTTTTCCATCAGCACGAACATCTTGTCGAGGTCGGTCAGGCTCTGCTTGATCTCGCGGTAGATCACGCCCAGAAAGTTGAGCGGGATGTAGAGCTGGATCATGAAGGCGTTGACCATCACCAGGTCGCCCAGCGTCATGCGCCCTTCGACCACGCCCGAGGTCGCGCGCCACAGCATCAGCACCAGGCTCACCGCGATCAGCAACTGCTGGCCGGTGTTGAGCATCGACAGGGTGCGCTGGCTCTTGATGGCGGCCTTGCGGTAGCGATCCAGGCTCGCGTCGTAGCGTTGCGCCTCGAACTCCTCGTTGTTGAAGTACTTGACCGTTTCGTAATTCAGCAGCGAATCGACTGCGCGGCTCTGCGCAACCGAGTCGAGCTCGTTCATGGTCTTGCGGAACTGGGTGCGCCATTCCGTCACCGTGACGGTAAAGCCGATGTAGATGACCAGCGCCACGCCCGTGATCCAGACGAACAGCGCATCGAACTTCACGCCAAGGATGGTGAGCACCAGCGTCAGCTCGATGATCGTCGGCACGATGCTGTAGAGCGACATCGAGATCAGCGA
>JBDUCH010000114.1:0-11236 GCA_040003555.1 Variovorax sp. | reverse complement strand
CGACGCGCACGCGCGTCAGCTTCGAGGCCGGCATGTACCAGATGGGCGGCTCGGTGGTGAACCTGACCACCGGCGACAGCCAGCTGGGCCGGGCCGAGCCGATCGAGGACAGCGCCAAGGTGATCAGCCGCATGGTCGACCTGGTGATGATCCGCACCTTCGAGCAGACCAAGATAGCCCGCTTTGCCGAACACTCGCGCGTGCCGGTCATCAACGGCCTGACCAACGAATTTCACCCCTGCCAGATCCTGGCCGACATCTTCACCTACATCGAGCACCGCGGCTCCATCAAGGGCAAGACGGTGGCCTGGGTCGGCGACGGCAACAACATGGCCAACACCTGGCTGCAGGCGAGCGAGATCCTCGGCTTCAAGGTGCATGTGAGCACGCCGAGCGGCTACGAGGTGGATCAGTCGGTGGCCGGCATCCGCTCGGCCGACAGCTACCAGGTATTCAAGGATCCGATGGAGGCCTGCCGCGGCGCCGACCTCGTCACCACGGACGTGTGGACGAGCATGGGCTACGAGGCCGAAAACGACGCGCGCAAAAAGGCCTTCGCCGACTGGTGCGTCGACACCGACATGATGCGCATCGCGCAGCCCGACGCCCTCTTCATGCACTGCCTGCCCGCGCACCGCGGCGAAGAGGTCGAGGCCGATGTGATCGACGGCCCGCAGTCGGTAGTGTGGGACGAGGCCGAGAACCGGCTCCACGCACAGAAGGCGCTGATGGAGTTCTTGCTGCTGGGCAAGATCCAGATTTCCTGAGCCTGCCAGGCCCGGGCACGTGCCCGGCGCGCCTGCCCACGCTCCAGGCTTTACGCGGGCCGGCGATATGTGTACATTGTTCACATATCGCAAGGAGACCCCGATGAACTACCCGGACATCGTTTCGCGCGACCGCTGGCAAAGCGCCCGCGACGAACTGCTGAAGGCCGAAAAGGAACTCACCCGCGCCCATGACGCACTGAACGCGCGGCGCCGCCAGTTGCCGATGACCGAGGTCACGCGCGACTACGTTTTCAAGTCGGCCGCGCGCGACGACCTGCGGCTGGTCGACCTGTTCGACGGCCGGGATCAGCTCGTCGTCTATCACAACATGCTCACGGCGGATCACATCTGCCCCGGTTGCTCGCAGGTGTGCGATCACATGATGAACAACTTCGCGCACCTGCACGCGCGCCGCACCTCGTTCGCGATGGTGGCGCGCGCCAGCGTGCCGCGCATCGAACAGGTGAAGGCGCGCATGGGCTGGACGTTTCCGTGGGTGTCGTGCGAGGGCACCACGTTCCACGACGACTTCGTCACCGCGCAGGACAACGCTTCGTTCGGCTTCTCGGTCTTCATCCGCCAGGCGCAACGTGTGTTCCAGACCTGGTTCACCTCGGGCCGCGGCGCCGAGCAGGCCAGCAACACCTTCCAACTGCTCGACCTCACGCCCTGGGGCCGGCAGGAGGCCTGGGAGAAGTCGCCCGCAGGCTGGCCGCAAGAGCCGCCCTACAGCTGGCAGCGGCTGCACGACGAGTACCAAGCCTGAAATCGCTTCAACCCAAGGAAACACACCATGCAAAAGATCGTCCCGTTCCTGTGGTTCGACGGCCGCGCCGAAGAAGCCATGAACTTCTATACAGCCATCTTCAAGAACGCCAGGGTCGGCAACGTGACACGCTACGGCGAAGCCGGGCCGGGGCCGAAGGGTTCGGTGATGAGCGCCACCTTCGAGCTCGAAGGCCAGAGCTTCTACGCGCTCAACGGCGGGCCGATGTTCAGCTTCACGCCCGCCATCTCGTTCTTCGTCAACTGCACCACGCAAGCGGAAGTCGACGAACTCTGGGCCAAGCTTTCCGAAGGCGGCGCCACCAATCAATGCGGCTGGCTGCAGGACAAGTTCGGCCTGTCCTGGCAAATCGTGCCGACGATCCTCGGCGACCTGCTCCAGAGCAAGGACGCGGCCAAGGCGAATCGGGTCATGCAGGCCATGATGAAGATGACCAAGCTCGACATCGCGTTGCTGGAGCAGGCCGCCGCCGCGCCGAACTGAGCGACTCATTTCGTCACGTGGCTTGTTGGAAATAACCGACACCACGACCTCGCGTGCGGCGCTAACTTCGCTGCATGACTTCTTCTTCCGCCGCCCCGCGCCTTTGGGACATCTCCCCGCCGGTGTACGAAGGCGCGCCGGTTTTCCCCGGCGACACGCCTTACCGGCAACGCTGGGCCGCGAGCATCGGCCCCGGTTGCCCCGTGAACGTCAGCGAGATCACGCTGTCGCCGCATGTCGGCGCGCATGCCGATGCGCCGCTGCACTATGACGCGGATGGCGCGACCATCGGCAACGTCGACCTCTCGCCCTTTCTCGGCACCTGCCGCGTGATCCATGCGATCGCGCGGGGCCCGTTGATCGAGTGGGCGCACATTGCCCATGCCACCACCGGCCTGCCGCCGCGCGTGCTCGTGCGCACCTACCAACGCGCACCGGTCGACCGCTGGGACGGCGCCCTCGCCGCCTATGCGCCCGCCACCATCGAACGTCTCGCTGCACTCGGCGTCAAGCTCGTGGGCATCGACACCGCCAGCATCGATCCGGCCGACAGCAAGACGCTCGACAGCCACCAGGTCATCCGCCGCCTCGGCTTGCGGGTGCTCGAGAACCTCGTGCTCGACGACGTGCCCGAAGGCGACTACGAACTCATCGCGCTGCCGCTCAAGCTGGTCAGCGCCGATGCCTCCCCCGTGCGCGCCGTCCTGCGCGAACTCACCAGCCCTGCTCTTTCATGACACTCGACGACTGCCGCGCACGCGATGCGCAAGACCCGCTCGCCGCCCTGCGCGACCTGTTCACGCTGCCCGATGGGGTGATCTACCTCGACGGCAACTCGCTCGGCGTGTTGCCCAAAGCCGCACCCGCGCGCATCGCCGAAGTGGTCACGAAGGAATGGGGCGAAGGCCTGATCCGCTCGTGGAACAGCGCGGGCTGGTTCGACCTGCCGCAGCGCCTCGGCGACAAGGTGGCCCGCCTCGTCGGCGCTGCACCCGGTGAAGTGGTGTGTACCGACAGCACCTCGATCAATCTCTACAAGGTTCTGTTCGCAGCGCTCTCGCAGCAGGCCGCCAGCGGCCGCAAGCTGGTCGTGAGCGAGCGCAGCAACTTCCCGACCGACCTCTACATCGCCGAATCGATGTGCCGCGAGCGCGGCTTCACGCTGAAGCTGATCGACGCGAGCGAACTGCGCGCGGCGCTCACCGACGAGGTGGCCGTGCTGATGCTCACCCACGTGAACTACCGCACCGGCGCCATGCACGACATGAAGACCGTCACCGCTGCCGCCCATGCGGCCGGCGCGCTCACGGTCTGGGATCTGGCGCACAGTGCCGGCGCGGTGCCCGTCGCGCTGAACGACAGCGATGCAGACTTCGCCATCGGCTGCGGCTACAAATATTTGAACGGCGGCCCCGGCGCGCCAGCCTTCGCCTGGGTGAACACGCGGCACGCCGGCAAGTTCGAGCAGCCGCTGTCGGGCTGGTGGGGCCATGCCGCGCCGTTCGAGTTCACGCCGCACTACCGGCCTGCGCCGGGTGTCGGCCGCTATCTCTGCGGCACGCAGCCGATCGTGGCGCTGGCCGGCCTCGAATGCGGGCTCGACACGGTGCTCGCCGCCGAAGCCTTCAACGGCGACTTCGGCCCGATGATGGCGCTGCGCGCCAAGTCGCTGGCGCTCACCGACGCGTTCATCGAACTGGTCGAACAACGTTGCGCCGGCCATGGCCTCGAACTCGTGACGCCGCGCGATCACGCGCAGCGCGGCTCGCAGGTGTGCCTGAGCCGCGCGGAAGGCGCGTACGCGATCGTGCAGGCGCTCATTGCGCGCGGCGTCATCGGCGACTACCGCGCCGGCGACAGCCAGATGCCCGACATCCTGCGCTTTGGCTTCACGCCGCTGTACCTGGGCTTCGAAGACGTGTGGAATGCGGTCGAGCATCTCGTGCAGGTGCTCGAGACGGCAGAGTGGAAGCAACCGGCGTTCAACCAGAAGAACGCGGTGACCTGACATGACCACCGAGAAGATCGTCCACGAAGAAAAGGCGCAGCTCGACTTCAGCGCCTCGATGAGCTATGGCGACTACCTGCACCTCGACGAGATCCTGAACGCGCAGCACCCGCTCTCGCCCGCGCACGACGAGATGCTGTTCATCGTGCAGCACCAGACCAGCGAGCTCTGGATGAAGCTCATGCTGCACGAGTTGCGCGCCGCCATCGCGTGCATCGCCGACGACCGGCTGGCCGACGCCTTCAAGATGCTGGCGCGCGTGAGCCGCATCATGGAACAGCTGGTCAGCGCGTGGACAGTGCTCTCGACCATGACGCCACCCGAGTACACCGCAATGCGGCCCTACCTGGCCAGCTCCAGCGGCTTCCAGAGCGCGCAGTACCGCTGCATCGAGTTCGCGCTCGGCAACAAGAACGCCGCCATGCTCAAGCCGCATGCGCACCGGCCGGATCTGCTGGCGCAAGTGGAGGCGGCCTACCGCGCACCCTCGCTCTATGACGAGGCGCTGCGGCTGCTGGCACGCCGCGGCATCGCGGTGCCGGCCGACCACATCGAGCGCGACTGGACGCAGGGCTATAAAGCCAGCGCCGGCGTCGAGCAGGCCTGGCTTATCGTGTACCGCGACCCGCACGCGCATTGGGATCTGTACCAGCTGGGCGAGAAGCTCACCGACATCGAAGACGCGTTCCGCCTTTGGCGCTTTCGGCACGTGACAACGGTGGAGCGCGTGATCGGCTTCAAGCGCGGCACCGGCGGCACCGGCGGCGTGAGCTACCTGCGCAAGATGCTCGACGTGGTGCTGTTCCCCGAGATCTGGGCGCTGCGCACGGATTTGTAGTCAGCGCAGGGCCAGACGCCCTCACCCCGCGTCAACCCGCATCACCCCGCATACAGCCACGGCTGATCCAGCAGCCCGGCCCCCAGCACGCGCATCGCGAGGTCACGCCCCATCCGCACCGGGCCGGTCGCATGAAAGATTTCGCCGTTGCGTCGCGCCCGCGCCTGCACCTGTGCGTTGCGTTGCCAGCGCGCGCTGGCGTAACGCCTGAAGGCCTGCGGCACCTCGGCGGGGCCACCGCTGCCGAGCGCGTCGGCCAGCGCCACGGCATCTTCGATCGCCATGCCGGCGCCCTGGGCCAGGTACGGCAGCATCGGATGCGCGGCGTCGCCGACCAGGGCGACCCGGCCGCGCGCCATGGTATCTGCCGAACTCAGCGGCGTGCGGTCGGCCAGCGTCCAGGCGCGCCAGGCCGGCATGGCCTCGAGCAGTGCCTGCAGCGCAGCACCGGTGCGGCCTGTGGCCTGCTGCAAGGCCGCGAGGCTGCTGGCCTGATCCCAGTCGCGCGCGTCGCCGGCGGGCGTGGCCGACTCGGCGACCACCACCACGTTGAGGGCCTCGCCGCCCCGCACCGGATAGGCCACTGCATGCAGGCGCGGGCCGAGCCAGACGTCGACGCGCTGGCCATTGCGCAGCGCGACCGGCAGCGCGGACTGCGCGACCAGCGCGCGCCAGGCGGTATGGCCGGTGCGGCGCGGCGGCACGTCGTTGGGCTCGACCTGTTTGCGCACCGCGCTCCAGAGTCCGTCGGCGCCGACCAGCGCATCGCCTTCCCAGGCGCGCGCATCGGCGCTGGAGGCGCACACGAGTGCATCGCTGCTCGCAGCTTCGACGAGGCGCGCGTCGGTATTGAGTGTCACCACGGCGCTGTGCGCACGCACCGCATCGCACAGCAGGCCGTGCAGATCGGCGCGGTGCACGCACAGGTAGGGCGCGCCGTAGCGTTGCTGCATCGCCTTGCCCAGCGGCAGGCGGGCCAGTTCGGCGTGGCTGGCTGCGCTGCGCACCACCAGCGCATCGGGTTGCGCGGCCACCGCGGCCAGCGCCTCGCCGAGGCCGAGCGCCTGCAGGCGGCGCGTGATGTTGGGGCCGAGCTGCACGCCGGCACCGATTTCGCCGAACGCAGCGGCCTGCTCGAGCACATCGATGCGATGTCCGTGGCGCGACAGTGCCAGCGCGCTCGCCAACCCGCCGATGCCGCCACCGGCCACGAGGATGTGTGCGGCCATCGGCCTCAGCGTTGGGGTTGCGGTGGCGCCTCGGCCTTGCCGCAGGCGCCACAGCTGTCGCAAGAGCCGCAACCCGAGGTCTTGGCGAGCGCCGCGGCGAGCTGCTCGGCGCGGGCCTGGTCGACCAGGCCTGCCCGGTGCGTGCCGCTGGCCAGCTTGTGCGCCGCGCTGCGGCGCCAGCCGGCCGGCATCCAGCGCCAAGCCGCGTAGAGCGCAGCGGCAGCGACGATGAATCCGACAATGATCTGTTGCGTCATGACAATCAACCCCAGCCCAATGCGAGCGCGATCCGGTAGGTGATGAAGCAAGCAATGTAGGCGAGCGCGAACAGGTAGCCCGCCATGATCCAGACATACTTCCACGAATTGGTCTCGCGCTTCACCGCCGCCAAGGTCGAGATGCATTGCGGCGCGAACACATACCAGACCAGCAGCGACAGCGCCGTGGCGAGCGACCAGCTGCTCGCGATCAGCGGCTGCAATTGCCCCGCGACCTCTTCACCGGTGGCCGACAGCGCATAGACGGTGCCGAGTGCGCCGACCGCGACCTCGCGCGCCGCCATGCCGGGCACCAGCGCGATCGAGATCTGCCAGTTGAAACCGATCGGCGCAAAGATGTGTTCCAGCGCACGGCCCAGCATGCCGGCCAGGCTGTACTGGATGGCCGGGCCGGTCGCACCTTCGGGCGGCGACGGGAAGGTCGACAGGAACCACAGCAGAATCGTGAGCGTGAGGATGATGGTGCCCACGCGTTGCAAGAAGATCCACGCGCGCTCGTACAGGCCGAGCGCGAGGTTGCGCAGGCTGGGCCAGCGGTAGGCCGGCAGCTCCATCAACAACGGCGAGTGCGACTGGTTGTCGCGAAAGCGCTTCATCACCCAGGCCACCGCCATCGCCGAAACGATGCCGAAGGCGTAGAGCGCAAACAGCACGATGCCCTGCAGGTTGAACAGGCCGCCCACCGTTTTCTCGGGAATGAAGGCGGCGATCAGCAGCGCATACACCGGTAGCCGCGCCGAGCAGGTCATGAGCGGCGCGATCATGATGGTGGTGAGCCGGTCGCGCCAGTTGCTGATGGTGCGCGTGGCCATCACGCCGGGAATGGCGCAGGCAAAGCTCGACAGCAGCGGAATGAACGAGCGGCCCGAGAGGCCCACGGTGCCCATCACGCGGTCCAGCAGGAACGCAGCGCGCGGCAAATAGCCCGAATCCTCCAGCGCGAGGATGAACAGGAACAGGATCAGGATCTGCGGCAGGAACACCACAACGCCGCCGACGCCGGCCACGATGCCGTCCACCAGGAGGCTCTGTAGCATGCCTTCAGGCACCACGGCCTTGACGAGGTGGCCGAACGCCTCGGTGCCGGCCTTGATCGCATCCATCGGCACGTTGGCCCAGCTGAACACTGCCTGGAACATCAGGAACAGCGTGACCGCCAGCACCAGCATGCCCCCGACCGGGTGCAGCACGATGCGGTCGATGCGGTCGCTGGTGGCGAGGCTGCCGACCGGCTCGCGTACGGCGATCGCAAGGATGCGGCGCACCTCGCGCTGCGTGGCCAGCACATCGGCCATGGCCGGCGCCTGCCAGGGCACCCGGGCCGCAGCCGCGACCGGGGCATCGAGCTGTTCGAGCAACCCCTGTGCGCCGCCAGTGTGCACACCGACGGTTTCGATCACTGGCACGCCGAGCTCGCGCGACAGCGCGGCGACATCGACCGTGATGCCCTGCTTCCTGGCCATGTCGGTCATGTTCAGCGCCACCACCATCGGCAGCCCGAGCTGGCGCGCCTCGAGCACCAGGCGCAGGTTCAGCCGCAGGTTGGTGGCATCGGTCACGCACACCAGCAGGTCGGGCGGCGCCTCCTTGCTCTGGCCGGTGACCACGTCGCGCGTAACGGCCTCGTCGGCCGACAGCGCATTGAGGCTGTACGCGCCGGGCAGGTCGAGTACAAACACGCGGCGGCCCGCCGCGGTGCGCAGCGTGCCTTCCTTGCGCTCGACCGTCACGCCCGCGTAGTTCGCGACCTTCTGGCGACTGCCCGTGAGCAGATTGAACAGCGCCGTCTTGCCGCAGTTGGGATTGCCGAGCAAGGCGATGCGTGCAGGTGGCGCGGTCGCCGTGCCGGTGGCGCCGGGCTGAAAGCTGAGGGTCGCTTCAACCATGCTGCACAGCCCCCGGCGTCACGCGGATGAACGAGGCTTCGTGCCGGCGCAATGCAAAAGTGGTGTGGCCAAGGCGCACGGCCAAGGGCTCACGGCCCGGTACGCCGTTGGCCACGATGCGCACCGCTTCGCCCGGGACGAAGCCGATTTCGGTGAGCCGCAGCACCAGTTCGCGGTCGTCGGCCGCATCCGGCAGCGTGAGGTCGACCACCGTCGCCCACTGGTTGCTGGGAAGCTTGTCAAGGCTCATGGCGGGCGCAGCCGCTGCGTTCTGTGGGATCACCCGCGAAGTCCAAGTTATCAAAATGAGAATTATTCTCGAAAACTCGTCCATTCGGCGACTTCGGGCAAAAGTAGCCCTTTGTAAAGGCATGATTGTGGGCATGAGTGAGGACGTTCCCGAAAAAGACGGCCGAGTGGCTGAACTGCCGCTGACCGAACTGCCCGCGCCACCCCGTGCCGGCATCGCGCAATGGATTGCCGAGGGCCTGCGCAGCGCACTGCTGCTGGCGCCGCGCATCGACGCGATTCCAACGACCTGGCAGCTCTTGCTGCTCGTGCTGCTGCCCAATCTGCTGGTGCTCGGCGCCGAGCGCTTCCAGATAGACGGGCCGGTCACGCTGAACTGGCTGGCATCGCTCAATGCGCTGTGGGCGATCGGCGCCACGCTCTGGCTCGGCTGGTGGGTGCTGGCGGGACGCGCCACCGCGCACGATGACGGCCGATTGCCGCGCTGGTTTGCGCTGGTGGGCTGGAGCAGCGTGCCAGCCACCCTCCTGATGGTCGCGCTCTCCGTGAGCTACCTGCGCGGCTGGCTGCCCAAACC
Organism: Variovorax sp.; assembly: GCA_040003555.1. Classification (GTDB taxonomy): domain Bacteria; phylum Pseudomonadota; class Gammaproteobacteria; order Burkholderiales; family Burkholderiaceae_C; genus Variovorax. Next base: position 2,131 of record JBDUCH010000114.1, on the reverse strand, counting down.
GCTCACCACGCCCAACGGCTTCTGGGCGGTATACGGCCTGCTGCTGGCCTGGGTACTGGCCGCGCTGTTGCGGCTGACGGCCCGCTACGCCACCTCGCGCCTGCGGCTCGCGCTGTTCCTGCCGGGCATGGCGGCCATCCTCGCGCTCGGCGTATGGCAGGCGATGGGCGAGGCGGCCCGTGTGTGGGAGCCGGATCGCAGCGCAGCCACCGACGAGCCCCAGCGGCCGCGCTTGCGCCTCACGCAGGAGGTGTTCGAGCAGCAGCAAGCGGTCTGGCAACGCGCCGTCGCCGGGATCGGCGAACGGCAAGCCGGCCAGACCAACGTCTACGGCCTGGTGTTCGCACCCTATGCGACGGAAGACGTGTTCCTGCGCGAAAGCCGCATGGTCACCCAACTGCTCGAGGAACGCTTCGACGCTAAGGGCCGGGTGCTTCACCTCATGAACCATGCGACGACCACCGACACCCTGCCCTGGGCCACGCCGCTCAACCTGCAGCGCGCCGTGGCCGCGCTGGCGCAGCGCATGGATCGGGACAACGACCTGCTGGTGGTCTACATGACCTCGCACGGCGCGAGCGACCACAAACTGGCAGCTTCGCACTGGCCGCTGTCGGTGCCGGGACTCACACCGCAGGAACTGCGCAAGGCACTCGACGAGGCCGGCATCCGGCACCGCGTCATCGCAATTTCGGCCTGCTATTCGGGCGGCTGGATCGAGCCGATGGCGAACGACGACACGCTGGTGATGACGGCCGCCGATGCGACCCACACCTCCTACGGCTGCGGTCGCCTGTCGGAACTCACCTTCTTCGGCCGCGCGATGTTCGACGAACAACTGCGCAAGACCCATTCGTTCGAAGCGGCCTTTGACGCCGCCGTACCGCTGATCCGCGAGCGCGAAGTCGAGGCCGGCAAGGAAGACGGCTTCTCCAACCCGCAGATCCGAGTAGGCAACAAGATCCGCCCGCTACTGGAGCAGCTTTCGCAGCGGCTCGACGCGATCCCGCCGAGCGCGAAGTAGCGCGTCAGGCCAGCAGTTGCCGCAGCACAAACGGCAAGATGCCCCCGTGCTGGTAGTAGTCGACTTCGATCGGTGTGTCGATGCGCAGGCGCACCGTCACTTCCTGGTGCGCGCCGTCGAAGCGGCGGATCACCAGCTTCACGTCCATCTGCGGCTTGAGTTCGCCGCCGATCACCACATCGACTTCTTCGTCGCCCGTAAGGTTCAGCGTCTGCCATGAGTCGACCCCGCTGAACTGCAGCGGCAGCACGCCCATGCCGACCAGGTTGGCGCGGTGGATGCGCTCGAAGCTGCGCGCCACCACGGCCTTGATGCCGAGCAGTTGCGTGCCTTTGGCGGCCCAGTCGCGCGACGAGCCGGTGCCGTACTCCTCGCCACCGAAGATCACGGTCGGCACGCCGGCCGCCATGTACTTCTGCGCCGCGTCGTAGATGAACATCTTCTCGTTGCCCGGCTGGAAGCGCGTGACGCCGCCCTCTTCCTGCGTGCCATTGGCATCGGGCGGAATCATCAGGTTCTTGATGCGCACGTTGGCGAAGGTGCCGCGCATCATCACCTCGTGGTTGCCGCGGCGCGAGCCGTAGCTGTTGAAGTCGGCCTTGCTCACGCCGTGCGCCTTGAGCCAGATGCCGGCCGGCGAGCTTTCCTTGATCGAGCCGGCGGGCGAGATGTGGTCGGTGGTGATCGAGTCGCCGAACAGCGCCATCACGCGTGCGCCCTTGAAGCCGGCATCGGTGGCGTGCGGCTTCATCTTGAAGCCGTCGAAGAACGGCGGCTCGGCGATGTAGGTCGACTCCGGCCATGTGTAGACGTCGCCCTTCACGCCCTTGATGCTGCTCCAGAGCTTGCCGGGGTTGTCCTTGATCTGCTCGTAGTTCTTGCGGAAGGCCTTGGCGTTCATCGCGAAGCGCAGGTTCTCGTCGATCTCTTTCGGTGTCGGCCAGATGTCGCCGAGGTAGACGTCCTTGCCGCCCTTGCCCTTGCCCACCGGCTGGGTCATGAGGTCGATCATCACGTTGCCGGCGATTGCGTAGGCCACCACGAGCGGCGGTGAAGCCAGGAAATTGGCTTTCAGGTTCGGGTGGATGCGCGCCTCGAAATTGCGGT
>JBDUCH010000113.1:0-11244 GCA_040003555.1 Variovorax sp. | reverse complement strand
GCCGAAGGCGGGGGACATTCGCGGAAGGGGCCACCCGCCGCCATCGGCCTACCCCGAAACGTCAAGCACGAAGCGCTGCAAGCACCGTGTCGAAGGTGTCGACCAGCAGGTCGGCGTGCGCCTCGGTGAACACCATCGGCGGGCGGATCTTCAGGGTGTTGGCGTGCTCGCCGGTGGCGCTCAACAGCACGCCGCGCTCGCGCAGGCCGTTGACGACGCGCACCGTCTGCTCGGTGGCCGGGGTTTTCGCGGCGCGGTCGGTCACGAGTTCGACGCCGGTGAACAGGCCCGCGCCGCGCACGTCGCCGATCAGCGCATGGCGCCCGGCCAGTTCGGTGATGCGGCCACGCAGGTAGTTGCCGACGCGTTGCGCACTGGCCACCAGGCCTTCGCGCTCGATCACGTCGAGCACCGCCATGCCCGCAGCCATCGACACCGGGTTGCCGCCAAAGGTGTTGAAGTAGCGGCACTCGCGGGCGAACGCAGCCAGCACCTCGGGCTGGACGGCAAGCCCGGCCAGCGGATGACCCGCGCCGAGCGGCTTGCCCATGGTGACGATGTCGGGCACGACGCCGTGGCGGTGGAAGCCCCAGAAGCTGTCGCCGCTGCGGCCCAGGCCGGCCTGCACCTCGTCGGCAATGAAGAGGCCACCGGCCTCGCGCACCGCATCGACCGCCTCGGCCATGAAGCCGGGCGGGTCGGTGAAGATGCCGTCGCTGGAGAACACGGAGTCGACCATCAGCGCGGCCGGACGCATGCCGTGTGCCTTCAGGTCGGCAATGGCTTCGCGCACGCCGCTTGCGAAGACGGCACCCATCTGCGCGGGCGCGATGCGATAGCTGTCGGGCGCGGGCACGGCGCGCACGTCGTCGCCCAGCTGCACGAACTTGCCGAGCGAGGGCGACGCCACTGCGATCGCCGAAGTCACGCCGTGGTACGCAAAGCGGGTGACGATCAGGCCCTCGGCCTTGGTGTGCGAGCGCGCGATGCGCATGGCCAAGTCGTTGGCTTCGCTGCCGGTGCAGGTGAACATCGCATGCGCGAGTTCCGGTGGCATCGTCGCCAGCAGCCGCTCGGCATAGTCGAGCACGCCTTCGTGCAGGTAGCGCGTGTGCGTGTTGAGCACGCCGGCCTGCCGCGCGATCGCCTCGACCACATGCGGATGGCAGTGGCCGACCGAGGCGACGTTGTTGTATGCGTCGAGGTAGCGCGTGCCGTCGGCGGCATAGAGCCACACGCCCTCGCCGCGCACCGGGTGCAGCGGGGTTTCGTAGAACAGGCGGTAGGCCGGGCCGAGCACGCGGGCGCGGCGTTCCATCAGGGCCTGGGTGTCTGCAGGAATCGAGGACATGCGAGTCTTCAGTTCAGGCCGCAGGCGTTGCGCAAGGATTCGGTCGCGGCCGGGGCGCCGATGCGCTCGCAGGCCTGCAGGCGCGCCCACGAGAGCGCGTTGTTGCGCAGCAGGTAGGCTGCGTTCTCGGGGTAGCGCGCGGCGCGCCAGCCGCTGATGGCGACCACCATCACCAGTCGCGCCGTGATCATCGTGAACAGCACCTCGACTTCGGCCGGCGCGAGCGGCCGCACCGCGTGGTACGCCGCGACGAAGGGCACGATGTCCACCAGCGCATCCTCGCCGGTGCCGATCTGGTAGGCCGCGGCCACGGCCAGGTCGTCGATGCACGGTGCGCGCACCATGTCGCCGAAATCGAGGATCGCGGCGATGCGGTCGGTGTCGTCCGGCGCCACCAGCACGTTGTAGATGTTGAAGTCGTTGTGGATCGGCTGCGCTGGCAGCGTGCGCAGCAGCGGCGCGGCCTCGCGCTCGAAACGGTCGAGGGCACCACTTGCAAGTGCGCGCCGTTCGGGGTCGGCAATGTGCACGAGCAGGCTGCGCACGCCGTCGGCGCGCTGGATGTCCCATGGCAGCGGCAGGTCGCCGGCCGGATGGTCGAAGCCGGCGAGCGCGAGGTCGAGCCGGGCCAGCATGCGCGCCAGGTTCTGCTGCTGCAGCGGCGTGCGCGGCGCCTCGGGCAGCGGCAGGCCGGGCAGGTAGGTGAACAGGCGCACCACGCGCGGCAGCCCGTCGCCGGGGTCGCAAAGGAACGACGATTCGCCTTCCTGCGTGGGCACGATGCGCTGCACCGGCAGGCCGGGGTCGGCGGCCGCGAGGTGCAGCAGGGCCTGGGTCTGGAAGTCGGCCACCAGCGCGGTCTCGGCCGGGTGCGAGATCTTCAGCATGAAGCGCGCGCCGTCGCTCGCGCGTTCGAGCCGGTAGTTGCGGTCGCGCTCGCCGGTGAGGGCCTTCATCTCGCCGGTGATGCCGTAGTGCTTCCGCGCGAGTTGGCGCACCCAGGCCTCGTCGAGTTCGGGTGAGCCTTCGCTCAGCACCGGCGCTGCGCTCATGCGGCGCTCTCGAAGCCGCGCAGCGCGCTCGCAATGTTGGGCCCGAGGTCGTCGGACAGGTAGCCGCCTTCCTGCACCAGCACGGTCGGCAGGCCCAGCCGTGCGATCTCGGCCAGCAGCACGGCAAAGCCCGCGGTCTTGATCTTCATGCCCTTGTAGGGATCGTGCTCGTGCGCGTCGAGACCGAGCGCCACCACCAGCGCGCCGGGCGCGAAGGCCCGGATGCTGTCGCAGGCGTCGCGCAGCATCGGCAGATAGCCGTCGATGTCGGTGCCGAGCGCCAGCGGCTTGTTGATGTTGTAGCCCAGGCCTTCGCCCTCGCCGCGCTCGTGCGCATGGCCGGTGAAGAAGGGCGTGAAATTGCGCGGGTCGCCGTGCAGCGAGAGAGTCAGCACATCGGAGCGGCGGTAGAAGATGCCCTGCGTGCCGTTGCCGTGGTGCACGTCGATGTCGAGGATCGCCACGCGGTCGTGCACGCCGCGCAGGTGCTGCGCCGCGATGGCGACGTTGTTCAAGTAGCAGAAGCCGTTGGCACGATCCACGTAGGCGTGGTGGCCCGGCGGGCGGCACAGTGCATAGGCAACGCGCTCGCCGTCGAGCACCAGCTGCGCCGCGTGCGTGGCCATGTTGGCCGAGGCGATGGCGGCCTGCCAGGTGTGCGCGCCGATCGAGCAGGCGGCATCGCCCATGTGGAAGCCGGCCTGGCCGACCACGCTCTCCGGGTAGGTGCAGGGCTGGCCCGGGAACGGGTGGATGTTGGGCATGACCTCGTCCGACGGGTCGTCCAGCAGTTGCCAGCGCGCATGGGCCGTTTCCAGGAAGCGCAGGTACTCGGGCGTATGGATCGCCGCGCGCGGGCCGGCGCCGAAGTCGCGCGTGGTGACGATCTCGTGGCCCTCCTGCTCGACCGCTTGCAGCAGGCGGAACGCACGCTCGGGCTGCTCGTTGCTGCGCTTGAGCTTGCCGCGCACCATGAAAAGCTGGGGGTCATGGTGCTTGTGGGTGTCGCTGTAGACGACCTTCATCGATCGGCTCCCCGAGGGCTGGCGGCGGCGCTTCCGTGCTGCTCGACGAACAGCGCGCGCACGTGCTGCCACGCGTCTTCGAGGTGCAGGCGCATCGCGGCGCGGGCCGCTGCCACATCGCGCTTCACCAGCGCGTCGGACAGCGGGCGATGCGTCTCGGCCATGGCGGCGGGGTCGTGGTAGACCGCATCGCACAGCGCGATGATCATGCGCATCTCGGTCTGCGTGTTGGAGAAGATGCGGTGCAGGTGCGCGTTGCCCGAGAGCTCGCTGATCAGCGTGTGGAACTCCAGGTCGCGCGCGATGCGCTTGTGTTGCGGCTCGGTCGGCGCCAGGTCGACCATGGAATCCACGAACACCGGCAAGCGCGCCAGATCGGCCTCGCTGGCCTTGATGCAGGCGCGCTCAATGGCGGTGAGTTCGAGGCAGATGCGCACTTCGAACAGTTCGTCGATCTCCTGCACGCTGATGCTTCGCACCGCGAAGCCATGGCGCGGCCGCGCCACCAGCACGCCCTGCCGTTCCAGCCGGCGCGCCGCTTCGCGCACCGGTGCGCGGCTGATCCCCATGCGGCGCGCGATGTCGGCCTCGACGATGCGGCTGCCGGGCGCGAGCCGGCCTTCGACGATGGCGCGCGTCAGTTGTGCTTCGACCAGGCCGACCAGGTCGGTCGATTCGACCGATTCGAAAACGGAGGCGTCCGCGTTGTCGGGAGAGGAGGGAGAAGACGAGGAAGAAGTGGAGGGAGGGAATGCCATGTGTGTTTGTCTCGCGGTGCGGGCCGTTGTCGCCGTTATTTTCACAAGCCGGCGGCGGGCCGCGCCCGCGCCAGGTAGAGGCCGGCCACCACGATCAGGGCGATGCCGGCAAGCGCCAGGCCGTCGGGTGGCTTATGGAACCAGAAGGTGCTGAAGCCCACGGCCAGGAGCAGCTGAAAGTAGTTGAGCGGCGCGAGCGTGGAAGCCTCGACGCGCTCGAAGGCCGCCAGCAGCAGCCACTGCGCAGCCCCGCTGCAGGCGCCGCCTGCGAGCAGCAGCCCCACCGCACCCCAGGGCGGCGCCTCGGCCGGCAGGAAGAAGGGCGCCGGAATGGCCGTGGCCACGAGGCACACCAGCGCCGTCCACGCGTATTGCACCGGGCTCGGCACCAGGCCCGCGAGCCGCCGCGTGAGCAGCTGAAAGATCGCATAGCAGACCGCCGCCACCGCCATCAGCAGCGTGCCGAGCCAGGGCAGATCGCCGCCGGGCCGCACGATCAGCAGCATGCCCGCGAAGCCCACCGTCACCGCAACCCAGCGGCTGCGCCGCACATGCTCGCCGACCAGCCAGGGCGACAGCGCCACCATCAGCAGCGGCGCGGTGAAATAGATCGCGGTGGCCTCGGCCAGCGGCATCCAGATCAGCGCCGTCATGAAACAGGTGGCGACGGTGGCGAGCATCACGCCGCGCAACAGCAGCAGCTTTTTCTGCGGCACGCGCCATAGGCGCAAGTCGCCGTGGCGCAGCAGCATCGCGAGCGCGATGCAGATCACCGCCACGTAGCGCATCAGGTTGACGAAGGGCGCAGGGTAGAACTGCAGCATGTACTTGCAGAACGCGTCGTAGCTGGCAAAGGCCACCAGTGCGCAGAAAAAGAGCGCGACACCCGCGGCCTTCGAGCCGGGCGGGCGCAGCGCGATGGCGGCCATGGCAGTGGTCATGCGCGGCGCTTCAACGGCTCGCCCCGGCCTGCCTCGAAGCCAGCCAGGAACATATCGAGCGCGGGCCCGATGGCATCGACCAGGTAGCCGCCCTCCTGCACCACCACGGTCGGCAGCTTCAGTGCGCCGATGCGCGCGCCGATGTGACGGTAGGCGTCGAGGTCGAGCTTCAGCACGCTGATGGGATCGTCCTTGTAGGTGTCGAAGCCGAGCGGCAGCACCAGCGCGTCGGGCGCGAAGTCGCGCAGCGCGGCCACGCCGCGATCCACCGCGTCGAGGAACACGTCATTGCCGGCACCGTGCGCAAGCGGCAGGTTGAGGTTGAACCCTTCGCCCTCGCCGGCACCGCGCTCGTGGGCATAGCCCGTGTAGAACGGGTAGTAGCCGGCCGGGTCGGCGTGGGTCGACACCGTGAGCACGTCGCTGCGTGCGTAGAAGATGTTCTGCGTGCCGTCGCCGTGATGGGCGTCGACATCGAACACCGCCACGCGGCCATGCCGCCGCCGCCGATGCTGCGCGGCGATGGCGCTGTTGTTGATGAAGCAGAAGCCACCCGCGCGGTCGCGGTGGGCATGGTGGCCGGAGGGCCGGCACAACGCGTAGGCCATGTCGCCGCCAGCCAGCACCGCATCGGCGGCAGCGACGGCGCTGTGGGCCGAGCGCAGAATTGCGCGCCAGGTGGCCGGGCCGATGGGGCACGAGAGATCGCTGATGTAGTAGCCGGTGCGTGCCACCAGCGACGGCGACGGGCACGGTGCACGCGCCATGCCGGGCGTGCCGTTGTAGTAGGGCGAGAGGTTCGGCAGCACTTCGATGCCGGGCTCTACGCCGGGCATCTTCAGTTCGCGCCACAGGTCGTACGCGGTCTCCAGGTAGTCGAGGTAGTCGGCGCTGTGCACGGCCTCCAGCGGCGCACGGCCGAAGTCGCGCGGCGCTTCCAGCGCGATGCCGCGCCCCGCCAGCGCGTCGCGCAGCGCATGCGCACGGCTTGGCAGGTCAGTCGGCTTGCTGATGCGGCCGAGACGCATGAACTGCTGCGGGTCGTGCAGCAGCTGGTCGTCGGTAAAGAAGGCCTGCATCAGAGCGAGGCCTCGAACAGTTCGAAGGCGCGGTCGAAGCGCGCGAACATCTCGTCGACCTGTTCGGCGGTGATGATGAGCGGCGGGCAGAACGCCACCGCGTCGCCCATGGCGCGCACGATCAGGCCCTGTGCGAGCGCGAGCTCGGCGAGCCGCGCACCGGCCTTCAGGGCCGGGTCGAACGGCGTGCGCTTTGCGGGGTCGGCCGAGAGTTCGATCGCGCCGATGAGACCGACGCCGCGCACCTCGCCGACATGGGCGCGCGACGCATGGCGCTGCAGGCCACGCTGAAACTGTGGCGCCAGCGACCGCACGTGCGCGAGGATGTTGTCGTCCTCGTAGACCTGCAGCGTTTCGAGCGCGATCGCCGCCGCGACCGGATGGCCCGAGTAGGTGAAGCCGTGGCCGAAGGTGCCGATCTTGCCGCTGTTGGCGGCCACTGCCGCGTGCACCTTCTCGTTGACCATCACCGCCGAGATCGCTGCGTAGCCCGACGACAGCGCCTTGGCCGAGGTGAGGATGTCGGGCTGCAGGCCGAAGGTGGTGGAGCCGAACATCTCGCCGGTGCGGCAATAGCCGCAGATCACCTCGTCGGCGATCAGCAGTACCTCGTACTTGCGCAGCACGGCCTGCACCTTCTCGAAATAGGTGGCGGGTGGCACCAGCACGCCGCCGGCGCCCATCACCGGCTCGGCAATGAAGGCGGCCACCGTCTCGGGGCCTTCGGCCAGGATGCGCTGTTCCAGTGCATCGGCCAGCCGCATCGCGAAGGCTTCCTCGCTCTCGCCGGCTTCGGCGAAGCGGTAGTGGTGCGGGCACTCCACATGCAGGATGCGGTCGATCGGCAGGTCGAAGTCGCGGTGGTTCGGCACCAGCCCGCTCAGGCTGGCCGCCGCGACGGTGACGCCGTGGTACGCGTTCTTGCGCGCGATGATCTTCTTCTTGGCCGGTTTGCCGATGGCGTTGTGGTAGTACCAGACCAGCTTGACCGCGCTGTCGTTGGCTTCGGAGCCGGAGTTGGCGAAGAACACTTTGGACATCGGCACCGGTGCCAGCGTCAGCAGCTTTTCGGCCAGCGCGATGGCGGCCGGGTTCGAGCGCCCGTTGAAGGTGTGATAGTACGGAAGCCCATGCAGCGCCTCGCTGCCGGCCTTGGCCAGCCGCGCGTTGCTGAAGCCCAGCGACGCGCACCACAGGCCCGACATCGCCTCGAGATAGCGACGGCCCTGGTCGTCTTCCACGAAGATGCCGTCACCGCGCGTGATCACCAGAGGCCCGACCTGCGGATGGGTGGCCAGGTTGGTGAAGGGATGCAGGTGCGCGGCGATGTCGTGGGCGGCGCGTTCGGCGACGGTGATGGCGTTCATGGCAGGAAAGGCGGTGCAGCAAGTTGAATGAAAGGGCGCGTGCTTCAGTAGCCGCGTTCGAGATCGACCTGGTTGGCCGGCCGCTGCCCCTGCTGCAGCGACGCAAGATTGGCCAGCGTCTGCTGCGCGATCACGAGCCGGTCGGTGCGCGTGGCGATGTGCGGCGTGACGAGGATGCGGTCGTCGCCCCAGAACGGATGGCCCGGCGGCAGCGGCTCCTGCGAAAACGCGTCGAGCGTGGCGGCGCAGAGCTGGCCCGCGTCGAGTGCAAGCAGCAGGTCGGCCTCGACCAGATGGTCGCCGCGCCCCACGTTGACCAGGTGCGCGCCGCGCGGCAGCTTGGCGAACAGCGCGGCATCGAGAAAGCCCTGCGTTTGCGGCGTGAGTGGCAGCAGGCACACCAGCGTGTCACAGCGCGCCAAGAATGCATCGAGCTGCGCATCCCCATGAAAGCCGGTGACGCCGGCAGGCAGGTCGTACTTGGCGCTTCGGCTCCAGCCGCTGACCTCGTAGCCGATGCTCGCGAGCGTCTCGGCGCAGGCCATGCCGAGCGTGCCGAGCCCGGCGATGCCGACGCGGTAGCGGCGCGGCGACACCACGTTCTGCTCTTCCCATTTGCCGGCCGCCGAGCTGGCCACATAGGCCTTCATGCCGCGATGCTGCTGCACCACGGCCCAGGTCACGTAGGCCTTCATGCCGGCGGCCATGCCGGTGTCAACGATGCGACACAGCGGGCGCTCGCGCGGCAGCGCAGGGTCGGCCACGATATGGTCGATGCCGGCCGCGAGCGACTGCACCAGCGTGAGCTTTGGCAGTTGCGCGAGCTGGCCGTGCGGCGGAAACCAGCAGACGGCGGCATCGATGTCTTCCAGTGGCCCGAGATCGGCGCCCAGGCGCAGGTCGATGCCGGGGCAGGCCTCGCGGAAAGCCGGCACCAGGTACTGCATGTCCAGCACCTCGCTCAGCAGCGCCACGCAGGGCCCGCGGGTGTTCGCACGCACGTCCATCATGCGGCCATCGCGATCGGGCGATCGAGCGCGGCCAACCGCGGCACCGCGTCGATCAGCTTGCGGGTGTATTCGTGCTGCGGGTCGCGCAGCACCTTCTGCGTTTCGCCGTACTCGACCACCACGCCGCGCTGCATCACCGCGATGTGGTCGCACATCTGGCCGGCCACGCGCAGGTCGTGCGTGATGAACACCATCGCCAGCTGGAAGCGCTCGCGCACCTGGGCGAACAGCTCCAGCACCTGGGCCCGCACCGACACGTCGAGCGCCGACACCGGCTCGTCGGCCACCAGCAGTTCGGGCTGCAACGCCAGCGCGCGGGCGATGCCGATGCGCTGGCGCTGCCCGCCCGAGAACTCGTGCGGATAGCGCTGCGCCGCGTCGGCGCCAAGGCCGACGAGCTGCAGCAGCTCCATGGCGCGCGCCATCGCCTCGGCCTTGCCCACGCCCTGCGCGATCGGCCCGCCCGCGATCGCGGCGCCGATGCGGTGCCGCGGGTTGAGCGACGCATACGGATCCTGGAACACCATCTGGATCTTGCCGCCGGCCGCCTGGCGCACGTTGCCGCCCTGCGCGAGGTTGCGGCCCTTGAAGAGGATGCGGCCACTGTCGAACGGCGCCAGGCCCACGAGGCAGCGCCCGACGCTCGACTTGCCCGAGCCCGACTCGCCCACCAGCCCCAGCGTTTCGCCGCGCAGCAGGTCGAAGCTGATGTCCTTCGCGGCCTGCACCGAGCGGCCGCGCTTGAACAGGCCGTTGCCGGTGCGGTAGGTCTTGCAAAGATCCTGCACCTGCAACAGGCGAACGGCATCGTCCTGCCGCACCGGGCTCGCGGCTTCGCCGTCGGGAATCGCCGCAATCAGCTTGCGGGTGTAGGGGTGCTGCGGCGCGGTGAGCACCTGACGCGTCGGGCCGGCCTCGACCAGCTTGCCGGTCTGCATCACCACCACCTGGTCGGCGATCTCGGAGACCACGCCGAAGTCGTGCGTGATGAACAGCACTGCGGTGCCGCGGCGCTGCTGCAGCTCGCGGATGAGCTTGAGGATCTGCGCCTGCGTGGTCACGTCGAGCGCCGTGGTCGGCTCGTCGCAGATCAGCAGCACCGGCTCCAGCACCAGCGCGCAGGCGATCATCACGCGCTGGCGCTGCCCGCCCGACAGGCGGAACGGGTAGGCGTCGATCAGCAGTTCGGGATCGGGCAGGCCCACGTCGGCGAGCGCCGCGAGGATGCGCCGGCGCTTCTCGGCCGCGGGCACCTTGCCGTGCGCGTCGAACACCTCGCCGATCTGCTCGCCGATGCGCATCACCGGGTTCAGCGCCGTCATCGGCTCCTGGAACACCATGCCGATGCGTCGGCCGCGCAACTCGCGCATCTGCGCTTCGGTCAGCTGCAGCAGGTCGCGGCCCTCGAACAGGATCTGCCCGGCCACCGGCGCGACGTGCGGGCGCGGCAGCAGGCCCATGACGGCGTTGGCGATCATCGATTTGCCAGAACCCGATTCGCCCACGACGCAGAGCGTCTGGCCGGGCAGCACCGACAGCGTGGCGCCATCGACCGCCAGCGCGCGGTCGGCACCTGCGGGCAGGCTGATGCCGAGGCCAACGATGTCGAGCACCGGCTGCACGGCCGCGGGCACGCTCGCAACGGTCGCGCTCATTTGCTTCTCCCGTCGAGCCGCGTGTTGAGGCCGTCGTTGAGGCCCTCGCCCACGAGGTTGAGCGCCAGCACGGTGAACACGATCGCCAGCCCCGGGAACAGCGCCATCCACCAAGCCTGGCGCAGCACGGTGCGGGCCGAGCCGACCATGTAGCCCCAGCTCATCTGGTTCGGGTCACCGAGGCCGAGAAAGCTCAGGCTCGATTCGAGCAGGATCGCCGTGGCCACCATCAGCGACGCCATGACGATGATGGGCGACATGGCGTTGGGCAGGATCTGCGTGAGGATGATGCGCGGCGTCGATTGGCCGGCCAGCAGCGCGGCCTGCACGAAGTCGCGCTGGCGCAGCGTGAGGAACTCGCTGCGCACCAGCCGCGCCACCGGCGGCCATGACACGATGGCGATGGCCGCGACGATTGAGCCCACCGATGGCTGGAAGATGGCGACCAGCACGATCGCCAGCGCAAAGCTCGGCACCGCCTGGAAGATCTCGGTGAAGCGCATCAGGCCCGCGTCGATCCAGCCGCCGAAATAGCCGGCGATGGCGCCCAGCGTGACGCCGATCAGCAACGCCACCACGGTCGACACCACGCCGATCAGCAGCGAGATGCGCGCGCCATGGATCACGCCGGACATGATGTCGCGGCCCAGCGTGTCGGTGCCCATGGCATAGCCCGGCTCCGTCCAGGGGCGCAGAAAGGGCTGCTGCACCATGCCCCACGGATCGTTGGTGGCGATCCAGGGGCCGAGGATCGCGACGATGGCGACGATCACCAGCACCACCATGCCGATGACCGCCCCTTTGTTTCGGGTGAAGCGGCGCCAGAAGGGGCTTTTCATCATGTCAGCTCGATGCGTGGGTCGACCAGCGTGTAGACGAGGTCGGTGACGAGGTTGAACAGCACCGCCATGGCGGCCGTCACGAGAAAGGCGCCGAGCAGCAGGCTGTAGTCGCGCTGCAGCAGCGCGTCGAACATCAGCCGGCCGATGCCGGGCCAGGCGAACAC
>JBDUCH010000112.1:0-11275 GCA_040003555.1 Variovorax sp. | reverse complement strand
AAAGCGTGTGAGGGTTAATAGCCCTCCGCGGGTTCGAATCCCGCCTGCTCCGCCACAACAGCAATGAAAACGGGCCCTTCGGGGCCCGTTTTGCTTTGTGCGGCGGCCAGATACGCCGCAGACAAAAAGAGGCCTGCGTTGAGGCAGGCCTAAGGATCTTTGGTTAGGAGACCCATGGAGAAACCACTATCGGTATCGACAATGAGCCTAAAAACTTGAATTTGCAAGTGGTGCGTGCAAAGAAAAAGGGCCCGAAGGCCCTTTTTTAATTCAAACTGATTAACGAAGAACCAGTTCAGCGCACCACGGCGAGTTGCTCGCGCTTGCCGGCCTTGTAGGTGTACAGGGTCAGCGCGCCGTTCTTGATGTCGCCCTTTTCGTCGAATGCGATCGGGCCGGTCAGACCCTTGTATTGGATCTTGCCGATTTCAGGCAGGTACTTGACCGGATCCGAAGAGCCGGCCTTTTCCATTGCAGCAACCATCACGTTCACGGCGTCGTAGACGTACGGTGCATAGATCTGCACTTCGACGCCATTCTTTTCCTTGAACTTGGTCTTCCAGGCTTCAAGCGGTGCCTTGAAGTCACCGTCCACGCCGCCGGCTTCCGCGCACACGACCATTTCTTCGCCCACGGCATCGCCGGCCAGCTTGGCCAGCTCGCCGGTGCACATGCCGTCGCCACCCATGAACTTGACGCTCATGCCCAGCTGCTTGACCTGCTTGAGCATCGGGCCGGCAACGGCGTCCATACCGCCGAAGAACAGCACGTCGGGCTTGGCGCCCTTGAGCTTGGTCAGGATGGCGTTGAAGTCGGTGGCCTTGTCGGTCGTGAATTCGTGGCCGACGATGGTGGCGCCGGCAGCCTTGGCGGCCTTCTCGAACTCTTCGGCAACGCCCTGGCCGTAGGCCGTGCGGTCGTCGATCACGGCGATGTTCTTGCCCTTCAGCGTTTCGACCGCGTACTTGCCCAGCGTGCCGCCGAGTTGCGTGTCGTCAGCCACCACGCGGAACGTGGTCTTGAAACCTTGGCGCGTGTACTTGGGGTTGGTGGCCGAAGGCGAAATCTGGGGAATGCCAGCGTCGCTGTACAGCTTGGAAGCCGGGATGGTGGTGCCCGAGTTCAGGTGACCGACCACGCCGTTGACCTTGCTGTCGACCAGCTTCTGGGCCACAGCGGTGCCTTGCTTCGGATCGCCGGCGTCGTCTTCAGCCAGCAGTTCGAACTTGGCAACCTTGTCGCCGATCTTCACGCCCTTGGCGTTCAGGTCTTCGATGGCCATCTTGGCGCCGAGTTCGTTGTCCTTGCCCAGGTGGGCGATGGCGCCACTGGTGGGGCCCACGTGCCCGATCTTGACGACGATTGCATCGGCAGGAGGTGCGGCGGGGGCGGGTGCAGCAGCAGTTGGCGCCGGCGTGGCAGCAGGGGCGGCAGCTTCTTCTTTTTTGCCGCAAGCCACAAGCGTGAGAGCAGCCAAAGCGACCGCAGTCCATTTCAATTGCATGGGAACCTCCAGAACATGGATGAATTAGATAAACAACAAAAACCGGTCGGTTGATCCGGGCAAGATAACAGAGCAAATTCCGCGCCGTGCCACGCATCGCCGCGCCCTCGCGCATCGACCCGGCGCGGAGTTTAGCCCAAGGATTCGGGGCCCAATCCTGTCGCAGACCCTGTGTTTTCGGAAAGTTCATGCGCCAGCGCTTCGACCACGAGTTCCCGCAGAATCGTTTCGATTTCCGAGCGCAGGCGCGGCAGCATGCTGTCGAGTTGCTGCTGGACAGCAGCCGACACGGTGTCGGTCATGCGGGCTTCGAGCGAAAGATCGACCCGCTGCAACACGCGGTGAACCAGGCCCTCCTCGAAGCGGAATGCCTCGGCATCCGACAGCGCCAGGCCCGGCGCCATGGCGGCCTTTTCTTCCTCGGTGCTGTGGAACGCCGCCTGCGACACGACGGTTTCTGTTTCGGCCACGGGCTCGGGCGTCTCAGCCGGCGGCACGGGCAGTTCGACCACGGCAGTGAGCGTGGGGACAAAGCGCGGCGGTGTGCGCAGCGTGCTCACCATCAGACGCCACCTCCGGACAGGTCATGACGCTTCAACGCGTAGCCACGTTCGGCATAGTGGCGCCAACGCGCCCGGCCCGCCATGCGGTCGGCTTCGTCCCCGGTGACGACCTCGATCAGGCGCTCGAAGCGCTCGAAACCGGCCGGCACGACCTCGCCCAGGTTCACCAGCACCTGCTGGTGCGGCAAGCCGACTGCATCCGAAGCGGCCAGCACCACCGGCGACCGCGCGAGCATCTGCGGCTCGCCGTCGCTGCGGCAATGGCCGATGAAGTCGGTGGCCGAAAACTGCCAGAGCGCGGCGTCGATGGCGTCGAGCATCGCGGCATCGGCCGTGACCACGACGCGCGCGCCGCTGACCACCACCGCCTTGCGCAGCAACCTGCAAGTGTGGCTCACCTTGTCGGCGGCGTTGAAGTGGAAGTCAATCTCGGTCACGGGACTGCTTGCCTGACTATCGGGTCTTGCGCTTGGCGGACTTGGCAGGCGTTGCGGCGGAAGCAGCTGCGGCGCGCGCCGTCAGGTACGACAGCAGCAGGCCCACGGGTCGCCCGGTCGAACCCTTGGCCGGGCCGCTCTTCCAGGCCGTGCCCGCAATGTCCAGATGCGCCCACGGGAAGTCACCCGCAAAACGCTGCAGGAACTTGGCTGCGGTGATCGCGCCGCCAGCCCGGCCCGCGATGTTGGCCACATCGGCGAAATGCGTCTTGAGGCCTTCCGCATACTCGTCGTCGAGCGGCATGCGCCAGCAGCGGTCTTGCGATTGCTCGCCCGCCGTCTCCAGCGCTGCGGCCAGTGTGTCGTCGCTCGAGAACAAACCGCTGCGCACGCCGCCCAGTGCCACCACGCAGGCGCCCGTCAGCGTCGCGATGTCGATCACGGCAGCCGGCGCGAAGCGCTTGGCGTAGGTCAGTGCATCGCACAGGATCAGGCGGCCTTCTGCATCGGTGTTGAGCACCTCGATGGTTTGCCCGCTCATGCTTGTGACGACGTCGCCGGGCTTGAGCGCAGCACCGTCGTTCATGTTCTCGCACGATGGAATCAGGCCGACCACGTTGATCGCGGGTTTGCAGTCGCCGAGCGCGCGGAACACGCCCAGCACGCTGGCCGCGCCGCACATGTCGAACTTCATCTCGTCCATTTCGGCCGCCGGTTTCAGCGACACCCCGCCGGTATCGAAGGTGATGCCCTTGCCGACCAGCACCACGGGCGGCTCGTCCTTGGCGCCCCCCTGGTAGCGCAACACGATGAAGCGCAGCGGCTCCGACGAACCCTGCGCCACGGCGGCAAAAGAGCCCATGCCAAGCTTGGCCACTTCCTTGGGGCCCAGCACCTCGCACTTGATGTGCGGCACTTCGGCAAGACTTTTCGCGGCTTCGGCCAGCAGGGTGGGCGTGGCATGGTTCGCGGGGCGATTGCCCCACTCCTTGGCGAACTCGATGCCGGCCACCGTGGCCTTGGCTTCCTGGAAAGCCGGATTCAGCGCGGCGGCGTCGGGCACACCCAGCGTGACATGGCGAACCGTGCGGGCCTCCGCCTTGGGCTTGGTAGTCGTGTACACGTAGGTGGCGTCTGCCGCAGCAAGCACGGCGAGGCGCAATGCCGCCGCGTCGGGGGGCTGCGCGAACACGATGGCAACGCGCTTCGGATTGCTGCCCTTGACGGCCTGAACCCCGGCGCCGACCGCGGTACGCACCGCGCTTGCCGCGCCGTCGCCGATCGAAACCAGCACCACGCGCGGCGCCGCGACACCCGCCGGACGATAAAGCTGCAACAGTTTGCCGGCCTTGGCAGGAAGGTCGCCGGCCTCGCGGGCCTGGGCGAGCAGTTCGGCCAGCGGGCCGCCTGCCTTGTTGTCGGCGGAGCCCGCCAGCACGATCAGTGCGTCGGTCTTTTCGGTTGCCGCTTGGGCCACGGAGAGGGTCTTGAGTTGAAAGTCCATAATCCTTCTTTTCCCTGACGATGTTATTCCATTCCTCCCTACGCAAGGAGCTGTCGCGCAGCTTCGGAGCCACCCTGGTGGTTCTGGTCACGATCGTGATGACGATGATGCTGATCCGCACCCTGGGCCTCGCGGCCAAGGGCAGCGTCGATCCGGCCGAAGTGTTTCTCGTGATGACCTACACGGTGATCGGCTACATGCCGACCATCCTGAGCCTGAGCCTGTTCGTTTCCATCGTCGGCACCCTGTCGCGCATGTACCGTGACAGCGAAATGATCATCTGGTTCTCCAGCGGTCGCGGCCTGACCGATTTCATCGAGCCGCTGTTCCGCTTTTCCTGGCCGGTGCTGCTGTTGATCGCAGTGCTGTCCCTGGTGGGATGGCCGTGGGCCAACTCGCAGACGCAGGGCATGCGCGAGCAGTACGAGCGGCGTGGCGACATCGACCGCGTGGCGCCCGGCGAGTTCCAGGAGTCGTCTGGCCGCAACCGCGTGTTCTTCATCGACAAGGACACGGCCAACGGAACCGTTGCGTCGAACGTGTTCATTTCTTCGATCGAACGCAACCGCCAGATCGTCACCTCGGCCCGCAGCGGCAAGGTCGAATCGATCAACGACACCCGCTACCTGATGCTGAGCAACGGCCAGCGGCTCGAGCGCCCGCTCGACAAGACCGGACTGAAGATCAGTGAGTTCGACACCTACGGCGCCAAGACCGGAAGCAACGTGGCAGCCTCGGCCGACAACACGCCGGCGCGCGCGCGCACCACGATGGCGCTGCTGGCCAACCCGACGCCGGTCTATCGGGCCGAGCTCGCCTGGCGCATCGGCATGCTGCTGGCGGCCATCAACTTCGTGCTGCTGGCGCTCGCCGTGTCGAGTGTCAACCCGCGTGTCGGCCGCAGCGGCAACCTGCTGTTCGCGTTGTTCGCATTCGTCATCTACTACAACATTCTCAATCTCGGCCAGGGCTGGGTCGGGTCGGGCCGCGTCAGCGCCAGCGTCTTCCTGCTGATGCTGCACGGCGGCGTGTTCATGCTGGCGCTGCTCTGGCTTGCCAAACGCCATAACAACTGGGGTCTGAGGGCGCGGCGCCCTGCCCCTGCACCCATACCGACCGCGTGAAAACCATTCGACGACTGATCTATGGCGAGGTGCTGAGGGCCGTGGCCTTCGTGACCCTTGGCTTTCTGTGCCTGTTCTTCTTTTTCGACTTTGTCGACGAGCTGCAGGCCGTCAACAAGCCCAACGCGCTCGGCTACGGACTGCCGCAGGCACTGCTCTATGTGACCATGCTGGTGCCAAGCCACATGTACGAGTTGCTGCCCATCGCAGTGCTCATCGGCACCATCTTCGTGATGGCGCGGCTCGCACAAAGCTCGGAATACACCATCCTGCGCACCAGTGGCCTCGGACCCTGGCGCGCGCTGCGCACGCTGCTGCTGCTGGGAGCCGGCTTCGTGGTGCTCACGTTCGCGGTCGGTGACTACCTTGCGCCGTTCAGCGACCGCACCGCTCAATTGCTCAAGGCGCGCTACCAGGGCGTCTACGCCATGGGCGGCAACACCGGGGCGTGGCTGCGCGAGAAGCAGGGCGAGAACTCCTACGCGGTGAATGTGGTGTCGATGGATCGCGATGGCACGCTCAAACACCCGCGCATCTTCGAATTCGATGATAAGGGCTTCCTCGCCTCGCAAACCTCGGCCGAGTTCGCGGTGATCGAAAGCAGTGGCACCTGGATGCTCTATGGGGTCGAGCGCCAGCAATACGAAACCCGCAATGCCGACAAGGCGCATGTGCAGACCGTGACCACCGCCGGGCTGCGCTGGCCCAGTTCGCTGACCGGCGAAATGGTGTCGGTTGCGCTGCTGAAGCCCGACCGCATGAGCACCTTCGACCTGTTCGACTACATCCGCCACCTCGATGCCAACGGCCAGAAGGCGCAGCGCTACGAAATCGAGTTCTGGCGCAAGGTGTTCTACCCGCTCTCCTGCCTGGTGATGGTGGTGCTCGCCCTGCCTTTCGCATACCTGCACTTTCGGCAGGCCGGCATCGCCAGCTATGTGTTCGGCGGCGTGCTGATCGGCATCAGCTTCTTCCTGCTTAACAACGTGTTCGGCTACATCGGCAACCTGCGCACCTGGTCGCCGTGGATCACAGCGGCGGCGCCGGGGATGATCTATTCGGTGATGTCGCTGGCCGCCTTCAGCTGGCTGGTGTTGAGACGTTAGCGATGGGTGGCGAGCGCGGCATCCTGCTGTTTGCGCACGGCTCGCGCGACGTGCGCTGGCGCGAGCCGGTCGAAGCCGTCGCACGCAGGGTTGGCGAGCACGACCCAGCGGCCCAGGTGGCCTGCGCCTACCTCGAACTGGTCGAGCCCGACCTGCCGACGGCCGCGGCGCAGATGGTGGCCGGCGGCGCACGCAGCGTGCGCGTGGTGCCGCTGTTTCTCGGCATGGGCAAACATCTGCGCGAGGATCTGCCGCTGTTGCTGGAGCAGCTTCGCACGGCGCATCCGGCGGTCGATTTCTCGCTGCGCAAGGCGGTTGGCGAAGAGCCGGAACTGATCGATCTGATGGCCCGGATTGCGCTCGCGCAGGATGATCCGCCGACATCGATAGATTCAGAAGGCATAATGAATCCCGTAAAAGAACGGAATTTGTTATGAATCTGCACCAATTCAAATTTGTGCAGGAAGCGGTACGCCGCAACCTGAATCTGACCGAGGCGGCCAAAGCGCTGCATACCTCGCAACCCGGCGTTTCCAAGGCCATCATCGAACTCGAGGAAGAACTCGGCGTCGAGATCTTCGCGCGCCACGGCAAGCGCCTGAAGCGCGTGACCGAGCCGGGCCAGCACGTGATCGCGAGCATCGAACTGATCATGCGCGAGGTCGGCAACCTCAAGCGCATCGGCGAGCAATTCAGCGCGCAGGACAGCGGCACGCTCTCGATCGCCACCACCCACACGCAGGCGCGTTATGTGCTGCCGGTGCCGGTGGCGAAGCTGCGCGAGGCCTACCCCAAGGTCAACGTGAGCCTGCACCAGGGATCTCCGGATCAGGTGGCGCGCATGGTGATCGACGAGATCGCCGAAATCGGCATCGCGACCGAATCGCTCGATGGCTACGCCGAACTCGTGACACTGCCCTGCTACGAATGGCAGCACGTGCTGGTATTGCCGAAAGACCATCCGCTGGCGGGCAAGGAGCGCGTCTCGCTCGAAGATATCGCGCACGAACCGATCATCACCTACCATCCGTCGTTCACCGGGCGCACGCGAATCGACCATGCCTTCGCGCAGAAGAAGCTCACGCCGCGCATCGCACTCGAAGCGATCGACTCCGATGTGATCAAGACCTATGTGCGGCTCGGCCTCGGCGTCGGTATCGTGGCCGAGATGGCGGTGCGCGACGACACCAATGCCGACCTCGTGGTGCGCCCGATGGGCCACATTTTCGGCACCAACATCGCACGCGTGGCCTTCAAGCGCAGCGCCTACCTGCGCAACTTCGTCTTCAAGTTCGCCGAGTTGCTGAGCGACCGGCTCGATCGCAACCTCATCGCCAGAGCCCTTGCCGGCCACAACCAGGACTACGGTTTGTAGGCTCTCCCTCAAGCACGAAATCATGAGCACGGTACTGACCGCCCCCCGCACGCCCGACATCGCCACCAAATTGCCGGCTGTCGGAACCACCATCTTCACCGTGATGTCGGCGCTCGCCGCCGAGAAAAATGCGGTCAATCTCGGCCAGGGCTTTCCGGACTTCGGCTGCGATCCGAAGCTGCTGCAGGCCGTCACGGACGCGATGGCCGCCGGCCACAACCAGTACCCGCCGATGCCCGGCATCCTGCCGCTGCGCAACGCGATCGCGTCGAAGATCGAGGCGCTTTACGGTCACCGCTACAGCGCCGCCGACGAGATCACCATCACCGCCGGCGCCACGCAGGCCATCATCACCGCCATCCTTGCCGTGGTGCGCGCGGGCGACGAGGTGATCGTGCTGGAGCCCTGCTACGACAGCTACGTGCCCAACATCGAACTGGCCGGCGGCAGCGTGGTGCGCGTGCCGCTCACGGGTACGTTCCGGCCCGACTTCGACAAGATCGCCGCCGCGCTCACGCCAAAAACGCGCGCGATCATCGTCAACACCCCGCACAACCCGAGCGCCACCGTGTGGACGGATGCGGAGATGCGCCGGCTCGACGACCTGCTGGCGCCCACCGAAGTGCTGGTGATTGCCGACGAGGTCTACGAGCACATGGTCTACGCGCCGCAGCGCCACGAAAGCGCCGCGCGCTACCCGGGACTGGCGGCACGCAGCTTCATCGTCAGCAGCTTCGGCAAGACCTACCACGTGACCGGCTGGAAGGTCGGCTACGTCGCCGCGCCGGCCCCGCTGACGGCCGAGTTCCGCAAGGTGCACCAGTTCAACGTGTTCACCGTCAATACGCCGATGCAGCATGCGCTGGCGCAGTTCATGGCCGACCCGGCGCCCTACCTCGAGTTGCCGGCCTTCTACCAGCGCAAACGCGACCTGTTTGCCGCCGGCCTGGCGAAGACACGCCTGAAACTGCTGCCGAGCGAGGGCACTTACTTTCAGTGCGTGGACATCTCGGCCGTGAGCGGCCTGTCGGAATCCGAGTTCTGCCTGTGGCTCACCGGCGAGATTGGCGTGGCGGCGATTCCGCTCTCGGCCTTCTACGGCAATGGCTTCGACCAGCGCGTGGTGCGCTTCTGCTTTGCCAAGAAGGACGAAACGCTCAACGCGGCGCTGGAACGACTCGCCCGGCTCTGACAACAGTCGTAGGTGCTTCCTGACTGCCGAAGGGGCTGCTTTCCCTAGGCGATCGGCCCGCCGGAGCCGACCATCGACTTCTTTGCAATGCCTTTAGGAGAAGTTCATGTCGCTCTCGTTGATCCTGCTGATCGTGGTGGTTCTGTTGCTGGTCGGCGCGCTGCCGAGCTGGGGCTACAGCCGCAGCTGGGGCTACGGCCCGAGCGGCGGCCTCGGCCTGGTGCTGCTGGTCGTGATCGTGCTGCTGCTGATGGGCCGCATATAGCCCCCGGCCGAAACCCCTCGAAAGCCCGCTTCGGCGGGCTTTTTCATGCGTCGAGCTGCGTCCAGGCCTTGTCGAGCCGCTTGACGCTCACCGGCTGCGGCGTACGCAGTTCCTGCGCGAAGAAGCTCACGCGCAGTTCCTCCAGCAACCACCGGAATTCCAGCATGCGTTCGTCGACCGCACCCTTGCGTTCGGCCACCAGGCGCCAGTAGCGCTGTTCCTGCGGACGCAGTTCGGCGAGCTTGGCCGTATCGCGCGCGGCATCGGCACGCAGCTTGTCGAGCCGCAGCACGATGGCCTTGAGGTAGCGCGCAAAGTGCTGGAGTTGCGGCCAGGGCGTTTCGGCAATAAAGCGCTTGCCGACCAGCCGCTGCAATTGCTGTGCGGCGTCCTGCACCGATTCCGGCTGCAGCCTGGTGTCCTTGATCTTGCGCACTGCGGCCGCGTAGTCGACCAGGATCACGCTGGCCAGCCGCGCGACCTCGTTGGCGATCAGCGTGAGCCGGCCGCGCCCTTCTTCGATGCGGCGCTTGAATGCGGACTCGTCGGTGGGCAACGGTTCCTGCAGGAACGCCCGATCCAGCGCCACGTCGATGATCTGCGCGCGCAGTTCTTCCACGGTGCCGAGCGGCATGAAGGCCACGGCCATCTTCTGTAGGTCGGGAATGTTCTTCTCGAGGTACTTGAGCGCGTCCTTGAGCTGCAGAGCGACCAGGCGACGCAGCCCGGCGCGGTGCTTGGTCGCAGCGACGGCCGGCTCGTCGAACACCTCGATGGTCACGCCATCGGGATGCCCGTCGTTCACCAGTGCGGGAAAGCCGACCAGCGATTGCGCGCCGCGCCGCACTTCCATCAACTCCGGCAGCTCGCCGAAGGTCCAGGCCACGTAGCGTTGTCCCGCCGGCAACGAGGGCTCCGCTGCCATGTTCTTGACAGCCGCCTGCGCGCGTCCCGCGGGCGCAGCGGCCACTTTATGCTCTGAATCGGTGGTCTTCTTGACATTGAGCCCCGCCAGCGCCTGGAACGCGCCACGCGCCTGCGCCCCGAGTTCGGCCTTGAGCGCACCAAGGTTGCGCCCCATGCCGAGCTGGCGGCCGTGCTCGTCGACCACGCGCAGGTTCATGAACAGATGCGGCGGCAGCATGTCGAGCTTGAAGTCGGCACGCTTCACGTCGAGGCTGGTGAGGTCGCGCACGCGCTTGAGCAGCGCATCGGTCAGCGATCCGGCGCCGAAAGCCTCGGGAACCGACATCGCCTCGGCCAGCTTCGAGGCCGACTCCGGCAGCGGCACCAGGCGCGAGCGCGGCCGCTGCGGCAGGCTCTTGAGCAGCGCCTGCAACTTGTCCTTGAGCATGCCGGTGACCAGCCACTCGCTGCGCTCCTCGCTGACCTGGTTCAGCACGAACAGCGGCACTGTCACCGTCAGGCCATCGCGCGCGTCGCCGGGTTCGTGCAGGTAGGTCGCCGCGCAATCGACGCCGCCCAGGCGGAGCGTCGGCGGGAACGAATCGGTCGTGATGCCGGCCGCCTGGTGCCGCATGAGCTCATCGCGCGTCAGGAACAAAAGGCGCGGCTCGGTGCGCGAACGCTCCTTGTACCAATGCTCGAACGATGCACCGCTGGCCACATCGGGTGGCAGTTGCGCGTCGTAGAACGCATAGATCAGCTCATCGTCGACCAGCACGTCCTGCCGGCGCGACTTGTGTTCGAGGCCCTCCACTTCCTTCACCAGCTTGCGGTTGGCGGCGAGGAACGGGAACTTGCTGTCCCATTGCCCACCGACCAGCGCTTCGCGAATGAAGATCTCGCGCGCGGCCACGGGATCCACCTTGGTGAAGTCGACACGCCGGCCGCTGTAGACCACCAGGCCATACAAGGTGGCGCGCTCCAGCGCCGTGACCTGCGCGCCCTTCTTCTCCCAGTGCGGATCGAGCAGTTGCTTCTTGAGCAGATGGCCCGCCACCTGCTCGAGCCACTGCGGCTCGATGTTGGCGATGCCTCGGCCAAAAAGGCGCGTGGTCTCGACCAGCTCGGCCGCAACGATCCAGCGGCCCGGCTTCTTCTTGAGGTGTGCGCCCGGATGCCGGTAGAACTTGATGCCGCGCGCACCCAGATACGCTTCGTCATCCTCCAGCTTCCAGCCGATGTTCCCGAGCAGGCCGGCCAGCATCGACAGGTGCAGCTGCTCGTAGTTCGCGGGCTGCG
>JBDUCH010000424.1:0-3349 GCA_040003555.1 Variovorax sp. | reverse complement strand
GGCCGTCGAGAAGTTCGGCTTTGCCATGGGCCCGTTCCGCATGGGCGACCTGGCCGGCAACGACATCGGCTGGGCGATTCGCAAGCGCCGCGCCACCGAGCGCGCCGACATGAAGTACAGCCGCACGGCCGACAAGCTCTGCGAGTTGGGCCGCTTCGGCCAGAAGACCGGCGCTGGCTGGTACGACTACCAGGCCGGCAAGCGCGATGCGATCCCGAGCCAGGTCGTGCTCGAGCTGATCGAGAAGCACCGCAAGGACGAAGGCATCACGCCGCGCAAGATCAGCGACGAAGAGATCGTGCAGCGCCTGGTGTACGCGCTGGTCAATGAAGGCGCGCACATCCTCGAGGACGGCATCGCCAGCAAGTCGGGCGACATCGACATGGTGTACCTGACCGGCTACGGCTTCCCGATCTTCCGCGGTGGCCCGATGCACTACGCCACCCAGGTCGGCCTGTACAACGTGTCCGAGTCGATGAAGCGCTTCGCGAAGAACCCGCATGACGACGCGAGCTTCTGGCAACCGGCACCGCTGATCCAGAAGCTGGTGGCCGAAGGCAAGAGCTTCAGCTGAAGCCGAGGCAGGCCGCAACCGTGATCAAACGCGCTTTTCTCGCACTGCTGCTGGTGCTTTTGGCACTGGCGGCCGCGATTGCGGTCAATACGCTGCGCACGCCGTCGCGCCAGGTTGCGGTGGAGCCTGTGCCCCGGCTCGCCATTGATGCGCAGGCAGCCGCCAAACGGCTGGCCGGCGCGATCCCGATGCGCACGGTGTCGAGCCTCGACGATGCCAAGGGCAACGACGCCGAGTTCGACAAGCTGCACGCCTACCTCGCACAGCAGTTCCCCAAGGTGCATGCCACGCTCAAGAAGGAAGTGGTCGGCCAGAAGGCGCTGCTCTACACCTGGGCAGGCACCGACCCGGCCGCAAAGCCAGTCGCGCTGATGGCGCACCAGGACATGGTGCCGATCGCGCCGGGCACCGAGAAGGCCTGGACGGTCGACCCCTTCGCCGGCGAGATCAAGGACGGCTACATCTGGGGCCGCGGCACGCTCGACAACAAGAGCAACCTGTTTGCCCAGATGGAAGCCATCGAACTGCTGATCGGCAGCGGCTTCCGGCCGAAACAGACGGTCTACCTCGTGATGGGCGACGACGAGGAGGTCAGCGGCCTGCGCGGCGCGCGCCCCATCGCCGAGCTGCTGAAGTCGCGCGGCGTCGAGCTCGACTGGGTGCTCGATGAAGGCCTGCTGGTGCTCGACGGCGTGCTGCCGGGCCTCCCCAAGCCGGCGGCGCTGATCGGCCTGGCCGAGAAGGGCTACGCGACTTTCTTCCTCACGCTCGACACCGCGCCCGGCCATTCCTCGATGCCGCCGCAGCACAGCGCGATCGGCAGCATGAGCGCCGCGCTGGCCCGACTCGAGGCCAACCAGATGCCGGGCGCCATCCAGGGCGTCGCGGGCGAAATGTTCGGCACGCTGGCCCCCGAGATGGGCGGCATCAACCGCGTGATGCTGTCCAACCTCTGGCTCACCGGGCCGCTGGTGGCGGGCCAGCTCGCGAAGAGCCCCAGCAGCAACGCGATGCTGCGCACCACCACCGCGCTGACCATCGTGCGCGCCGGCAACAAGGACAACGTGCTGCCGGGCCGGGCCGAGGCGGCCGTCAACTTCCGCGTGCTGCCGGGCGACACGCTGGCCAGCGTCGAAGCGCATCTGCGCAAGTCGCTGGGCAACGACGCGATCCAGGTCAAGGCCTATCCCGGCAACTCCGAGCCCTCGCCGGTTTCGCCTGTCGACAGTACCGGCTACCGCGCAGTGCAGCAGGCGGTGCGCCAGGTGTTTCCCGACGCGGTGGTCGCGCCGGGCCTGATGACCGCGGCCACCGATTCGCGGCACTTCAGCCTGGTGAGCAAGGCGGTGTTCCGCTTCTCGCCGATCCGCGTGAAGAGCGAGGATCTGCCGCGCTTTCACGGCACCAACGAGCGCGTGTCGATCGCCAACTACGCCGAGATGATCGGCTTCTATCACCAGCTGCTGCGCAACACGGCGCAGTCGGACTGACCCTTCCTACTTTTTTTCCTCTTTCTCAAAGGACATCACCATGACCAGCGCCGTCATCGTCTCCACCGCCCGCACCCCGCTCGCCAAGAGCTGGAAAGGCGCTTTCAACATGACGCACGGCGCCACGCTCGGCGGCCATGCGGTGCAGCACGCCGTGCAGCGCGCCGGCATCGACCCGGCATCGGTCGACGACGTGATCATGGGTTGCGCGACGCCCGAAGGCGCCACCGGCTCGAACATCGCGCGCCAGATCGCACTGCGCGCCGGCCTGCCGGTGACGACCTCGGGCATGACCATCAACCGCTTCTGCTCGTCGGGCCTGCAGACCATCGCCACCGCGGCCCAGCGCATCATCGCGGGCGAGGGCGAGGTCTACGTGGCCGGCGGCGTCGAGAGCATCTCGTGCGTGCAGAACGAAGCCAACAAGCACATGTTGGCCGACCCGTGGCTGGTGAAGCACAAGCCCGAGATCTACTGGAACATGCTGCAGACGGCCGAGCAGGTCGCCAAGCGCTACAACATCGGCCGCGATGCGATGGACGAGTACGGCGCCGCCAGCCAGCAGAAGGCCACTGCCGCGCTCGAAGCCGGCCGCTTCAAGGACGAGATCGCACCGATCACCGTGCTGGCCGGCGTGGCCGATGCAGTCATGGGCCTGCGCACCAAGGAAGTCACGATCGAGAACGACGAAGGCATCCGCGCCGGCACCACCAAGGAAGGCATCAGCGGCATCCGCCCGGCCATGCCCGGCGGCCTGATCTCGGCCGGCAATGCCAGCCAGTTCTCGGACGGCGGCGGCGCCTGCGTGCTGGTCGACGAGAAGTACGCGCAGCAAAAGGGCCTGAAGCCGATCGGCCGCTTCCTCGGCTTTGCGGTGGCCGGCTGCGAGCCCGATGAAATGGGCATCGGCCCGGTGTTCGCCATTCCCAAGGTGCTCAAGCGCCTGGGCCTCACGGTCAACGACATCGACCTGTGGGAACTCAACGAAGCCTTCGCGGTGCAGGTGATCTACTGCCGCGACAAGCTTGGCATCCCGGCCGACCGCCTGAATGTGGACGGCGGCGCCATTGCCGTGGGCCACCCCTACGGCGTGAGCGGCCAGCGCCTCACCGGGCACGCGCTCATCGAAGGCAAGCGCCGTGGCGCGAAGAAGGTGCTGGTCACGATGTGCATCGGCGGCGGCATGGGTGCTGCAGGCGTGTTCGAAGTCATTTGACTCTCCCCCAGGCCGCGGCGCACTGCGTGTCGCCTCCGCCAACCCCCTTCCGGGGGCAACACCAGCGGC
>JBDUCH010000111.1:0-11300 GCA_040003555.1 Variovorax sp. | reverse complement strand
GCGCGCCAAGCTCGTGCAGCACCACAAGATCTCGCGCGAGGAACTCAGCGTGCGCGAGCACATGAGCATCGTGCTGCGCAAGCTCCAGGGGCGCCAGTTCGTCGAGTTCGAGAACCTGTTCGACGTGACCCGCGGCACGCCGGTGCTGATCGTGACCTTCATCGCCCTGCTCGAACTCGGGAAGGAAACGCTGGTCGACATCACGCAGGCCGAAGCGTTTGCCCCCATCTACGTGCGGCTGGCGTATTCGCCAGCCTGACTCGACGCCAATCTCGTGCCATTGGATCCACTCCAGTTCGACGTGCTGATCGTCGGCAGCGGCTTGGCCGGCCTGTCGGCGGCGCTGCACCTGGCGCCGACCCATCGCGTCGCGGTGCTGACCAAGCGCGCGCTGACCGATGGCGCCAGCGGCTGGGCGCAGGGCGGGATCGCCGCCGTGCTGGCCGAAGGCGACAGTTTCGAGTCGCATGTGCAAGACACCCTGGTTGCCGGTGCCGGCCTGTGCGACGACGCAGCCACCCGCTTCGTGGTCGAGCATGCACCCGGGTGCATCGCCTGGCTGCGCGAACTGGGGGTGCCGTTCTCGCTGGAAGACGGTGCGCTGCATCTCACGCGAGAGGGCGGCCACAGCGCGCGGCGCATCGCGCACGTGACCGACGCCACCGGCGCCGCCGTGCAGCGCACGCTGGTCGACCAGGTGCGACGCACGCCTGGCATCACGCTGTTCGAGCAGCACACGCTGGTCGACCTGATCGGCTCGGCCAAGCTGGGCCTGCCGGGGCCCAACCGATGCCTTGGGCTGTACGCGCTGGATGCGCAAACCGACGAGGTACTGACCTTCGCCGCGCCGCAGACCATCCTGGCCACCGGCGGCGCGGGCAAGGTCTACCTCTACACCACCAACCCCGACACGGCCACCGGCGATGGCATTGCTGCCGCCTGGCGCGCCGGCTGCGCGGTGGCGAACATGGAATTCATCCAGTTCCACCCGACCTGCCTGTACCACCCGCAAGCCAAGTCCTTCCTGATCTCGGAGGCGGTTCGCGGCGAAGGCGGGCGGCTCCTGCTGCCGGAGTCGGCCGGCGGCACCCGCTTCATGCCCGGCCACGACGAGCGCGCCGAGCTGGCACCGCGCGACGTGGTGGCCCGCGCCATCGATTTCGAGATGAAAAAGCATGGGCTGGACTGCGTGCACCTCGACATCTCGCACAAGTCGCCGGCCTTCATCGCCGAGCACTTCCCAAACATCCAGGCGCGCTGCCTGGCGCTGGGCATCGACATCACGCAGCAGCCCATTCCGGTGGTGCCGGCTGCGCACTACACCTGCGGCGGCGTGCGCGTCGACCTCGCCGGCCGCACCGACCTGGCCGGCCTGTATGCCATTGGCGAGACCGCCTGCACCGGCCTGCATGGCGCCAACCGGCTCGCCAGCAATTCGCTGCTCGAATGCATGGTGTTCGCGCGCGCGGCCGCCGAGGCCATTGCCCAGGCGCCCGGCGCGGCAGTGGCCGCGTTGCCGCACTGGGACGACAGCCGCGTCACCGACGCCGACGAATGCGTGGTCATCTCGCACAACTGGGACGAGTTGCGCCGCTTCATGTGGGACTACGTGGGCATCGTGCGCACCAACAAGCGGCTGGAGCGCGCCAGCCACCGGATTGCGCTGCTGCAGGGCGAGATCGCGGAGTTCTACGCCCACTTCCACGTCAGCCGCGACCTGCTGGAACTGCGCAACCTGGTGCAGGTGGCCGGGCTGATCGTGCGCTCGGCGCAGGCGCGGCACGAGAGCCGCGGGCTGCATTACAGCCGCGATTACCCCGGGCCCGCCGAGGTCGCCGAACCCACGGTATTGGTGCCGTCGTGAGCGGTTTAGGCTGCGCACTCCACATGATGATTAGGGTAAACCCTATAATGCACTGCAGCATCAATCTGATGCCTAGGAGTGATCTTCATGCCCACCATCCTGTCCATGCCCAGCCAGACGCCGGCGCCGGCCATCGGCACCGCACTGCGCGAGCTGGCCACCGCCGCGGCCCATGTCCTTTCGGCATTGCGCGCCACGCTGTTCCAGCCTGCTGCGAAGCGGCCAATGAGCGCCAGCGAAGAAGCCGAACTGGTTCGCGCGCTGGCCATGAGCCACCTCAAGACCGATCGCCGCTTTGCCGACGATCTGTTCGCCGCAGCCAACCGGCACGAGCAACTGCACAGCGTCTAGCCAACGCTTCGCGCCGCGATGCGGCGGGAGGAGCCTGACATGAGCGAGCAGGCCTCCTCCGCGCGCAAGCCGCTGACGCTTCATCGCCTGCGCGAGATGCACGCGGCCGGCGAAAAAATCGCCATGCTGACCTGCTACGACGCGAGCTTCGCGGGTGTGCTTGATGCCGCAGGGGTCGACTGCCTGCTGGTCGGCGATTCGCTCGGCATGGTACTGCAAGGCCTGGGCAGCACGGTGCCCGTGACCCTGCAAGACATGGCCTATCACACGGCCTGCGTGGCGCGCGGCAACCGCAGCGCCTGGGTCGTCGGCGACCTGCCCTTCGGCAGCTACCAGGAATCGAACGAACAAGCGCTGCGCAGCGCCACCGTGCTGATGCAAGCCGGCGCGCAGATGGTCAAGCTCGAAGGCGGCGGCTGGACTGCCGAAACCGTGCGCTTCCTGGTGCAGCGCGGCATTCCGGTGTGCGGGCATCTGGGCCTGACGCCGCAATCGGTGCACGCCCTGGGCGGCTACCGCATCCAGGGCCGCGACGAGGACAGCGCCGCGCTGCTCAAGCAGCATGCGCGCGAGCTGCAAGACGCCGGTGCCAGCATGCTGGTGCTCGAGTTGCTGCCGGCCGCGCTGGGCGCCGAAGTCACGGCCGCGCTCCAGATCCCCGTGATCGGCATCGGTGCCGGCGTGCAATGCAGCGGGCAGGTGCTGGTGTTGCACGACATGCTGGGCCTCACAGCCGGCCGGCTGCCGCGCTTCGTGCGCAACTTCATGCCGGACAGCGACAGCATCGAGGCCGCCGTGCGCCGCTACGTGGGTGCCGTCAAAGAGCAAAGCTTTCCTGCCCCCGAACACGGCTACTGAACATGCAAATCGCCCACACCATCGCCGAACTGCGGCAGTTGCTGAGCTGCAGCGAGCGCCCGGCCTTTGTGCCCACCATGGGCAACCTGCACGCGGGCCATATCGCGCTGGTGCGCCAGGCCGGAACGCTGGGCGACGCCACCGTGGCCAGCATCTTCGTCAACCGCCTGCAGTTCCTGCCGCACGAAGACTTCGACACCTACCCGCGAACCTGGGACTCCGACTGCGCCCAACTGGCCGAAGCCGGCTGCGATGTGCTGTTCGCGCCGGACGAACGCGAGCTGTACCCCGAGCCGCAAAGCTACAAGGTGCATCCGCCGGCCGAGCTCGCCGACATTCTCGAAGGCCACTTCCGCTCCGGTTTCTTCGTTGGCGTGAGCACCGTGGTGATGAAGCTCCTGGCCTGCGTGCAGCCGGCTGTGGCCGTGTTCGGCAAGAAGGACTACCAGCAGCTCATGGTGATTCGCGGCATGGTGCGGCAGTTTGCGCTGCCGACCGAGATCGTGGCCGGCGAAACGCAGCGCGCGGCCGATGGGCTGGCGCTGTCTTCGCGCAACGGCTACCTCAGCGAAGCCGAGCGCGCCGAAGCCGTGTGGCTGTCGCGCACGCTCCATCAGATGGCCACGCAAGTGAAGGCCGGCCAACCCGTCGCCGACATCGAAGCCGAGGCCATGCAGGCACTGACCCGGCGCGGCTGGCAGCCCGACTACCTGGCGGTGCGCCGGCAAGCCGATCTGCAAGCGCCAACCGCCCTCGATGCGCCACTGGTGGTGCTGGGCGCGGCAAAGCTGGGCCAGACGCGCCTGATCGACAACCTGGAAATATGAGCACGCCAAGCTTCGCCGATTTCATCGTGGAGCAACTCGCTGCGATGGAACGAGTGAATGCCGGCCGCTTTTTTGGTGGCGTCGGCTTGTCCGCCAACTCGGTTCAGTTCGCGATGCTGATGGGCAATTCGCTCTACTTCACCGTCGATGACACCACCCGGCCAAAGTACGAGCAGATGGGCAGTGTCTGTTTTTCGTACGGCACCAAGAAGGGCCGGGTGCAGGTGAAAAAATACTTTCAGGTTCCGGCGGAGGTCATCGAAGACCGGGTCGCGTTGGTAGCCCTGGCAAAAGAAGCCGTCGACGTCGCGCACAGGTCAAGGACGCGAAGCACGAAGAAGAGCGCGGCCTGACTGCGGTACTACGCCGCCCCGATATTCGGCACCAACGCCCCCGCGCCCTGCCCGGCCTTCAGCGCCGCGGTGAACGCCAGCATCCGGTCGATCGGCACTTTGGCCCGCTGCCCCAGAGCCGGGTCGATCCGGATTTCGTTGGCGCCGGTCTCCAGCACATGGGCCAGGCCGGCCAGGCCGTTCATCGCCATCCAGGGGCAATGCGCGCAGCTCTTGCAGGTGGCGCTGTTGCCGGCCGTTGGCGCTTCGTAGAACACCTTGCCCGGGTTAAGCGTGCGCAGCTTGTGCATCATGCCGTTGTCGGTGGCGACGATGAACTCCCTTGCGTCGAACTCGCGCGCAGCGTTGAGGATGGCCGAGGTGGAGCCCACGGCATCGGCCAGCGCGATCACGTCGGCCGGCGATTCGGGATGCACCAGCACCCGGGCCTGGGGGTGTTCCTTCTTCAGCGCCTCCAGCTCGAAGGCCTTGAACTCGTCGTGCACGATGCAGGCGCCGCGCCAGGACACCATGTCGGCGCCGGTTTCGCGCTGGATGTAGTTGCCCAGGTGCTTGTCGGGTGCCCACAGGATCTTGTGGCCCTTGTCCTTGAGGGCGCGCACGATGTCGAGCGCACAGCTGGAGGTGACCAGCCAGTCGGCGCGTGCTTTCACGGCCGCGCTGGTGTTGGCATAGACCACCACGGTGCGATCGGGGTGCGCATCGCAGAAGGCTGAAAACTCGTCGACCGGGCAGCCCAGATCGAGCGAGCAGGTGGCGTCGAGATCGGGCATCAGCACATGCTTTTCGGGCGAGAGGATCTTGGCCGTCTCGCCCATGAAGCGCACGCCCGAGACCACCAGCGTCTGCGCCGCGTGGTCGCGCCCGAAGCGCGCCATTTCGAGCGAGTCGCTGACCAGGCCGCCGGTTTCCTCGGCCAGATCCTGCAGATCCGGGTGCACGTAGTAGTGCGACACCATCACGGCATTGCGCTCCTTGAGTAGGCGGCGGATCCGATCCTTGAG
The DNA here is from genome assembly GCA_040003555.1 of Variovorax sp. Lineage (GTDB taxonomy): Bacteria > Pseudomonadota > Gammaproteobacteria > Burkholderiales > Burkholderiaceae_C > Variovorax. Next base: position 6,043 of record JBDUCH010000111.1, on the reverse strand, counting down.
CGCAGTGCGCTCGCCGGGGGATGGCTCGGCCGGCACGCGGGCCCAGGCGTGGCGCGTGTTGCAGGCGGGTTGTTCGTATTCGATATCGATCACGGCATTCATGCCAGCATCTCCATACGCAGCGACAGGTCGATCGCCCTCACGTCCTTGGTCAGGGCGCCGACGGAGATGCGGTCGACCCCAGTCTGCGCCAGTTCGCGCACACGCTCCAGCGTCACGCCACCCGAGATTTCGAGCACCGCACGGCCCGCGTTCAGGCGCACGGCTTCGCGCAGCATCGGCAAATCCATGTTGTCGAGCAGCACCATGCTGGCACCTGCCGCCAGCGCTTCTTCGAGTTGCGCCAGCGTTTCAACTTCGATCTCCACGAAATGGGCCTGGTGCGCCACCTGCCCGGCCGCCCGCAACACGGCGGATATGCCGCCGGCCGTGGCGATGTGGTTTTCCTTGATCAGCACGGCGTCGTGCAGGCCGATGCGATGGTTGAGCCCGCCCCCCACGCGCACCGCGTACTTTTGCGCCAGCCGCAGGCCGGGCAGGGTCTTGCGGGTGTCGACGATGCGAGCAGGAGTGCCTTCGACGGCCTGCACATAGGCCGCGGTCTTGGTGGCCACGGCGCTGAGCAACTGCAGAAAATTGAGCGCACTGCGCTCGGCGGTCAGCAGGCTGCGCGCCGAACCTTCGATTTCCAGCAGCACCTCGTTGGCCTCGCAGCGCTGGCCCTCGACGCGCCGCCAGTCGACGCGCAGTTCAGGATCGACCTGGCGCAATACGGCCTCGACCCAGGGCGCGCCGCAAAGAACGGCCGCCTCGCGCACCAGCAAGCGGGCCCGCGCGCGCTGGGCGGCTGGCACCAGTGCGGCGGTGAGGTCGCCCGCGCCAACGTCTTCGGCCAGCGTGCGCGCGGCATCGGCACTGGCCAGTTCGGTGATCTGCGCGGGGGAAAAATCAAATGGGGCGGTGGTCGTGGCGCTCATGTCGCCCCGATTTTGCCCGGGTGTGCATGCACACCCGGTTCAGTTGACCGCGAAGCAGTAAAGCAGGCCGCCGCCGCCGGTCTTTTGGAGCGCGTCCAGGCTGCAGCCCTGCGTGGCATGGGACGAGTTCCACGACTTCGAGGGCGCATCGTCGCCCAGCCCCATGCGGTCGTGATGGCCGACGATCGCCGAGCCATCGCCACTTTTCGTCCAGTTGCCACAGGTGTTGTCCTTGCCGTCGCTCACGGCGCGGCCGTCGGCCGAGGAGCCGGTCAGGATGTCGTGCAAGGTGGTGGCATCGCCCCGCCCCATGATCGGCTGGCCGGTTTCGGTGAGGGCCGACTGCTTGGTCAGCATGTTGGAGCCGTGCAGTTCGTCGAGATTGGTGGCCACCAGAACGCCCTTGGCGTTGTACCAGGGGCCTGCGCCGATGCGGTCGCGCGCATTGACCGCCGGGCTACCGGCCATCGCGCTGTTGCTCAGGTAGGCATGCCAGGCGCGCCCACCGGCGCCGGCCTTGGCGGCCAGGCTCTGGCAATAACGGTCGGCGCCCGGCAGGCCGCCGAAGTTGGCGCCCTGCCCCGGATTGACGCTGGTCAGGAAAAAGCCCATCGGCATTTGTGCCGGCGCGGACGCCATCGGCCCGCCGGCACCGCAGCCGGCCAGCACCGCGGCGGCGGCCAGCGACCCGACAAGTGAATACGGACGGCAACGGGTCATGGAGGTCTCCTTGTGAATGGAGCGCTGACCGTAACTCAAGCCGGCGCGGCCATCAATCGGCCCTCACCCGGGTTCGGACGATGGCTCGCGCCCCATCAAGGCTGCCACCACCTGGGCCGGGCTGCCGGCGCCGTCGAGCAGCGCCACCACGCCCTCTGCAATCGGCATCTCGAGCCCCAGCAGCCGCGCGCGCTGCACCACGGTGCGCGCGCAATAGACGCCTTCGGCCACGTGGCCGAGCGATTCCACCGCCTGCACCAGCGTCTGCCCCTGCGCCAGGATCAGGCCGACCTTGCGGTTGCGCGACAGGTCGCCGGTGGCCGTGAGCACCAGGTCGCCCAGGCCCGACAAGCCCATGAAGGTTTCGGCGCGGGCACCGAGCGCCAGGCCGAAGCGCGTCATCTCGGCCAGCCCGCGCGTGATCAGCGCAGCGCGCGCATTGAGGCCCAGTGCGAGTCCGTCGCACAGTCCGGTGGCGATCGCCAGCACATTCTTGACGGCGCCACCCACCTCGACACCGACGATGTCATCGTTGGCATAGACGCGCAGTGCCGGGCCGTGAAAGGCCTCGACCAGCACGTCGCGCACCCGGGCGTGGCTGCTTGCGGCCACCAGCGCGGTCGGCCGACCCTGCGCCACTTCCTGCGCGAAGCTGGGCCCGCTGAGCACGCCGGCCAGCAGATCCGGCGCAACCTGCGCCCGTATTTCGTGCGCCAGCAGGCCGAAAGACTGCGAGGAGCCGAGCGCCGGCTCGACGCCCTTGCAGAGCCAGGCGACCGGCACCGAAAGATTGCGCAGTTCAAGCAGTTGGCCGCGCAGCGCGGCCATCGGCGTGGCGATGATCACGAGGTCAGCGCCGAGCACGGCTGACGCGGCATCGCCCGCCTGCACCGACAACGCGGCCGGCAGCGGCGTGCCCGGGAGGTAGCGTGCGTTTTCGCGCGTGGCGCTCATGCGCGCGGCCTGCGCGGCATCGCGCGCCCACAGCGTGACGTGGTGGCGCGCGGCCACGTTGACCGCGAGCGCGGTGCCCCAGGCGCCGGCACCGAGCACGCAGATTTTCATGCGGCAGCCGCGGCGCGTGGCGCGGGTTTACTGCGTGACGATCGGCGAGGGCTCGCCAGCGGCCTGCGCCTGCTGCTGCTCGTACATCGCCTGGAAGTTGATTTCGGCCAGGTGCACTGGCGGGAAACCGCCGCGCTGGATCACGTCTGCCACGTTGCCGCGCAGGTAGGGGTAGACGATCTGCGGGCAGGCGATGCCGAGGATCGGGCCCATCTGGTCTTCCGGCAGGTTGCGGATCTCGAAGATACCGGCCTGCTTGGCTTCGACCAGGAACACCGTCTTGTCCTGCACCTTGGTCTGCACCGTGGCGGACACCGTGATTTCGAAGATGCCGTCGGCCACCGGCTGGGCGTCCACGCCGAGCTGAATGTCGACGGTCGGCTGCTCGGGATCCAACAGGATCGCGGGCGAATTGGGTTGCTCGAGTGACAGGTCTTTCAGGTAAACGCGTTGAATCTGGAACACGGGGTCTTGGGTGTCTGCCATGGCGGAGCTTTCGGGTGTCAAAACAACGCCCGCCGGGAAAAATTCCCCGCAGCGGGCTTATGGAGGTAGCCGGCGATTATCGCCGGTCGCAAATGGCGGTCAGGCGGCTTGCAGCAGGGGCATCAGGCCACCGCGCCCGTCCAGCGCGACCAGGTCGTCGCAGCCGCCGACGTGGGTGTCTCCGATGAAGATCTGCGGCACCGTGCGGCGCCGGGTGGTCTCCATCATCGCGGCGCGGGCCTGCGGGTCGGTGTCGATGCGGATCTCTTCGATCTGCTCGACACCCTTGGATTTGAGGATTTGCTTCGCGCGAATGCAGTACGGGCAAACGGCGGTGGTGTACATCTTGACGGTTTGCATGGAATGGATTTCGGCCCGGATCAGGCTTTTTCAATCGGCAGATTAGCGTCTTTCCAGCCCTTGAGTCCGCCCGCAATCGCTTGGGCCTGCTCGTAGCCGAGTTTCTTGGCGGTAGCGACCGCACGGTTCGCCCGTGCGCCGGTGCCACAGATCAGCAGCAGCGGCACGGTCTTGTTCTTGACCGCCGAGGTCAGCTTTTCTTCCATCAGGTTGAGCGGCACGTTCTTCGAGTTGGTCACGTGGCCGGCCGCGAACTCCTCGGGTTCGCGCACGTCCACTACCACCGCGCGCTCGCGGTTGATCAACTGCACCGCCCCCTGGGCCGTCAGCGAGCCGGTACCGGCGCCGCGCAGCAGGGGCCAGGCCAGCATGCCGCCCGAGCTGAGCGTGATCAGCAGCAGCATCCAGTTGTCGACGATGAATTTCACAGGGTTCCTTGGGGAGTTGGGATTGGCAAAGCCACAGATTTTAGAATGGCGGGTTCCGCAGTCCCTGACCTCCGACACCAAAGGCCTCCCCCCATGCACAAGCTGGTACTGATTCGCCATGGCGAATCGACCTGGAATCTCGAAAACCGCTTTACCGGCTGGACCGATGTCGACCTGACCGACACCGGCATCGAACAGGCCAAACAGGCCGGCCGCCTGCTCAAGGCCGAAGGCTACGAGTTCGATGTGGCCTGCACCAGCGTGCTCAAGCGCGCAACCCGCACGCTGTGGCACACGCTGGACGAGCTCGACCGCACTTGGCTGCCGGTGGTGCACTCCTGGCGCCTGAACGAACGCCACTACGGTGGCCTGCAGGGCCTGAACAAGGCCGAAACGGCCAAGAAGTACGGCGACGAGCAGGTGCTGGTATGGCGCCGCAGCTACGACACGCCCCCGCCGCCGCTGGCACTCGACGACCCCCGCAGCGAGCGCGGCGATGTGCGTTACGCCAGGCTGGCGCCGGAACAGATTCCGCTGACCGAATGCCTGAAGGACACCGTGGCGCGCGTGCTGCCGTTCTGGAACGAGTCGATGGGGCCCGCCATCCGCAGCGGTCGCCGACTCGTGGTGGCGGCACACGGCAACTCGATCCGGGCACTTGTGAAGTACCTCGACGGCATTTCCGACAGCGACATCGTCGGGCTCAACATCCCGAACGGCATTCCACTGGTGTACGAACTGGACGACGAACTCAAACCATTGCGCCACTATTACCTCGGCGACGCCGAAGCGGCCGCGAAGGCCGCCGCAGCCGTTGCATCGCAGGGAAAGGCTTGAACTAAATGCACATCCGTTGACATGTCGACGGAACCGCGGCAGGCAAATTGCTTCCAAGGTGTGTATATTGGTTCGAGCCACACAGCTGACACTCTCAGGACACTTTCTAAATGGGCCAAAAACTCAAGATCACCGGTTGGGTTGCAGCCGGCGCCGTCGCAGGCGTACTGACCACCGTTTCACTGCAAACCGTCGCGCGCGGTTCGCTGGCCCCGCTGCCGCTGGAGGAACTGCAACAGCTCGCCGCGGTGTTTGGCATGGTCAAGACCGACTATGTCGAGCCGGTCGACGAAAAGAAACTCATCTCCGATGCGATCTCCGGCATGGTCGCCGGGCTCGATCCGCACTCGCAGTATTTCGACAAAAAGTCCTTCAAGGAATTCAAGGAAGGCACCAGTGGCCGCTTCGTCGGGGTCGGCATCGAGATTTCGCAGGAAGACGGCCTGATCAAGGTGGTATCGCCGATCGAGGGCTCGCCCGCGTTCCGCGCTGGCCTGAAGCCGAGCGACCTGATCACCAAGATCGATGACACGGCGGTGCGCGGGCTCAGCCTCAACGAGGCGGTCAAACGCATGCGCGGCGAGGCCAACACCAAGGTGCTGCTCACGATCTTCCGCAAGGACGAGAACCGCACCTTCCCGGTCACGATCACGCGCGAAGAGATTCGCACGCAGTCGGTTCGCGGCAAGGTCATCGAGCCGGGCTATGCGTGGATTCGCCTCTCCCAGTTCCAGGAGCGCACCGTCGACGATTTCGTGAAGAAGGTCGACGAGATCTACAAGCAGGATCCCAACATCAAAGGCCTGGTGCTTGACCTGCGCAACGACCCGGGCGGGCTGCTCGACGCGGCGGTGGCCGTCTCGGCCGCCTTCCTGCCCGAAAACGTGACCGTGGTCACCACCGACGGCCAGCTGAGCGAGAGCAAGTCGATCTACAAGGCGATCCCGGCCGACTACCAGCGCCGCGCCGGCGCCGACCCGCTGCGCAGTCTGCCGGCCGCACTGAAATCGGTGCCGTTGGTGGTGCTGGTGAACGAAGGCTCGGCTTCGGCCAGTGAAATCGTGGCCGGCGCGCTGCAGGATCACAAGCGCGGCGTCGTGATGGGCAGCCAGACCTTCGGCAAGGGCTCGGTGCAGACGGTGCGCCCGCTCGGCCCCGACACCGGCCTGA
>JBDUCH010000110.1:0-11384 GCA_040003555.1 Variovorax sp. | reverse complement strand
CTGATGTCGGTGCTGTTCTCGACCGACCTGTCCTGGCTGTCGCCGCTCTTCATCTTCGTCGGCGTGGTGCTCTTCATCACCCGGTCGGCCAGCGCGGCCGGGCGCTTCGGGCGCGTGCTGATCGGCCTGGGCCTGATGCTGCTGGCGCTGCAACTGGTGGTGGAAGCGACCGGCCCGCTGTTCGAATCGCCCGCGGTGCGCGCGCTGCTCGCCTCGCTCAACAGCGACGTGCTGCTCGAAATCACCATCGGCGCCGCGTTCGCCGTGCTGGCTTACTCCAGCCTCGCGGTGGTGCTGCTGGTGGCGGCGATGGCGAGCTCGAACGTGGTGCCGCTCGACGTGGCGCTTGGCCTGGTGCTGGGCGCCAACCTCGGCAGCGGCATCCTGGCGGTGCTCACCACGGCCAAATCGCCCGTCCCCGTGCGGCAGGTGACCATCGGCAACCTGGTGTTCAAGCTGCTGGGAGTCGCGATCGCCGCGCCATTCGTGGGCCTCTATCTGAAGTACTCGCGGCCCTACGTATCCGACGCGACCTCGCTGGTCGTGCTCTACCACCTGGCGTTCAACGTGGTGGTGAGCATCGGCTTCATCGGTCTCACGCACCGCGTCGCGGCGCTGGTGACACGTTTGCTGCCCGTACCGGTGGAATCGACCGCGGCGCGGCGGCAGATGCACCTGGATCCTTCCGCGTTGTCGACGCCGAGCCTGGCCATTTCCAATGCCGCGCGCGAGGCTCTGCACCAGGCCGACATCGTCGAGACCATGCTGATCGGCATGCTCAACGTGATCCGCCACAACGACCTGCAGCTAGCGCAGGAGCTGCGCAAGCTCGACGATACGGTCGACGAGCTGTACTCGGCCATCAAGTACTACATGACCAAGATCTCGCGCGAAGCCCTCGGCGAGGACGAGAGCCAGCGCTGGACCGACATCATCAGCTTCACCATCAACATGGAGCAGATCGGCGACATCATCGAGCGCGTGATCATCGACATCGAGGACAAGAAGATCAAGCCGCAACGCAACTTCTCGGCGGCCGGCATGGGCGAGATCGTCGAGCTGCACGAGCGCCTGGTGGCCAACCTGCGCCTCGGCATGAGCGTGTTCCTGAACGGCAACGTGCGCGATGCCCAGAAGCTGCTCGAAGAAAAAGTGCGCTTTCGCAATCTCGAGCGCACCTATGCAGGCACCCACCTTGATCGGCTCTCCGACCAGACCGCGCTGAGCATCGAAACCAGTTCGCTGCACATCGACCTGATCAGCGACCTGAAGCGCATCAACTCGCACATCTGCTCGATCGCCTACCCGATCCTGGATTCGGCCGGGGTGCTGGCACCGAGCCGGCTGCGCGCATCACGGCTGGGCGAGCTCGAAGAATCCTGAGCCCCCCGAGCCCGGATCGTCAGCTGGCGCGCTCGAGCGGCTCCGGCGCGGCGACCGGCGCTTGTTCGGCCCGCATCGCATAGCGCCGCGCCAGCACGGCGCACACCATCAGTTGAATCTGGTGAAACAGCATCAGCGGCAACACGATGGCACCGACCGCGTGCGAGGCGAACAGCACCTTGGCCATCGGAATGCCGCTGGCCAGGCTCTTCTTGGAGCCGCAGAACACGATCGTGATCTCGTCTTCCTTGCTGAAGCCGAGCTTGCGCGCGATCCACGTGGTGCTGGTCAGCGCCAGTGCCAGCAACACGCCGCACACCAGCACCAGACCGAGCAGCGCCGACAGCGGCACCTGCTTCCAGAGCCCCTCGATCACGGCCGCGCTGAACGCGGTGTAGACCACCAGCAGGATCGAGCCCTGGTCGACGAACCTGAGCACGCCGGCACGCTGCTTGATCCAGCCGCCGATCCAGGGCCGCAGCAGATGCCCGGCCACGAACGGCAGCATCAGCTGCAGCAGGATGCGCCCGATCGCGTCGACCGCGCCACCGGCGCCGCCGCCGCCGTGCGGCACCACCAGCAGATTCACCAGGATCGGCGTGACGAACACGCCCAGCAGGGTCGAGGCCGACGCACTGCAGACTGCGGCCGGAATGTTGCCGCGCGCCATCGACGTGAAGGCAATGGCCGACTGCACCGTGGCCGGCAGCACGCAGAGAAACAGCACCCCGGTGTAGAGCTGCGGCGTGACCAGCGGCGACAGCACCGGCTTGAGCGCAAAGCCGAGCAGCGGGAACAGCGCGAAAGTGCAGCCGAACACCAGCAGATGCAGCCGCCAGTGCGTGATGCCGGCAAGGATCGCCTCGCGCGACAGCTTGGCGCCATGCAGGAAGAACAGCAGGCCGATCGCGACCGTGGTCAGTCCTTCGAAGAAGTGAGCAGTGCGGCCGCTCGCCGGCACCAGGCTGGCAAGCGTGACGGTCGCGACCAGCGCGAGCGTGAAGTTGTCGGGGAGGTAGCGTGAACGGGCCATGGAGCGGATTGGACGCCCGGGCCATTCAAAAGTGAAATGGATTTATCTGATAGATCTATGAATTCACTGCATCAATGCGTTTTCAGCGAATCCTGCCGACGCCGCAGGCAGAAGTCGATCAGATCGTCGATTTCGGTAGCCTTGTCGAACACCGCGTCGGCGCCGAGCAGCGCGCATCGGGAACGCACGTCGGGCGTCGCGTGGTTGCTGAGCACCACCATCTTCTGCGCGGGATTGCGATCACGGCAGGCTTCGAGAATGCGCAGGCCGTTGCCGTGCTTGAGGAACAGGTCAACGATCGCCAGATCCCATTGGTCGGTGTGGGTGGCCAACCACTCCACGCCATCGGCTTCCGAATCGGCCACGCCGACGGGCTCGATATGGGCCACTTCACGCAAGGTGCCCACCAGGTTCTCGAGAATGGTGGGATTGTCTTCGACGATAAATGCTCTGACTGCAAACATGAGGCCACCTTTGGATCAAAGGGTAAGCCGGCCTTCCCTGGCACTGCGCAGGCCCGCTGCGCCGCAACGGGTAGGAAAGCGCCTGCGCGCATGCCTCAGAGGGTCAGGACGGTGCAACCGGTCGTCTTGCGCGCCTCCAGATCACGGTGCGCCTGCTGGGTGTCGGCCAGCGGATAACGCTGGTCGATCGGGATCGTCACCGCGCCGCTCAGCACCACGGCGAACAGGTCGTCAGCCATCGCCTGCGTCGCTTCGCGCGTTGCGATGTGCGTGAAAAGGGTCGGCCTTGTCACATAAAGAGAACCCTTGGATGCGAGCGTTCCCAGGTTGATGGGCGGCACCGGCCCCGAGCCGTTGCCGAACACTGCCAGCAGGCCGAACGGGCGCAGGCAATCGATCGAGCCTTCGAAGGTGTCCTTGCCGACCGAGTCGTACACCACCTTCACACCCTTGCCGCCGGTGATCTCTTTCACGCGCGCCGCGAAGTTTTCGGTGCTGTAGTTGATGGCATGGGCCGCGCCATGAGCCAGTGCAAGCTTGCACTTGACCTCCGATCCGGCGGTGCCGATGAGTTGCAGCCCGAGCGCTTTGGCCCACTGGCAGGCGATCAGGCCCACGCCGCCGGCGGCCGCATGGAACACGACGAAGTCACCGGGCTGCAACCCCTCTACCGGCAGTGTCTTGCGCAGCAGGTACTGCGCTGTCAGGCCCTTCAGCATCATGGCCGCGCCGGTCTCGAACGAGATCGCATCGGGCAGCTTGCAGACGCACTTGGCGGGCATCACGCGCAACTCGCAATAGGCGCCGGGCGGTTGGCTCGCGTAGGCCGCACGGTCGCCGGCCTTCAGGTGCGTGACGCCTTCGCCCACGGCCTCGACCACACCGGCCGCTTCCATGCCCAGCTGCAGCGGCAGCGCGAGCGGATAGAGGCCGCTGCGCTGGTAGGTATCGATGAAATTGAGCCCCACCGCCTTGTGGCGGATGCGGATCTCGCCCGGGCCGGGCTCGCCGACTTCGACCTCGACGATCTTCAGTTCCTCAGGGCCGCCATAGCGGTCGATGCGAACGGCTTTGCTCATCATTTACTTGGATCCTTGCAGCGTGTGTCTCGGGGAGGGGTGTGGATCGTGCCACGATTCGCAGATCGACGTCGTTACAGTCCAGCACGATGAGACAACCACGACAACACCTGACTGCTGCCACCGCCCTGTTGCTGACCGTGCCACCGCTGCTGTGGGCCGGCAATGCCGTGGTGGGACGGCTGGTGCGCGAGCTGGTGTCGCCGTTGACGCTCAATTTCGTCCGCTGGCTGCTGGCCTTCGTGGTGCTGCTGCCGTTCGCCGCGTCCGTGCTGCGGCGCGGCAGCCCGTTGTGGCCGCAATGGCGGCGCTATGCGGTGCTCGGTCTGCTCGGCATCGGCTGCTACAACGCGTTCCAGTACCTCGCGCTGCAGACCTCGACGCCGATCAACGTGACGCTGGTTGGCTCCAGCATGCCGTTCTGGATGTTGGCCACCGGCCTGCTGTTCTTCGGCCAGCGCGTGTCACGGCGCGAGGTGGTGGGCGCGCTGCTGTCGATGGCCGGCGTGCTGCTCGTGTTGTCGCGCGGCCAGTGGAGCCAGTTGCTCGCGCTGCGGCTGGTGCCGGGCGATGTCTACATGATCCTGGCCACCATCGCCTGGGCCTTCTACAGCTGGATGCTGTCGCGCACCGCCGAGCCCGCTGGCGTGCGGCAGGACTGGGCCGCATTCCTTATGGCGCAGATGGTATTCGGACTGGCCTGGTCGGGCCTGTTCGCAGCCGGCGAATGGGGCGTGGGCGCAGTGGTGATCCATTGGAGCTGGCCACTGGCCGCGGCGCTGGCCTTCATCGTCATCGGCCCCGCCGTGCTGGCCTATCGCTGCTGGGGCGCCGGCGTGCAGCGCGCCGGCCCCAACGTCGCGGCCTTCTTCATCAACCTGACGCCGCTGTTCGCGGCGCTGCTGTCGGCAGCGTTTCTGGGTGAACTGCCGCACTGGTACCACGGTGCGGCGTTCGCGCTGATCGTGGGCGGCATCGTGGTGTCGTCACGGCGCTGATGCCGGCGCCGCGGCGCGCTGCGGTCAGTAGGTGCCGGGGTAGGCGCCGCCGTCGGTCAGCACGTTCTGGCCCGTGATGTAGCCGGCCTGCATGCTGCAGAGAAAGGCGCAGACCGCGCCGAACTCTTCGGGGTTGCCGAAGCGGCCGGCAGGAATGCCCTTCTGGCGTGCGGCACGCAGCGTCTCGACGTCCTGGCCGGTCTTCTTCGCCGAGCTCGCGAAGGTGCCCTTCAACCGGTCGGTGTCGAACGCGCCCGGCAGCAGGTTGTTGATGGTCACGCCCTTCGCTGCGATCGGCGTGCGCGCGACGCCGGCCACGAAGCCGGTGAGGCCGCTGCGTGCGCCGTTGGAAAGGCCGAGGATGTCGATCGGCGACTTCACCGAACTCGACGTGATGTTGACGATGCGGCCGTAGCCGCGCGCGGCCATGCCGTCGACCGTGGCCTTGATGAGTTCGATCGGCGTCAGCATGTTGGCGTCGACCGCCTTGATCCACGCTTGGCGATCCCAGTCGCGAAAGTCACCGGGCGGCGGGCCGCCGGCGTTGGTGACCACGATGTCGTAGTCGGCATGCACCGCGAAGGCGGCCGCGCGGCCTTCGGGCGTGGTGATGTCGGCCGCCACGTATTTGACGAAAGGGGCCGCGGCGCCGGTGCCGCCTGTGCGCGCAGCTGTCAATCGAGCGGCCGCCGCCTGCAGCGCCTCTTCGCCGCGCGCGACGATCACCACGTTCACGCCTTCGCGCACCAGCGCCTCCGCGCAACCGAGGCCGAGGCCCTTGCTCGCGCCGCACACCAATGCCGTCTTGCCTGCGATACCCAAATCCATGATGTTCTCCGGGGCTGGTTAGCGCCCTGTTCGTGTAAATACAAAGATGCCTGCGATGACCAGCACCGTACCCGCTGCGATCCACACCGTGAAGGGCTCGCCGAGGATGACCACGCCCATCAGGATGGTCGACAACGGCCCGACCATACCGGTTTGCGCGGCCACCGCGGCGCCGATGCGCTCGATCGCCATCATGACCATGAGCACCGGCACCGCGGTGCACAGCGTGGCATTCAGCACCGACAGCCAGATCACCTCGGGCGCCACGGTCAGCGCGGCGCTCATCGGCCGCAGCAGTGCGAACTGCGCGATGCACAGCAGGCAGGCCACGCTGGTGGCAAGGCCAACGAGCCGCAGCGACCCGAGGCGCTTGACGAACTCGCCGCTGTAGACCAGGTAGCCCGCGTAGCTCACCGCACTCAGGAAGCAGAGGAAGGCGCCCCAGGCGGCCAGTCCGCCGCCGACGCCACCGCCGCCGCTCCAGATCTCGTGCCCGAACACCAGCGCCACGCCGGTGTAGCTGACGACCATGCCGATCACCTGCGGGCGCGAAGCGCGGCGCCGGTACAGCAGCCAGCCGAACAGCAGCACCAGGGTGGGATTGAGGTACAGGATGAGCCGCTCGAAACCGGCGCTGATGTAGGCCAGCCCGGCGAAGTCCAGAAAGCTCGCCAGGTAGTAGCCCGAGAAGCCGAGCCCGATGACGCCGAGCCAGTCGCGCAGTGTGAGTTTCGGTTTGCCACGGCCGGCCCACCAGGCCATGACCGCGAACAGCGGCAGCGCGAACAGCATGCGCAGCATGATGAGCGTGACCGCGTCGACGCCGTACCGGTAGGCGAGCTTGACGATGATCGCCTTGCCGCTGAATGCGATCGCCCCCCCCGTGGCCAGCACGAGGCCGGACGCGATGCTTTTGGAGGGAGAAGGGGATTGGCGAAGCGACACGAAATGCGCGGAGACTGGGGGTGGACTCAATACCCCGCTGCCAGGCCGTCGCGGCGGGGATCGCTGGCGGCGACGTAGCCCTCGACCGACGGGTCGCCCGCGCGCCAGATGAACTGGCCGGCGCCGAAGTCCTGGTAGGAGTCGTTGATGACATCCATATGGTGGCCCAGCGCGCTCAGGCCCTGGATCGTTTCCGCCTTCATGGCCGCTTCGACATTGATCTCGAGCCCGGCATTGAAGCGCCAGCGCGGCGCATCGCAGGCGGCCTGCAGGTTCTGCTTGTAGTCGAGCATGCGCACCAGCGTCTGCATGTGGCCCTGCGGCTGCATGTTGCCGCCCATCACGCCGAAGCTCATCACCGGCTGGCCGTCCTTCGTCAGGAAGGCCGGGATGATGGTGTGGAACGGGCGCTTGCCCGGTGCCACCACGTTCGGGCTGTCGGCCTTCAGGCTGAAGCCGTGGCCGCGGTTCTGCAGGCTGATGCCGAATTCCGGCTCCACGCAGCCCGAGCCGAAGCCCATGTAGTTGCTCTGGATGAAGCTCACCATCATGCCGCTCTCGTCCGCTGCCGTAAGGTAGATGGTGCCGCCCTTGACCGGGTTGCCGGCCTTGAAGTCCTGTGCCTTTTTCAAGTCGATCAGTTTGGCACGCGAAGCAAGGTACGCGTCATCGAGCATTTGCGCGGGGGTCACCGTCATCGACGATGGCTCCGACACGTAGCGGTAGACGTCGGCGAAGGCCAGCTTCATGGCCTCGATCTGCAGATGCTGCGAAGCGACCGAGTCGACCGGCAGCGAGGCGATGTCGAACTTCTCGAGGATGCCCAACGCGATCAGTGCCGCGATGCCCTGCCCGTTCGGCGGAATCTCGTGCAGCGTGTGGCCGCGGTAGTCGCGCGAGATCGGTGTGACCCACTCGGGCTGGTAGGCCGCTAAATCGGCGACGGTGAGGGCGCCGCCCTGCTGCGCCGAAAACTTCGCAAGGGCTTCGGCGATCTCGCCGTTGTAGAAGGCTTCCCCCTTGGTGCGGGCGATGGCCTTCAGCGCACGCCCCGCTGCCACAAAGCGGAACAGCTCGCCGATCTCCGGCGCGCGGCCCCAGGGCAGGAAGGCCTGTGCAAAACCAGGCTGCGACTGCAGCAGCGGCGTGGCGGCGGCCCACTTGCCCTGCACCACCGGCGGCATCAGGTAGCCGCGTTCGGCAATGTCGATTGCCGGCGCCATGAGGTCGGCGAAGGGCAGCTTGCCGAAACGATCGCTCAGCGCGACCCAGCCGCGCACCGCGCCGGGCACCGTCACCGAATCGATGCCGCGCTGCGGCGGCGTGGCCGTGTCGGCGCCGTACTTGCGCAGGAAGTAGTCGGGCGTCCAGGCCTTCGGCGCCGGGCCCGAGGCATTGAGGCCGTGCAGTTGCTGGCCATCCCACAGGATCGCAAAGGCGTCGCTGCCGAGGCCGTTGCTCACCGGCTCGGCCAGCGTCATGACCGCGGCTGCGGCAATGGCCGCATCGACCGCGTTGCCCCCCTGCTGCAGGATGCGCAGGCCGGCCTGCGCCGCGAGCGGGTGAGAGGTCGACACCACGTTGCGCGCGAACACCGGAATGCGGGTGGAAGGGTAAGGATTGGCGTAGTCGAACTTCATGGCACTGCTCTTGTTCTTCATTCGTTGGTGATTTTTCGATCGACGACGATCTTTTTCCATTTCGCAGCATCGGCCGCAACCATCGTGGCCTGCTGCTGCGGGGTGCTGATGACCGGCTCGATGCCAAGGCGCGAGAGTTTGTCTTTCACCTCGGGATCGGCCAGCGCCTGGTTGGCCGCGGTATTGATGCGCGCCACAAGCTCGGCCGGCAGGCCCTTGGGGCCGTACAGGCCGAACCAGGTGTTGGACTCGAAACCGGGCAAGGTGTCGGCCACGGTCGGCAGGTCGGGCGCGAGCGGGCTGCGCTTGAGCGAGGTGACGGCCAGCGCACGCAGCCGGCCGTCGCGCACGAACGGCAGTCCGGTCGGCAGTGAATCGAAGAGCACGTCGATCTTGCCGCTCATGAGGTCGGGCATCGCCAGCGCCGTGCCCTTGTACGGAATGTGCGTGACGAACACGCCGGCCTGCGACTTGAACAGCTCCGCGGTGAGCTGCACGATGGTGCCGTTGCCGCTCGACGCGTAGTTGAGCTTGCCGGGGTTCGCCTTTGCGTAGGCGATCCATTCGCGCACGGTCTTGGCCGGCGAGGCGTTGGGCACCAGCATGATGCTCGGCGCATTGCCCACATGGGCGATCGGCGTGAAGTCATGCACCGTGTCGTAGGGCAGCTTGTTGCCGAGCGCCGGGCCGATCGAATGGGTGCTGGTGGTGGCCAGCAGCAGCGTGTAGCCATCGGCCGGCGCCTTGGCCGCGAGATCGGAGCCGATCGCGCCGCCGGCGCCGGGCTTGTTGTCGATCACCAGTTGCGTGCCGAGCTTCTCGCCCATCTTCTGCGACAGCGTGCGTGCGAACAGATCGGTGGCACCGGCGGCCGGAAACGGCACGATCAGGCGGATCGGCTTGGCCGGATAGGTCTGGGCCCAGGCCGGCAGTGCCGCCAGCAGCGAGGCCGCCAGCGCGAAGCGTCTGCGTTTCATGGTGTTGATTCTTTCATGGTCGTCACGGGGCGGCGGCGCCGGTCGCTCCCCGACGCGAGCCGCCGGCTCGATTGGACGCGCCTCGTATTCAAAGAGGAAATGGATTTATCTGATAGATATATGATCTCTCTGCATGAATGTGACCCTGCGCCAGCTTCGCGTGTTCCGTGCCGTGGCCGAAAGTCGCAACTTCAGCCGCGCAGGCGACCAGATCGGGCTCACCCAGCCCGCGGTGAGCCGGTCGATCTTCGAGCTGGAAGCGCAGCTCGGACTCAAGCTGCTGGATCGCACCACGCGCGAGGTCGCGCTCACCGAGGCCGGCCAGTCGCTCGCAGCGCGGCTCGATCGCCTGCTCGACGAACTGGAGCAGACCCTGCTCGACGTGCAGGGCATGGCCAGCGCCCGGCGCGGCAAGGTGCGCGTGGCCAGCAGCCCGACACTGTCGGCCAACCTGATGCCAGCCTGCATTGCGGCCTGCGCCCGCGAGGAACCCAACATCGAGCTGGTGCTGCTCGACCGCATCCAGCAGGACGTGCTGGACAGCGTGCGGGCCGGCGAAGTGGATTTCGGCGTGGTCATCGAACCGGCCTCCCAGGACGACCTGCAGTGCGAAACCATCCTCGAAGACCCCTTCTGCCTGGTGCTGCCGCCCGGGCACCGCCTGGCCGGGCGAAAGCAGGTGCGCTGGTCAACGCTCGACGGCGAGGCGATGGTGTTGCTCGACCACGCTTCAGGCAGCCGGCGCCTGATCGACCAGGCGCTGGCGCGGCACGGCGCGCATTGCATGGTGCAGCAGCAGGTCGGCCACCCGACCACGGCGTTCCGCATGGTCGAGGCCGGTCTCGGCATCAGCGTGATGCCCGCGCTCGCCGTGCCGCCGGCGGGCCTGCGCAGCCTGGTGGTGCGGCCGCTCGTGCCGCGTGTGGAGCGCGCCGTGATGTTGGTGCACCGGCGCAACCGCGCGCCGGCACCGCTGGCGCAGCGGGTCTGGCAATTGATCCGGCAGACCACCGCGTCGATCCATCCGGCCCCATGAAAAACGGCACCCGAAGGTGCCGTTGAGTGAGTGAGCGCCAGACGGGTGTCAGGCTTCTTCCTCGTGGAAAGCTTCCTCGCGCTTGGACTTGACCGCGGGCAGCAACACGATCACCAGCAGCAGCAGCGCAGCGCCCAGCAGTGCGGCCGAGATCGGCCGCGTGATGAACACGCTCCAGTCGCCGCGCGACAACAGCAATGCGCGGCGCAGGTTCTCTTCCATCATCGGCCCGAGGATGAAGCCCAGCAGCAGCGGCGCCGGCTCGGTCTTGAGCTTGAGGAAAAGATAGCCGATGAAGCCGAAGGCCGCGACCATCCAGATGTCGAAGGTGTTGTTGTTGGTGGAGTACACGCCGATCGCGCAGAACAGCACGATCGCCGGGAACAGGAACTTGTAAGGCACCGACAGCAGCTTGATCCACATGCCGATCAGCGGCAGGTTCAGGATCACCAGCATCGCATTGCCGATCCACATCGAGGCGATCAGGCCCCAGAACAGCTCGGGGTTGCTGGTCATCACCTGCGGGCCGGGCTGGATGTTGTGGATCGTCATGGCACCCACCATCAGCGCCATCACGGCGTTGGGCGGAATGCCGAGCGTCAGCAGCGGAATGAACGAGGTCTGCGCACCAGCGTTGTTGGCGGCCTCGGGCGAAGCCACGCCGCGGATGTTGCCCTTGCCGAACGGCACTTCACCCGGCTGCAGCTTTGTCTTCTTTTCGATCGTGTACGCCGCGAAAGCCGCCAGCAATGCACCACCGCCGGGCAGGATGCCGAGCGCGGCACCCAACGCGGTGCCGCGCAGCACGGCCGGCACCATGCGCTTGAAATCCTCGGCCGTGGGCATCAGGCCGGAGACCTTGGCGGTGAACACTTCGCGCTCGTGCTCGGGGCGCGACAGGTTGGCGATGATTTCGCCGTAGCCGAACACACCCATTGCGATGGTCACGAAGCCGATGCCGTCGGTGAGTTCCGGAATGTCGAAGCTGAAGCGCGCGACAC
>JBDUCH010000423.1:0-3378 GCA_040003555.1 Variovorax sp. | reverse complement strand
TGCAACTGCGGAATCAGGTCGGCCAGCGCCACGTAGATGAAGCTGCTGCTGGCCAGCACCAGAAAGTAAGGCAGCAGGCTGTGCAGCGAATCGACCAGCCACCAGCCGACCAGGCCGCCCAACACCGTCATGGTGCCGGCCAGCGACACCTTGACCAGCGCCGCTCGCGGGTTCGGCGAGGTCTGGCGCAGCACCACCAGGTCGCCGATGTGGTGCGGCACCTCGTGCGCCAGCACCGCCAGCGCCGCGACCAGGCCCAGCCGCAGGTCGGCGACGAAGGCCGACGCGATCAGCACGCCGTCACCGAAGCAATGCACGCTGTCGCCGGTGAGCACAGCCCAGCCGCCGCTGCGCGGCGCTTCGTCGTGCGGATGCTGGTGCCCATGCGCGTGCGCGGGGGCATGCCCGTGGTCGTTGCCCTGGTGGTGCTCGTGCCCGTGATGCCAGAGCTCGGCCTTGTCGAGCAGGAAGAAAAACACCAGTCCAAACAACAACATGGCGAACAGCGTTGCGGGCTCGAGCTTGCTTTCAAAGGCCTCGGGCAGCAGGTGCATGAAGGCCGTGGCCAGCAATGCGCCGGCCGCAAGGCTCAGGAGGTACTGCGCGCCCTGGGCGTCGACGCCGCGCTGCACGCCCAGGCGCAGCAGCAGGGCTGCAATCCAGACACTGCCGATGCCGGCGACCAGGGTCGCAGCGATGATTGCTATCAAATTCATAGCTTCTTGCGCAAAGTGGACGGGCGCGGGCGCCCGATCTCATCCATAAAACAAAAGCCGCCCCGAGGGGCGGCTTTCAGTGCGAAGACAGCGGATGAACGCCGTCAAACCACACCGTTGGCCTTGAACCAGGCCACGGCGCGTTGCCAGCCGTCGTCGGCCGCGCTCTTGACGTAGCTCGGACGGTAGTCGGCATGGAACGCATGGCCCGCTTCGGGGTACACGACGAACTGCGAGGCCTTGGCGGCCGGGGTGCCGGTCGCCAAAGATGATTTCATCTTATCAATAGTGTCAAGGGGGATGCCCTGATCCTTGCCGCCGTAGAGACCCAGCACCGGTACCTGCAGCGTGGCCGCGACGTCGATCGGGTGCTTCGGGGTGAGTTCGCTGGGCTGTCCGACCAGCCGTCCGTACCAGGCCACGCCGGCCTTGACCTTGCCGGTGGCGGCGTAGAGCCAGATGAAGCGGCCGCCCCAGCAAAAGCCGGTGATGCCGGCCTTGGCCGCATTGCCGCCATTGGCCGCGGCAAACGCAAGTGCTCCGTCCAGGTCGGCCAGCACCAGGGCGTCGGACACCTTCGACACGATGTCGGCCTGCAGCTTCGGGATGTCGGTGTACGCCCTGGGGTCGCCCTGCCGCGCATAGAGTTCGGGCGCAATCGCGAGGTAGCCGAGCTTGGCGAAGCGGCGGCAGGTGTCGGCGATGTACTCGTGCACGCCGAAGATCTCCTGCAGCACCAGAACCACAGGCAGGCCGGTCTTGCCGGCCGGCGCCGCCATGTAGGCCGGCACGTCGAAGCCGTTGACCGTGTATTTGACCGGGCCGGCCGTGAGCCCCTCGGCCGACGTGGTGATGGATGTTTGCGCCGCGATCGGCAGCGTGGCAGCGGCATAGCCGACACCGAGCGCCACCTTGAGCGCAGTGCGGCGCGAGGCGCCCGCATCGGTCGAGTCGCCGGGACGCAGTGAATCGAAGTCGCTCTGGAGATCGGAGTTGAGCATCAGTCTTTCCGGTGAGTTGGGATAAAAGGGCAGCCGGCTTTGTAAGGCTTTCAGCCCGCTTGCGCTAATGCGCCGCGACCTTGCCGCGCGAGATGTCCATCACCATGCGCGTGACCAGATAGAGCCGCGGCTGGATCGAGTCGATCAGCACGTACTCGGCATCCGCCGAATGCGCGCCGAAGCCTTGCAGACCGAAACGCTCCACCACCGGTGCCTTGGTGGCCAAGCCGGCAAAGGCGGCGTCGGTACCGCCGCCGGCCACCTGGGCATCGGCGCCGAGCTTGCGATCGAGTTCGCCGTAGATGGCCTGCGCGTGCCTGGCGAGCGCGAGCGAGGCCGGGCTCGATTCGAGCGGCGGACGACGGCGCTCGAACTTGAGTTCGACCTTGGCCTCGGGAATCAGTTGCTTCTTCACGCGCTCGTTCACCTGCTTCTCGATGCGGTCGTAGTCGGCGACCTTGGTCACGCGCACGTCGGCGCCGGCTGTCGCGCTGGCCGGAATCACATTGCGGTTGGTGCCCGACTGCGCGATCGTCCAGTTCATCTTGAGGCCGGTGGCCGGATCCGACAGGTCGCGCATCTGCAGCACCTGGTGCGCCATTTCGTAGATCGCATTGACGCCGCGTTCCGGTGCCGAGCCCGCGTGCGATGCCTTGCCCTGCACCTTGAGCGTGACCGAGGCGATGCCGGCGGTGGCGAGCGACAGCTTGTCGTCGGCCACCGAAGCGCCTTCGTGCGACAGCACGGCGTCGTGCTCTGCGCCGAGTTTGGTGATGAGCGCGCGCGCGCCGGGCGAGCTGATTTCTTCGTCGCCGTTGATCAGCACGGTGAGCGTGCCGTATTCCTTGAAGTCCAGCGCCTTGAGCAAAGCCAGCGTGTGCAGGATCACCGCGACACCCTGCTTGTCGTCGGCGATGCCCAGGCCATAGGCCTTGTCACCCTCGACACGGAACGGCTGCTTGTTGAGCATGCCGATCTGGTAGACCGTGTCCATGTGCGCAATCAGCATGATCTTCCTGGTGCCGGTGCCCTTGAAGGTGGCCTTGACGACCTTGCCGATCTTCTCGGGCGTGTCTTCCATGCGGTAGACCTCGGGCGACGCCGCGCTGCCGGGTTCGATCAGCTCCACCTGGCCGCCGAGCGCGCGCAGCTTGTCGGCGATGAGGCTGGCGATCTTGTCGAGCCCTTCGAGGTCGCGGCTGCCCGACTCGATGCCGACCAGCTGCGAAAGCGAATCGAGCAGCGGCTGCTTCTGCTGGGCGGCGAGTTCAGCGATGCGTGCGTCGGGTGCGGCGTGGGCTGAGAGCGTGGCCAGCGCCAGGGCGGCGGCGAGAGCGAGTTTTCCCATGGCTTTTGTTGTCTTTCGATGGAGGGTTGTCGTCAGTGTGCCTTGTCCCAGTTCGGGCCAAAGCCGATCTCGGCCAGCAGCGGCACCTTGAGTGCGGCCACGGCGGCCATGATGCGCGGGATCTCGATGCGCACCCATTCCACCTCGGCCTCGGGCACCTCGAACACCAGTTCGTCGTGCACCTGCATGATCATCCTGGAGCCGCGCTGTTCGGCGTCGAGCACGCGCTGCACCTCGACCATGCTGAGCTTGATCAGATCGGCCGCCGTGCCCTGCATCGGCGCGTTGATGGCCGCGCGCTCGGCGCCGCCGC
>JBDUCH010000109.1:0-11404 GCA_040003555.1 Variovorax sp. | reverse complement strand
CGCTCGGTGTCGACGCAGTTCAGCAGGTTCGGCCGCGAGCGCACGCGCGACCATTCGCGCGCCAGCACGTCGCCGCCCTGCTGTGAACGGTCGCCATCGAGTGGCCCCGTGGCCAGGCAGATCGGCGCCTGGCCGATGTTGCGGTCGTACAGGTAGGTGGTCGGCAGGTCGCGCAGCACGTCGACCTTGGGCAGGTCGAGCGCCGCGCTCACACGCAGCGTGCCCGGCACCACGTTGACCGCGTAGCCGGCCGCCGAACTGAAGCTGCCGTTGATGGGGTAGAAGCCCGGCAGGCTGAAGAGGCCCGCCGTGGTCGACAGCAGGCCGTTGAAGCTCACGCCGGTGTCGCCCAGGATCAGGCCGCTGATGCTGTAGGTGAACAACGGATTGGGAAAGCCGAACGGCCGCGTCGCATTGCTGGCAAACACCGTTGCCACCGGTTGCTGCGCGTAGATGAAGTGGTTGTCGCCGGGCGAGACCGTGACCGTGCAGAGCCCCAGGTAGGCGCAGTGGTACAGGTTGGGCAGCAGGCCCGAGCCGGCCACGCCGCCGCGGCTTTCGCCCACCCAGGTGTCGGCCCAGATGCGCCAGGGCGCGCCGCTCATGGTGTTGGGGCCGAGGTTCTGGAATCGGGCGGCCGCCACCAGGTCGGCGCCGCTGGTGCTGCTGACGCTGCCGTTGAGCGAAAGATCCTGGCTGAGCGTGCGCACGAACACCGTGTCGGCCGACATCGATGTTGCCGACAGCAACTGCGGCAGGTTGCCTGCCGCGTCGTAGCCGATCACCGAGGCCGAGCCGAGCGTCAGCGCGTTGGCGTCCACGTATTCGAAGCGTCCCGCCGCGCCGCCGGCGACCACCCCGACATCGTTGCCCGCGTTGCCCAGCAACACGCTGCCCCCGCTCGAACGCGCCAGCAGCGTGCCGGCCGCGATGTTGGCGCCGGCGGCCTGCGTGATGTTGCCGGCGCTCACCAGGCCGAGCTGGGTGGCCGACACCGGCGCGCCAAGCGTGATGTTGCCGCCTCCGCCGTTTTGCAGCGTGAGCGCCGAGCCCAGCGCCAGCGGCCCCACCACGTCGATGTTGCCGGCGTGCGCGTTGCTGCCGGCCACGAGGGTGGGCGCGCTCAGGCGCGCCAGCTCGGCGGCCGAGACCGCAAAGCCGAGGTTGGCCGCGCCACCCAGCGTGATCGGGTTGGCCGTGCGGTCGACCGCAGTGGCGGCATAGGCGTCCGGCGTGCCCGCCACGTTCAGGCCGCCTGGCCGCAAGTTGAGCACGGACGCCGCGCCGACGGTGGCGCCCACGGTTCGCGCACCGATCACCAGCGCATCGGTGCTGCCGTCGTTGGATGCGCGCAGCACCACGTTGTTGCTGCCCGCGATCTGGCCGCTGGCGATGGTGCCGAAGGTGCCGTTGAGTTCGGGCTGGATCAGCACGCCGGCGCCATTGCCCTGCGATTCGCCGGTGACGGTGATGTTGCCGCCGCCGGTGGTAGAGACGAGCGAGCGGTTGGCGAGCATCACGCCGTTGCCGGAAACCGGCCCGCCGGCCAGCCGCACGCCGCTGATGTCGATGTTGCCGCTGGTGGTCTGCAGTGTCGGCGCGCCGGTCGTGGCGAAGGTCGTTCCGCCGACCACCACGCCGTGCCCCGGCCCGGTGGTGCTGTTGGGCGTGTAGGTGCCGATGCCCGTGATCGCGATGTTGCCGCTGGTGGTGAAGATGCCGCCCGCCGAAGCCGCTCCGACCGACTCGATCACCACGCCGCTGGCAATGGTGCTGCTGCCGAAGATGCCGACGTTGCCGGTGGAAGTGCTGATGCGCGTGCCGTTGATGTCCACGCCCGCGAAAACCTGCGCGGCGGTACCGGGCCCGATGGTGCGGCCGGTCAGCTGCACGTTGCCGCCGGCGGCCAGGTCGCTGCCGCCGGTGAAGACGCCCGAGTTCAGCACCAGTTCCGCGTTGCCGGCACGGGTGTCGATCAGCGGGCCGTCGAGGCAGATGCTGCAGCCCGAACTGGTGGGGTTGGCCCATGCGCCGTTCATCACCACGTTGCCGCCGTTGGTGTAGATCTGGCCGCTGTAGCTGACCTGGCCGCCTCCGGTGGCCAGCCCTCCGCCGTTGGCATCGGCGTTGAAGACCACGTTGAGCGCACCTGCGGCCGGCTGTCCCAGCGGGGTGTAGGCGGAAATGGTGGTGCCGCCGTTGGCGCGGATGCTGCGCTGCGCATCGAGCCTGAAGGTGCGCCCGGCCGCGCCGGTGTACAGGATGTTCGCGTCGTCGAATGTGATGTCGCCCTGCAGTGGACTACCGCCCACGCCGGTGGTGATGGTGACGTCGCCGTTGACCAGCGCCGCATTGATGTCGCCGTCCTGGATCACCGAATCGGCCAGCGGCGCGAAAGGATTGCCGGTCAGGCTGCCGGTCGCCGCGCCCGACACGATGTCGACGTTGAAGGGGTCGATCAGCCAGTTGCCGGCCTTGCCGCCAGGTGCGGAGGTATTGACCCGCACGCCGGTCAGGTCGAACGCGCCGCCCGAGGTTTCCACGAAGCCGCCGTTGCCGCCGGCCGAACCACCCTTTGCCTCGAAGCTGCCGTAGGCGCGCAGGGTGTTGTCGCCCAGCACGCGGATGCTGCCGCCGTTGCCGGTGGGCGAGAGCCCGTTGGCCGCCATGGCCACGTTGAAGTCGATGGCCAGCACGCCGCTGTTGGCGACGCCGTCGGCGGCGATGGCGCGGATGTCGATGGTGCCCGCCTGCCCGGCGCCGCTGGCATCCAGCCGGGCGTACGAAACGCCTTCGCTGTTGTAGCCCTGCACCCGCACATTGCGGCCGCTGATGTCGATGGCGCCGCCAGGGCCGGTACTGCTTGCGGTGCTGAGCAGCAGCCCCGGGTTCTCCGGCGTGGAGCCTGAACAGCAGGCATCGAGGTCGACCGTGCCGGTGCCGCCCTGGATCGCGATGCGGCCGCTCTCGGCCACGATGTGCGCGCCCGAAATGCTGACTGCACTGGCCGGCGTGAAGTCGAGATCCAGCACGGGCGCGCCGCCGGCATCCTTGCTCACGACAAAGGCCTGGCTGCCGGCCGAGCCGGTGATGGTGATCGACTTGCCCTTGCCGGCCGTGATGTCGAGGCCGTCGATGTCGACGCCGGTGCCCTCCGAGTGGAAGCTGCCGGTCGGCACTTTCGCCGCGAGCGCGAGGAACTGCGCGTCCTGCGTCACGCCGCTGATGTCGCCGCCGGCACCGCTGATCGACACGTTGCCGCCGGTGACGATCGACGTCGAGCCCATCGCCACGCCGACGCCGGCATCCATCGATGCACCTACCGGATCGCCGGCATTCCATTTGCTGCCGCTGCCGACGATCGACACATTGCCGCTCGCCGAAGCAATGCGCGAGTCGGTGAAGTCCTTGCCGTCGTAGAAGCTGCCGAACTCCACGCCGGCCGAGAAGATGCCGAAGCCACCGCGGCCCTGCAGCGTGATCGCACCCGAGCCGCTTCGAAGCACGCTGCCCTGGATCGACACGCCGGATCTGCCGTCGATGTCGAGCACGTCTTCGCCGGCGATCTGCTGCGTGAACTGCCACGAGGCCCCTTCGCCGCGCAGGCTGATGCTGCCGCCGCCGGTGCAACTGGCCTCGGCCACGCCGCAGGTGGAGAGCGTGCTGCGATTCACCTCGATGCCCGCGGTCTGACGGACGATCGGATCGAGATCGACCGGAAATTCCTGCACCTGGCCGCTGACCGCGCGACCGTTCGCTGCATCGCTCTGCCCATAGAACCGGATGTTGCCGCCGTTGGTTTCGATGGTGGCGTCCTGCAGCACGATCGCGCCGCGCGTGGGCACCGCGCCCACCGCCACCGGATCCGATGCGAGGATGCCGGCCGCGTCCGCATTGAAGTCGACCGCCAGCGCGCCGGCATTGGACTGGATCGCCGAGCCGGCGCGCATCTCGATGTTGCGGTTCGAGTTGACGGCCAGGCGGGCGTTGCCGCCCTCGTTCTTCACGATCTGCGCGTTCTTGTCGAAGATCACGCCCCATCCGCCGGCGTCGCCCACCTTGGTGGCGCGGCTGGTGAGCGTGACGTCGGCGCCACGGCTCAACGACTGGCCGATCACCTGCGCCGCGACCGTGCTGGTGCCGTCGACCTCCGGATTGCTGCCGGCGGCCTGCACCAGCAGGTCGGCGTTCGACACGAGCTGCACCTGCCCGTTGGCCGCGCCGGCGGCACCGCCAGCGCGCAGGTTCGCCTCCTGGATGCGCAGCATGTCGCCCTCGACCTTGATCGTGCCGCCGTCGGTGCCGGCGCCGGTGCCCGAGACGTCGAGCGTGCCGCCGACCGCGACCACGTTGTGGGCCGTGCCGCTGCCGAGGCCTGCCAGCACGATCTCGCCGTTGCGGTTCTGCAGCGAGCGTGCCTGCAACGTCCCTTGCTGGTTGACCACGGTGGCGCCCGGATTGGCCGAGCCCGCCATCAGGGCGATCAGCCCGCCGTCGGCCATGATGCGGCCGCTGACCGCGCCTTCGGGCGCCATGGCGTCGACGACGTTGTCGACCCGCGCGTTGTCCGCCGAGTTGGTGGTGGGAATGCGGAAGGTGGTGAGGCCATCGCCCACGGGATCGATCACCACGACCTGATTGCCGGCCAGCAGGCCGGCGCTGCCGCGCGCGACATTGATCTCGCCGCGGTTGACCACCGTTGCACCCATCAGCGCGATCACGCCGTTACGCCCTTCGACGCCGGTGGCGGTGAGGCGGGCGCCGGCTTCCACCGTCACTTCACCGAGGCTGTTGGCCGGCCCGGCGAAGCTGAGTTCACGCGCGCCGGTGAGCGGGTTGAGCACGCCCCCGGCCATGAACGTGGCATTGCGCGCGTCCTGGTCGGCGCCAGCGATGTCGAGCGTGGACGCGATCAGCCCGCCCACGTTGACCTGCGCGGTCGGGCCGAACAGCACGCCCGCGGGGTTGATGACGTACACGCGGCCCGGCGCCGTCAGCAGCCCGGCAATCTCGGAGCGCGGCCCGCTGTTCACCACCCGGTTGAGCAGAACGCTGGTGGCGCCCAGTTGCTGGTTGATGTTGACTTGGTCCTTGGCGCCGATCGAGAAGCTCTGCCAGTTGATGATGGCGCGCAGCGAGCTCTGGTTGATGCCAAGTTGCTGTCCGCCGCCGGGTAGATTGGCGGGCGTGCCCACGGTGACGGTGCCGCCGTTCAGCGGCACCGCGTAGTTGTTCCAGCTCGGCAGCATCTGCGCGCTGGCGGGCGCAAGACCGATGCAGGCCAGCGACAGCGCCAGCGGGCGCAACCGGAGCCGGTGCGGCGCGGTGGCGGGGGGACGATTCTTCATGCGGGCACTCCCTTCGGCCGTTCCGGATCGATGGCTGCTGTGTGAGGGGCGGTGGATGGCGTTGCGCGCATGGCTAGAAACTCTTCTGCGCCTGCACGTAGAGCCTCGGATTGCGGCCGCCGCCGTCGGTCTGCGCCGGCCGTGTGCCGTCGCGCCAGGCCAGCGTGGTGTTGATGGAGAAGTTGCCCGGGCGCGACCACGAAAGCCCGATGCCGTAGCCGCGCAGGCTGATGCTGTTCTCCGAGTCGAAGATGGTCGGCCGGCGCGCGTGCTTGCCACGGGCCGCGTCGTAGAACACGAAGGGCGTGAACTCGTTGTTCGCAGACCAGCGCCACTCGACGGTGCCGATCACGCCCTCGTCCACCAGCGCCTCGCTCGACGAATAGGCACGCACCGCGCGCGCACCACCGAGCGACAGTTTCTCGGACGGATCGAGGTTCTTGCTCGCCCACTGGCCGCCAACCGACACGTACAGCGAATGGTTCGCGACGACCGCCTGGAGGCGGGACAGCTGGAATGTCAGCTTGTTGAAACCGCCCTCGGTGCGGCGCCCGGCTTCGCCCTGGTCGAGCTGAAGGCTTTGCGTATCGCGGATCGACAGCGAGCCATGGTAGAGCGTGCCCGAGCTGGCCCAGTAGCCGCCGCCCAGCACGTCGTCGCGGCGTTCCCACGTCCAGCCCAGCCCCAGCCCGCGCACGCGCTTCTTCGCGCTGAACTGGAACGCGTCCATGTTGTCGGTGAGATCCTTCAGATCGGCGCTGAGGCGCAGAAACAGGTTCTGCTGGCGCTGCCGGATCACCGGGTAGTTCAGCGACACGTCGAACACGTTGGCGCGGCCCTGCGCGCCGAGCTCCTCGAACTCGCCGCCGAGCTCATAGCTGACGCGCGCAGCGCCGACACCGACGCGCAGGCCGCTGCCGCCGAGCGGCGCCTCGTAGGAAAGCCGCCCGAACTGGAGCGCATTGTTGTTCGACACCATCACGCGCGCATCGAGGTTGTCGCCGATGCCGAACGGGCTGAGCCAGCGCGCGGTGCCGCCGACGCGGTAGCGGCCCGACTCCTTGGTGCCGTGGTTGTCGGCTTCTGCCGTGAATGCATAGCGCGGCGCCGCGGCAACCTCGACCGACAGGTCGGTGGTGCCGGTTTGCGTGCCTTCCTGCAGACCCGACGACACCCGCACGCCGGGCTGATCCGACAACAGCAGCATCGCGCGTTCGTAGCTCTGTGCATTGACCGCTTCGCCGGGCTGCAGCGGCGCGAGGAAAGCGCGCACGCGCTGCTCGCTGAGCGGGGCATCGGGCGCCACCAGCACGTCGACCTTGCCGAGGCGGCCTTCGATCACGCTGATCTCGACGATGCCATCGCGCACGGTCTGCACAGGCACCACGGCGGTCGCCAGAAAGTAGCCGCGCTCCCGGTATTTGGCGGTGATCGCCTGGGCCAGCGCCTCCAGATCGCCGAGCGCAACGTCGCGGCCGATGTAGGGCTGGGTGATGGCCTTGAGGTCTTCGGCCGGCAGCGCCTGCGCGCCGTTCAGGCGCAGATCGTTGAGACGGAACCGGTCGGCCTGGGGCGGCGCCGCGGGCAGGTTCTGCGGCGTCACCACCGCGGCCTGGGCCAGCGGCCGGTTGCAGCCGTCGCAGGGGTTCTGGGTCGGCAGCAAGGAGGTCGTCGTTGCAGGCTCGGCGGCGTGCGCGCGCTGCGCTGCGATCAACAGCAACAGCACGGTGCCAACCAGGACGCTGGCTGCGATGGCGATCTGACGGGGTTGTGCGCGCAGTACGCCGGCAGCAGCGGTCTGGTGATTCACTTGAGCTCGCATGTTCAGCTTCCTACCGTGAGGCGCCAGTTGCCGATCAGATTGAACGGAGCCCAGAAGAAGGGGTGGGACATGCTGGGGTTCTTCAACACCGCGAGTTGTCCGGCCTGCATCGCACGCTGGATGTCTCGGCCTTTGGAAAGCTCGGTGTAGAGCGTGCTCATCAGCACCGCGGTGGCGTCGTCGGACACCGGCCAGAGCGAAGCGATCAGGCTCGATGCGCCGGCCGACAGGAACGAGCGCGTGAAGCCGAGCACCTCGTCGCCCTGCGCGATCTTGCCCAGGCCCGACTCGCAGGCCGACAGCGTGACCAGCGCTCCGCCCTGCATCGACATGCCGATGATTTCGTGCGCCTCGAGAAAGTTCTGCTTGCCGCCTTCGTTGGCCAGCAGGATGCGCGAATACAGCGGGTCGACCTGGTCAGCCTCGGCATGTGCCGCCACGTGCATCAGCGGCGAGCGCGAGGCCACCTCGCGAAACTGCGTCTTGGTGGCGGCCGCGCCCATGTAGACGTTCTTGCGCGGGAACAGCTGCGCGATTTCCCGCACTTCGGTTTCGGCGCCGGGCAGGTCGTACTTGTCTTCGATGCGCGGATTGCCGAACGCGGTGAGCGACGCATCGATGCGCGGCGAGCGTTGCGCGAGCTGCACCGCGATGCTCATCGATGGCGCCACCGACACCGGGTAGGTTTCGATCACATAGCGGCCATCGAGCCGCAGTGCCTGAAACGGCAGGTAGTGCAAGGGCCCGTGCGGCACGATCACCAGGCGCTGACCGGGCTGCAGCTTGAGCGGTCCCAGCAGCGCGGCGCCGAGCTTGTCGCCGTTGGCAATGGCGGTGCGACGGCCACGCACCACCGAGTTGCGAAAGCCTTCCACCAGCTCGTTGAGTTCGTCGCGCTTGACCGGAATGCTCTGGGCCTGGATGTCCGTGGGGCTGACCACCCAGACCTGCAGGCGATCCGGCAGCGAATGGAATTGCACGACACGCTCGTCGGCTTTGAGCGTGCGCTGCAGCGTCGCCAGATCCACCGTTGCCGCAGCCTCGTCGCTCAACTGCGCCCGGCCGCGCACCGCATCGAGCAGCGCGCGCGAGCGGCTGCGCTCGCTGACTTCGAAGGCCTGGCGCGTGTCCCCCACATCGCTGTAGAGACCCACGGCCCGTTCGAACACCGACTGCAGGTCGGAGAACAGGCCCATCTTGAATTCTTCGCTGCGGAACTTCGCGCGCACTGCGTCCACGCCACTGAGCGCCCGGCCTACGGCCTCGGCCGCGGCCTGCTTCTGTCCCAATGCGAGTTCGCTGCGGCTGACGCCGTCCCAGGCCCAGAGCTGGTAGTAGCCGGAGTCGGTGCCGACCTGGCGGGTGGTGAGCTGGCGGTACAAGTCGCGCGCCTCTTGCGGCTTCTTCTCGGCCAGCAGCAGCCTGGCGCGGGTGCGGTCGAGCTGGGCGGCGAGCGGTGCGTCTTTCGGCGCTGGCAGCGTGCCGAGCAGCTGGCGCGCGCGCGTGGCATCGCCGGATTCGATCAGTGCGTTGATGAGCGACGACGTGACCAGCGGCGCATAGCGCTCGGAGCTGTTGGCCAGCGCGGTGTCGTAGCTGAGCACGGCAGCGGCATAGTCACCACGGCGCGTCTGCACGTCACCGATGACCTTGTTGACCGGCCCGACCACCAGCTTGGGCTCGCGCGCCGGATGGCGCAGTGCCTCGCGCGCAAATTCTTCGGCCTTGTCGAGCTGGCCCGAGTAGCTGTAGACGATGGCCAGATCCCGGTTGGCCATGGCCAGCAGATTGGGGTCGCGCGTGGCGTTGGCCAGATGCAGCGCCTTGCTGGCCGCGCGCACGCTCTGGCGGAACTCGCCGGCCTCTGCCAGCGCCACGGCCTGGCTGCAGTACTGGTAGCCCGAGAGCTTGATCGCGTCCTGCGAATAAAGAATGGCGCCGTCGTTCGTGAGCGCGAACAGGGTGTCGGTGTCGGCCAGCCGCGCCTTTTCCTGTTTGCTCGCGGCGGCTTCCGCATCGGGTACCGGCTGCGCAACAACAGCCCAGGGTGCGGCGAACAGCGCCGTTGCAATCACAAATCTCGACAACCAATCCATTCGACCCCCGCGGCGCAGGGCCTGCCGGCACGCGGTGCGTGCCTCTCAGACCTTGGCCGGAAAGTCTAGGAGGGGGGTCTGGCGCCGCCTACTCGCAAGACGGTCTAGCGCGAACGGCCTAAGAGGATCGACGCGGCCTCAAGCCGGCACGGCGTCGATATTGGCGCGATCCCAATGCCGGTGCTTCGCGATCGCGGCCACGAAGGCCTGCGCGACCTGGTGTGCCGCGGTGTTGTCGCCGAGGTTCGTGGCCGGGGTCGCGGCCACCACCACACCCGCGGGCGCGCTCTTGGCATCGGTGCCGATGCCGAGCGTGGACAGCAGCCCCACGCCCTCGCCGACCGTGCAGATGGCCTTGCAGTGCTTGTAGGCCTCCAGCACGAAGTGCACGGCTTCACCGTTGCGGGCCAGCGCCGCCGCAGCCTCCTTGCCGGCCGGCACCAGCACCGCATCGAACATCACCGATGGCGTGTTGGTGAACGTGGCGTCGACTTCGACCTGGCGCTTCGACGCGCTGGTCACGCTGCCGAGGCGCGGGCCGACCACCTTGCACTGTGCGCCGGCCTGCTCGATGGCTTCGCGGATGGGCTTCAACGAAGCGGAGTCGACACCGTCGGCCACGAGGATCGCGACCTTGCGCGTGCGCACCGAGCCATCGCCGGTATCGAGCATGCTGAGCGCGGGCGATTCCTCGACGGCCATGCTGATCTGATGGTCGCGAAAGCCGGCCCGGCCGGCAGCGGCCTTCGCGTCGGGCGCGCCGATGCCCAGCGACTCGGCCACGCGGCGCGCGAGCTTCTCGTCGACATGGGCGAGGTTGTCGACCATGCGCTGGCGGATCGCCGGCACTTCGAGCTTCGAGAGCTCGAAGCGAAAGGCCGCAATGATGTGCTCCTTCTCGGCTGCGCTCTGGCTGTTGAAGAACAGCCGCGCCTGGGTGAAATGGTCGTCGAACGACGGACTGCGACGGCGCACCTTGGGCGGCTCGAGTTCTTCCGGGAACGACTGGAAGCCGCCGCTCGAACCATCGACGCGGAACTCGCTGCCGTTGCCGAGCGAGTTGGGCTCATAGGCCACCTGGCCGCGAGCGATGGTCTGGCGGTGCATGCCGTCGCGCTGGAAGTTGTGGAACGGGCACACGCCCTTGTTGATCGGCAGTTCGTGGAAGTTGGCCCCCCCGAGCCGCGAGATCTGCGTGTCGGTGTAGGAGAACAGGCGCCCCTGCAGCAGTGGGTCGTTCGAGAAATCGATGCCCGGCACCACATGGCCCGGATGGAACGCGACCTGCTCGGTTTCGGCAAAGAAGTTGTCGGGATTGCGGTTCAGCACCATCTTGCCGATCTTCTGCACCGGCACCATTTCTTCGGGGATGAGCTTGGTCGGGTCGAGCAGGTCGAAGCCGAGCGAATGCTCCTTGTCCTGCGGAATGATCTGCACGCCAAGCTCCCACTCGGGAAAGGCGCCGTTCTCGATCGCCTCCCACAGGTCGCGGCGATGGAAGTCGGCGTCCTTGCCGGCGATCTTCTGCGCCTCGTCCCAGACCAGGCCATGGATGCCGAGCTTCGGCTTCCAGTGAAACTTGACGAAGTGGCTTTCGCCGCGCGCGTTGACGAAGCGGAAGGTGTGCACGCCGAAGCCTTCCATCATGCGCAGGCTGCGCGGAATCGCGCGGTCGCTCATGGCCCACATCAGCATGTGGGTGGTCTCGGGCATCAGCGAGGCGAAGTCCCAGAAGGTGTCGTGCGCGCTCGCCGCCTGCGGCATCTCGTGGTGTGGCTCGGGCTTCACGGCGTGAACCAGATCCGGAAACTTGATCGCGTCCTGCACGAAGAACACCGGAATGTTGTTGCCCACCAGGTCGTAGTTGCCCTGCTGCGTATAGAACTTGACGGCGAAACCGCGCACATCACGCACGGTGTCGGCCGAGCCGCGCGAACCCGCCACGGTCGAAAAGCGAACGAACACCGGCGTCTTGACCGCGGGGTCCTGCAGGAAGTCGGCGCAGGTGAACTGCGACATCGACTTGTAGACCTGGAAGTAGCCGTGCGCCGCCGAGCCGCGCGCGTGCACTGCGCGCTCCGGGATGCGCTCGTGGTCGAAGTGCGTGATCTTCTCGCGCAGGATGAAGTCTTCGAGCA
>JBDUCH010000422.1:0-3388 GCA_040003555.1 Variovorax sp. | reverse complement strand
CGATCTTCTTCTCGTGCACCAGCTCGGCCATGCGCTCCTGCAGCGTCTTCTTGTTGACCTGGTAGGGCAGCTCGTCGACGATGATCGCCTGCCGCTGGCCGCGGTCGATGTCCTCGAAGTGGCAGCGCGCGCGCATCACGACCTTGCCGCGGCCGGTGCGGTAGCCATCCTTGATGCCGTTGATGCCGTAAATGATGCCGGCAGTGGGGAAGTCGGGCGCCGGCACGATCTCCATCAACTCGTCGATGCTGGCTTCGGGATGGCGCAGCAAGTGCAGGCAGGCGTCTACAACTTCATTCAGGTTGTGCGGCGGAATGTTGGTCGCCATGCCCACTGCAATACCGCCGGCGCCATTGACCAGCAGATTGGGAAGTTTGCTGGGCAGTACCGCAGGTTCTCTTTCGGAGCCGTCGTAATTGTCCTGAAAATCGACAGTTTCCTTGTCGATATCGCCGAGCATTTCGTGCGCAATCTTTGCGAGCCGAATTTCGGTATAGCGCATGGCGGCAGCCATATCGCCATCGACCGAACCGAAATTGCCCTGGCCGTCCACCAGCATGTGGCGCATCGAGAAGTTCTGCGCCATCCGCACGATCGTGTCGTAGACCGACTGGTCGCCGTGCGGGTGGTACTTGCCGATCACGTCGCCCACGATGCGGGCCGACTTCTTGTAAGGGCGGTTCCAGTCGTTGTTCAACTCGTGCATCGCGAACAGCACGCGCCGATGCACCGGTTTGAGGCCGTCCCGGGCGTCCGGCAGGGCGCGGCCGACGATCACGCTCATGGCGTAGTCGAGGTAACTGCGGCGCATCTCCTCTTCGAGACTGATGGGCAGGGTTTCTTTGGCGAACGAGGTCATGAGCGGCACGCAGACAGCAAGGAGGCGAAATTTTACGCCGCTGGCGGTGTCGCACCGCCGCAACACAAGGCGGCTATTCCGCCTCCGTCCTACGATTCCGGGGGCGGCGGCGGCCTGTTTGCCAAAGACCCTATGGCACAATCGCCTCAACGTTTTGGGTGGTGGTCACTTAAAGCGTCCTTGATTCGCAGCGCGGCTGCGGCTTTTTCCCCAAGAGGAGAACCATGAAGAAACTGAATAAAGTGGCGATGATGTTTGCAGTCGCTGCGCTCGCCACTGCCGCCGGCGCGCAGACCCGTGTCACCGCAGCAAATGGCGGTCCTACGATCGACAACTGGCAAAACGGCACCGGCGAACTCGTCTGGAAAAACGGCACCAATGAACTGTGCTGGCGCGATGCCAACTGGACGCCTGCTACCGCAGCCGCTGGTTGCGACGGCGCTATCGTCCCCGCACCTGCAGTGACCCCCGCCGCCCCGGCCGCAGTGGTTCCGCCGGCCGCTGGCCCCGCAGTTGCTGCGTCGAAGGTTACCTTCGCTGCTGACGCCTTCTTCGACTTCGACAAGTCGGTTCTGAAGCCTGAAGGCCGTGCGAAGCTCGACGATCTGGTCTCGAAGATCAAGGGCGTGAACCTCGAAGTCATCATCGCCGTCGGCCACACCGACTCGATCGGCTCGGACGCCTACAACCAGCGCCTGTCGGTTCGCCGTGCAGAAGCCGTCAAGGCCTACCTCGTCTCCAAGGGCATCGAACGCAACCGCGTGTACACCGAAGGCAAGGGCGAGAAGCAACCTGTTGCGGACAACCGCACCAAGGAAGGTCGCGCCAAGAACCGTCGCGTGGAAATCGAAGTTGTCGGTACCCGCGCCAACTAAGTAATCCGAAAGGATTCTTAAGGAACCCCGCTACGGCGGGGTTTTTTTATGCCCGCTTCATAATCATCCGATGACAAATAACTTGAATGCCGACCCCGCGGAGTTGGCCAAATTTTCGGAGCTTGCCCATCGCTGGTGGGATCTGGACAGCGAATTCCGGCCATTGCACGAAATCAATCCGTTGCGGCTCGACTGGATTGACGGCATTTCGCCGATAGCGGGTCAGCGCGCGCTCGATGTGGGTTGCGGCGGCGGCATCCTGGCCGATGCCATGGCGCGAAAAGGCGCCGACGTGCTGGGCATCGACCTGGCCGACAAGGCGCTCAAGGTGGCGCAACTGCATGCACTCGAAGCCGGCACGCGCGGCGTCAAGTACCGCGAGGTCAGTGTCGAGGCCCTGGCAGCCGAGCAACCGGGCAGCTTCGACGTGGTCACCTGCATGGAAATGCTCGAACACGTGCCGCAGCCGGCATCGGTCGTTCAAGCCTGCGCCACGCTGGTCAGGCCGGGCGGCTGGGTGTTCTTCTCGACCATTCACCGCAATCTCAAGGCGTTCATGCTCGCGATCGTTGGCGCCGAGTACGTGCTCGGCATGCTGCCGCGAGGAA
This sequence comes from Variovorax sp., assembly GCA_040003555.1. Lineage (GTDB taxonomy): Bacteria > Pseudomonadota > Gammaproteobacteria > Burkholderiales > Burkholderiaceae_C > Variovorax. Next base: position 1,046 of record JBDUCH010000422.1, on the reverse strand, counting down.
CGCACGAGTACCAGAAGCTGATCCGGCCGAGCGAACTTGCCGCTTATTGCCGGAGTGCGAGCCTTGAACTGCGGCAGACCAAGGGTCTGCAGCACAACCCGGTGACGCGGCGCTACTGGCTCAACGACGACACCAGCGTGAACTACATGTTCGCGACGCAACGGCCGGCAGCCTCCCTGTGACGCAGCGGCACGACATCCTGGCCGTGCTGTTCGATCTCGACGGCACGCTGGTCGACAGCGCCCCCGAACTCGGTGCCGCGGCCGACAAGATGCGCACCGACCGTGGCATGCCTTCCTTGCCGCAGGCGTTGTACCGGCCACTGGCCGGCGCGGGCGCGCGTGGCATGCTTGGCGTTGCCTTCGGCATCACCCCCGAGGCGGCAGAGTTCGATGCCCTGCGCGAAGAGTTCTATGTGAACTACGAAGCCCGCATGCTCACGGGAACCCCCGTCTTCGACGGCATACCCGAGCTGGTCGACGCGCTGCGCGCCCAGGGCCTGGGCTGGGGCGTGGTGACCAACAAGGCGGCCCGCTTTACTGACCCGCTCACGCGGGCCATGCCGCTGTTCGCGAGTGCTGGCGCCATCGTGAGTGGCGACACCACACCGTTTTCCAAGCCGCATCCCGAGCCGCTTCTGGAGGCGGCGCGCCGGCTTGGCGTTGCCCCCGGGCGCTGCATGTATGTGGGGGACGACGAGCGCGACATCGTTGCCGGCCGTGCAGCCGGCATGCAGACAGTCGCAGCAACCTACGGCTACATGGGCGACCAGGCCGACGCCACCCTCTGGAATGCCCATGCTGCCATCGCATCGCCGCTGGACCTATTGCAAATGCTGAAGCAGGCCTAAAATGTGAATCTTGGGGCTGCACTGGTTTCGACGCGGGTTCGGAATCGCAGCGGGGCATGTCGAGCTGAATGCGCTCGTAAAACAGATTCAAACAAACTAACTGCAAACGACGAACGTTTCGCACTCGCTGCTTAATTGCCAGTGAGCTTTGCAACAGCAGGCCGATGGGCTGGGCAAGGGGGTGACAGAGCAATCT
>JBDUCH010000108.1:0-11450 GCA_040003555.1 Variovorax sp. | reverse complement strand
TCCTCGCTCTTCATGGTGTGCACCATCCCAGTTGGTGCAAACCATCAAGCGGGTCTGCACTCTTAGGTCGGATGCTGCTGGGCGCCGGTCACCCGGCGTGTTACGACGCGGGCGATGCACTGCCGCCCAGGCTTGCACAAGCGCGACGCAGGCGCTGCTCCGCCGCATCGGCCACGGCCTTGATCTCGGGCTTGGCGACCAGTTTGACCATGACCTGCGGATCAAGGAATCCAACCACCACGCGGTCGGGCGTCTCCTCGCGCACGATCACGTTGCACGGCAGCAGCAGCCCGATGTCAGGCTCAGCCAGGAGGGCTTGGTGTGCCAGCGACGGGTTGCACGCACCCAGGATGCGATACGGTGGCAGGTCCACGCCGAGCTTTTCCTTCATGGCATGTCGCACGTCAATGTCGCTCAGTACGCCGAAGCCTTCAGACTTCAGCGCGGCAATGGTTCTTGAAAGCGCTTCATCGAAAGTTGTGCCGGTGAGCGTAGTGGTGAATCCGTACATGGGGAGCCTCGATGGTGTGAGTGGGGGGCTTCAGACGTGGGCTGCCGGCGTGCGCCATTTTTCGATGACCAGCTTGGACAGTTCGGCGAATCCAATAGGTGGGCGAGTCAGCCACGCAAGGGTGAAGATGCGCCGGGCCAGCCCGGCGGACATGCGTTCCATCTGCTTGTGCTCGCCGGCCAGTCGCGCCGCGAGCAAGGGGTCGTGCGTGCCCGCCGCCAGAACGCTCTTGTTGAGCACCCAGGCGTAGGGCTCGATGCCGGCGCGCCGGAGGTCATCCTGCAAGGCGGCAGCCTGAGAAACCGGAGTGACTTCTGGCAGTGTCACCAGAATGATCTTGGTGTACGCCGCGTCCTGCAACCTCATCAACGGGGTGACGACGTGTGCGGATCCGTGACCCTCGAACTCTTTCATCATTTGCCGGTGGTAGGCGCCCGTGGCATCCATCAGCAGCAGGGAGTGCCCGGTGGGCGCGGTGTCCAGCACCACGAACGCACTGCGCCCTTCACTGACGATGCGCGAGAAGGCATGGAACACAGCCACTTCTTCGGTGCAGGGCGAGCGCAGGTCTTCCAGGAGCAAGGCTTGTTCATGGGCATCAAGGCCGGGCGACTTGGCCGCCATGATTTTGTCGACATAGCGTTGGGTCTCGACCTTCGGATCGATGCGGTCCACACGCAAGCCCGGTACCTCGCTGTCCAGCGTTCCCGAAAGGTGTGCTGCGGGGTCGGTGGTGCTCAGGTGCACGGTCTTGCCTCGCTGGATCAGTCCGACGGCCAAGGCGGCGGCCACCGTCGTCTTGCCGACGCCACCTTTGCCCATCACCATGATCAGCCCTCGGCCTGCAGCGGCGAGTTCGTCGGCCAACGCGTCCAAACCCTGGAGGTGGTCTATGAGTTCGACAGGCGCCGGTGGGTCGGGCCGGATCGGGGCAACTCCGACGCCGAGGAGCGCGCGCAAGGCGGGCAAGCCGACCATGTCGAACGCTCGCAGCGGCACCCTGTCCTGGGGCAACGCGCGCAAGGATGGGGACATATTGGCCAGCGCTTCCTGCCCCAAGGCCTCGATGGCACGGGCTACCGCGTCCATGGGCTCACTCGCGTGGAACACGCCATTGATGGCGACGCGCTGGTTGTTCAAGCCGAGCAGATGCAACTCCTCGGACGTGCGAGCCGCCTCGGCGATGGCACCCCTGTCCGGCCGTGTCACCAAGATCACCGTGGTGCGGGTCGCATCGCTCAAGGCGTCGAGCGCGGCCTTGAAGCGGACCTCCTGCATCTTCAATCCCGAATGCGGCCCCAAGCACGAGGCTCCGCGGTCGTTGCCCTGCAGAAATCCAGTCCACGCCTTGGGCAGGCTGAGCAAGCGCAACGTGTGCCCCGTCGGCGCCGTATCGAAGATGATGTGGTCGTATTCCCCGGCATCGTCGGACAGGAGGGAAGCAAACTCGTCGAACGATGCGATCTCTGTGGTGCAAGCCCCCGACAGTTGCTCGCGCACGGCGGACAGCTCACTCTCGCTGGCACTGACGCCCATCTGCGTCAGGACTCGCAGCCGGTAGGACTCGGCCGCATCGTCCGGATCGATGTTCAGGACCGACAGGCCCGGAGCACCGGGCACCGGCGTGGGTGTGTTACGCAGTTCGATCCCCAGCATCTCATCCAGGTTTGAAGCCGCATCGGTGCTCACCAGCAGCACCTTCTTGCCTGCGTCCGCCAGTTTCAGGGCTGCAGCGGTGGACAGCGACGTTTTCCCGACACCGCCCTTGCCCGTGAAAAAAAGGTGCCGTGTCGATTGGCTCAGAAAGCCCATGAGATCGGGCTCGAGCCACTCTCGCACCTTGTCATGTGAAGGAACGCCGCCGCTGTGGACAATCTTGCCGTCGATGATGACGGCAGGCGTGGCGTCAACGCGGTGCTGCTTGATCTCGGCGGGGTTCTCGACCTTGACGATCTCGATCGTCACACCCGCAGCGCGGGCGGTCCTCTCGATCACCCCGACCGTGCTGCGGCATTTGCTGCATCCAGACCCCAGGACTTTGATCTCCATCGCGTACCACCTCGTGTGCTTGGACTCATGAAACGATGGGCAGGCCCCTTGCTAACCCGTCTGCGGTAATTTCGACCCGAATCGAAGAAGGCGTGGCCTCACGGACACTGTGCGCTGCGGTCGCGGATTCGGCCTTGCGCTTCGTCAAGCCAAGCGCAGTCGGTGTCGGACTGGGGCCTTGGATGCCTGGACTACGCACCGATCCAGCCCAGCCCGCGAGCCAGAAGCAGCACTGACACTGCGCCACTGGTCACGGCGAATGCCTGCTGGAGCCGGGCACCTGCCAGACGGGCAGCGATCAATCTTCCTGCGAGCAGTGCCGTGACAGCTCCGAAAGCAAACGGCACGGCGATGGGCCAGGCGATGGACCCTTGCCAAGCCGCGGAGGCCACTCCGCCTACCGAGACGAGTGCGATCACTGCCAGCGACGTTGCGAGAACGCTGGGCATCGCGACGTTCGTGTAGCGGCTGAGCGAAGGCACGATGACGAAGCCGCCACCCACCCCCAACAGCCCGCTGAGCAGGCCCGACACGATACCCGTGCCCGCGAGGGCCCAGGCGCACGGCAGGGTCCATATCAGTCGACCTTCGCTGGGGTTGAGCACGCACGGGAGCTTCGAAGATGCCTGCGGCTGCGTGCGGACGCTGGCGTCGCGCCTGGCCTGGTTGAACATCCGCCAGGCCACCCAGGCAAGCACGAAGGAGAACGCCACCATCAGCGGTGCGTTGGGGATGATGTGCCCCAGCCGCACGCCCGCAGGCGCCAGCAACATGCCAGAGACGCCGATCAGCGCCGCCGCGCGATAGCGCACCAGGCCCTTGCGAAGTCCGAGGGCTGCTCCAAGCGCGGACGCGGCGCCCACGGCGATCAGCCCGACGGGGGCCGCCTGCATGATCGACAGATGCAGCCCGAAGACAAGCAGCGGCACGGCGAGGATGCCGCCGCCGGCACCGGTGAGCGCCAGGACGAATCCAACCACCGTGCCGAGGCCGAAGCTAAGCATTTCCAGTTCCATTCCGCAGAGCTTCTTACGTGGTCATCTCGGGCTGCGCGAGCCATTCGCGCCCCTTGAGCATTGCTTGCCAGTACAGGGGCGGAAGAACGCGCTCCTTGAGGTACCAGGCCAGAGCGGACGGTCGCGTGCCGTCGATGAGCCAATGCGGGAAACTCGGCGCGAGCTTGCCGCCGTAGGTGAACTCAGCCAAGACCACCTTGCCGCGCTCAACCGTCAACGGGCATGAGCCGTATCCGTCATACGTGGCTTCACCCTTGGCCTCGCCGCGCAAGGCGAGCAGGTTGTGCGCCACCACAGGTGCCTGCTTGCGGGCGGCAGCCGCCGTCTTGGCATTGGATGTATTGCCTGCGTCCCCGAGCGCGAAGATGTTGGCGAAGGACTTGTGGCGCAGGTTGCCCGGATCTATATCGATCCATCCGGCGGCATCGGCCAGCGGGCTGACGCGAACGAAGTCGGGTGCTTTCTGTGGGGGCGCGACATGGATCATGTCGAACTCGCGCGTGATACTTTGCTTCGTGCCATCGGCGTTCGCTTGGCTGAAGGTAGCCCTCCTGGAGGGGCCGTCCACGGAGACCAGCGTCTGCCCGAAGTTCAGGCCAATTCCATAGGCCTTGACGTACTCCATCAGCGCCGGTACGTATTCGCTCACGCCGAAGAGGACCGCGCCCGCATTGCAAAACTGGATGTCGACGGCGCCCAGCACGCCCGTGCGTCGCCAGTGGTCAGCCGACAGGTACATCGCCTTCTGCGGCGCACCGGCGCACTTGATGGGCATCGGAGGTTGGGTGAAGATCGCCCTGCCACGACGCAATTGCTGCACCAACTGCCAGGTGTAGGGCGCCAGGTCATACCGATAGTTGGACGTCACGCCATTGCGGCCCAGTGTCTCTGCAAGTCCTTCGATTCCGTGCCAGTCGAGCTTGAGTCCCGGGCACACGACAAGTTGCTTGTACTTGACCACGCGGCAGCCATCGAGGATGACCGCGTCGCGCTCGGGCTCGAACGCGGCCACTGCCGACTTGATCCAATGCACACCCCGTGGCAACACCGAGGCCATGGTGCGCGCCGTGGTCGCCGCATCGAAAATGCCGGCACCGACCATGGTCCACCCCGGCTGGTAGTAGTGGATGTCTGCCGGGTCGATGATGGCGATGTCGAGATCCGGGCTGCGCGCCAGCAGGCTTGAGGCAACGGCGATGCCTGCAGCACCGCCACCGATGATGACCACCTCGTGCGACGCATCCGCCACTTCAATAGGCGTCTTGCCGCCGTTGACGATGCGCCGCACTACGCCCTTCAGGTCGAACCCAGCATTGGCTGCGCGCTCGATGATCTGTGGAAGCGGCATTTGTCCGGCCTGGGACAGCGCCCACATCGTCGTGGAGCGCATGCCCGTGCGGCAGAACGCCAGCACCGGCTTCGGGAGTTCTGCCATCAGGGCGCCGAACGCCGTGCCCTGTTCATCGGTGACTTTGCCGGATTCGGCCGGCAGATAGCGCACCTGCAGTCCATGCTCGATGGCTGCGAGTTCGATCTCGCTGAAGACGGGTTGGTCGGCGCCTTCGCCGTCCGGGCGATTGCAGATGACGGAGCGGAATCCCGCCTGCGCGACGGCGTGTATGTCGGTGCCGACAATCTGAGGGGAGACCGACAGTTCGGCGGTCAATGACTTGAAGTCCATGGCATTGTCTCCGGGTGCTTCGCGTGGCCATGTCGGGCCACTTTGCGTTGTTCATCGCAGCCTCGTCGATCACGATGCCTGGCCCGGAATGGGTTGGGCATCGAGCACGTGCTACACCGCGTTCAAGGGGATCTTGATGTAGCGCGTGCCGTTGTCCTCGGGTTCGGGTAACTGCCCCGCCCGCATGTTGACCTGCACCGATGGCAGGATCAGCGTGGGCATGCCGAGCGTGAGATCGCGGGCGTGCCTCATCGCGACGAACTCTTCCTCGCTGATCCCGTCTCGGATATGGATGTTCTTCTCCCGCTCCTCGGCCACCGTGCTGACGAACTGCACCTCTCGACCGCCTGGCTGGTAGTCGTGACACATGTAGAGCCGGGTTTCGGGGGGCAGGCTCAACACCTTGTTGATGGAGCGATACAAGGTGCAGGCGTCGCCGCCCGGGAAATCGCAGCGCGCGGTGCCGTAGTCGGGCATGAAAAGCGTGTCGCCCACAAAGGCTGCGCTGTCCAGCGCCGGGCTCTCTGAGTCGCTCACCACATACGTCATGCAAGCGGGGGTGTGGCCCGGCGTGTGGATGGCGCGAGCCTTCAGGCTGCCGATGTTGAAACGCTCGTCATCCGTGAAGAGGTGATCGAACTGGCGGCCGTCGCGCGGGAATGCACTGCCCGAATTGAACAGCGATCCGAAGACCTGTTGGACGGTCGTGATCTGCTGCCCGATCCCGAGTTGGCCGCCCAGCGCCTCTTTCAGGTAAGGCGCCGCCGACAGGTGATCGGCATGGACATGGGTTTCGAGAATCCATTGCACCGTGGCGCCGAGCTCATGCACGCGGGCAATCAGTCGATCGGCGCTGGCGTGATCCGTACGGCCCGACTTCGGGTCGTAGTCCAGCACGCTGTCGATCAACGCGCAGGCCCGCGTCTTCTGGTCGAAGACGATGTAGCTGATGGTCCAGGTGGCGGGGTCGAAGAAGCCTTCGACCTGCATGCTGCGAGGGGTGTTCATGGGGGATTTCAAGGGTGTGGGCGCCAGGCCTTCAATGTCCGCTTGTCGAGCAGGTATTGATTCCAAGCAGTCCGTACAGGGGGCACATGCCGACCGCACCAGTCAGGAGCGGCACGATGCCCACGTAGCCCCACGGGCCAACCACGTTCGTCGCCGCCAAGCCGATGAGAAGCACGCCGATGGCTATGCGCAGTGTGCGATCCAGGGTGCCTTCGTTTTTCTTCATGATGCGTCTCCATGTTGGTTGAGCCAGTAGTGACGGTGTTCGGACCATCACACCTGGTCTTTATCAAGAGCCGTGCCACCTCTGTTTGATTGGCTTCTCTTCGCTCAACCCATTGATTTGAAAGAGATTTGTCGGCTTTCGTCCCGCGGCTCGGTTCTCGATCACCGAAGAGCGGCAGACAAAATGGCAGAAAAAACTGCCACATTGGCAGTTTTGGCAGGCAGGCGCACAATGAGTGAAATTTCCGAAAAGAGTCCGCGATGCGAAGTGTCGAACCTCCCCAGGATCAACGCGTCCTACCAGACGCGGACCCACGCGAGGCATCTGTGCAATCGCTAGCCCAGACCACGCCACTGGACTCCGCCCCCCAAGTACAGGCGTTGATCTCATTTCTCGAGCACGAAGCGCAGCCGATGATCGTGCTCGATCCGGACTACAACATCCTGGCCGCGAACACCGCTTACCAGCGGCAGTTCGCTACCGCCGGCACGCCCTACATAGGACGCAAGTGCTTTCGCGTTTCGCACCACTACGAAGTGCCCTGCGATCAGGCGGGGGAGCACTGCCCCATGAAGCGTGCGTTCGAGCTCAAGGGTCCGGACCGCGTGCTGCACATCCACCATACGCCGCGCGGGCCCGAGCATGTGGATGTCTCCCTGCGACCCATCCTCGATGCACGTGGCGAAGTGGTGGCCTACGTCGAGCGCTTGGTCACCGTGCACAGTGCATCGGCAAGGCCGAGTGCCGAAGGGCTGGTGGGGCGTGCGCAGGCCTTCAATGCGGCGCTCGCGGCGGTGCAGCGAGTGGCGCCATCCATGCTGCCGGTGCTCCTGCTTGGCGAGTCGGGCACGGGCAAAGAGCTCTTCGCGCGCGCGGTCCATGAGGCGAGCGAACGCGCCAGCGGCCCCTTCGTCGTGGTGGACTGTTCGGGCCTGACCGAGACGCTCTTTGAGAGTGAGCTGTTCGGCTACGAGAAGGGCGCCTTTACCGGAGCCAACACGCGAAAGAAAGGCCTGGTTGAAACCGCCGACGGGGGCACGCTTTTCCTGGACGAGATGGGGGATGTGCCTCTGGCGATGCAGGTGAAGCTACTGCGCCTGATCGAATCGGGTACCTTCCGCCGGGTCGGTAGCCTTGAGACGCAAAGAGCTAATTTCCGGCTGATCTCCGCCACCCACAAGCCGCTCCAGCAAATGGTAGCCGACGGTCGATTCCGCCAGGATCTCTACTACCGCATCAGTGCGTTTCCGATCCATCTGCCGCCCCTGCGTGAGCGCACCGCCGATATTCCGATGCTCGTTGATTCCTTCCTGCAACGGGGCAGCGCTGCCAAGCATCGGATCGCAGTCGAGCCCGCCGCGATGGCGCGCCTGCAATCGCACGACTGGCCCGGCAACATCCGGGAGTTGCGTAATGTGCTGGAGCGGGCGAGACTCTTTGCCGACGATGGCGTCGTGCGTGCCGAACATCTGCCGGACTTTGTGAGCGCTGCAGGAGCCAGTTCCGCAAATCCCGGCATGGCGGGCACTCCGGTGCCGTCCGATGGCAAGGACGTCGTCGAACTCAAAAGGCTGCTTCGGGACGGTCGATACACAAGGTTCGAGATGGCTCAGAGGGTGGGTGTCAGCGAACGCACGCTTTACCGCCGGCTCAAGGCGCTCGGGTTGGATTGACCGGAGAGGACTTGCGCAGCTTTGATGTCGCTTCCGGCTCCATGGGCTGCGCTGACCTGCGTGAATGCTTCGATATGGTCGTTGAGTATCAGGAAGCGGACCTTCATCAGATTTGCCGATGGCGATCGGCGAGACGTCCCGCGAGGGGCGCCGCGATCGCCACAGCCATAGGCCAGGGCGTCATGTAGATCCCTGTCGTCAGCGCGTCGTGCCCCAAGGTGTGCTGCAGGTAGAAGGGAAGGGCCATCAAGCCCACTGTCGTGCCCGCGAAGCAGCATATCGAGGCAATCACCGAGATGCGCAGCGACCTCGAGCACAGCAAATCCAGCGGGATCGTGGCCGCCAAGAACAGCGCCGACAGCAGGCGGGTCGCACTCGTTCGAGCGCACCTGCATGACATTCAAGCCAGGTTCTTCAAAGGAGACTTTTCCGGATCCGTCCACATTCACGGGGAGGCCATGCCGGGGCTGGCGCAACTCACGGCCGCCGATCCGGGCCAGGTCTCCGGAGCGCGGGCAGTTCAAGCCCCCGCCTTGACTTCAGACGGCCGGTGAACAGGAAGCGCGTTCAATGGTATGCGCAGGTACGCGACGCCGTTGTCGTCGGCGGGGGGCAGTTGCCCGGCCCGGACGTTCACCTGGATCGACGGAAGAATGAGGGTCGGCACCTCGAGGGTCGCGTCGCGAGCAATGCGCATCGCCACAAATTCGTCCTCCCCGATGCCGTCGCGCACATGGATGTTGTGGGCTCGCTGCTCGGCGACGGTGGTCTGCCATGCAGGCTCCCGGGACGAAGGCGGGTAATCGTGACAGACGTACATCGTCGTCTCGGGCGGCAGCTCCAGCAGCCTGCGCATTGAGGCGTAGAGCTGGCGTGCGTCGCCGCCGGGAAAGTCCGCGCGCGCACTGCCGACGTCCGGCATGAAGAGCGTGTCGCCGACGAAGACGGAGCCGTCCACCAGATAGGCCATGTCAGCCGGCGTGTGACCCGATACCAGCAATGCGGTGGCCTCGACCTCGCCAATCTTGAAGACCTCACCGTCCTTGAAGAGGTGGTCGAACTGGCTGCCGTCCGGCAGGAAGCTGCGCTCCAGGTTGTAGAGCTTCTTGAAGGTCGCCTGCACGGTACGGATGTTCTCGCCGATCGCGATGAGGCCGCCGACCTGCGCCTGAACGTAGCGTGCGCCGGACAGGTGGTCGGCATGCGCGTGGGTTTCGAGGATCCAGTCGACCTGCAGGCCCTTGTCCCGGACATAAGCCAGCAACCGGTCGACGGAGGTCGTGCTGGTGTGTCCCGACTTGAAGTCGTAGTCCAGCACCGGATCGATGACCGCAGCACGTTCCGTCGCATGGTCCCAGACAACGTAGGAGACCGTCCACGTGTGGAGGTCGAAGAAGCCTTGAGTCGTGGTGCGGGTCGTCATGGGGTGCTCCGTCGCGTGGTTTTCAATCGATTGACTAATATTATATTCGTATACATAATATGTCAATCGATAGCGTTTCACCCTCTCACTCCCATGAAGAACTCTGCCCCCGTCATCGACCCCGAGGCCCTGCGCGGCGCCGCCGGTAAGGCCGTCGGCGCTCTCAAGGTGCTCGCCAACGAAGACCGTTTACTGCTGCTGTGCCAGCTCTCGCAAGGCGAGATGTGCGTGAGCGACCTGGAGCAGACGCTGGGCATTCACCAACCGACCCTGTCGCAGCAACTCGGCGTGCTCCGCAACGAAGGGGTGGTCCACACCCGCCGCGAGGGCAAGAGCATCTTCTACAGCGTGGCCGACCCATCGATGCTCGAAATCCTCGAGCTTCTCTACCGTCTTTATTGTCTAAAGGAAGCATGATGTCCATCGACTGGAACCACTTCACGCCGTTCACCGCCCTGGCCGGTGGCGGGCTCATCGGCATCGCCGCGGCGATTTTTGTACTGCTCAACGGCCGCATCGCCGGCATCAGCGGGGTGCTCGGCGGATTGCTCTGGCCGGTCCGTGGCGATAGCGCGTGGCGCATTGCCTTCGTCCTCGGCCTGGTCGGTGCGCCGCTGGTCTACCTGTTGTTCGCGGCGCTGCCCCAGCCACAGATCGACGCCGGGTATGGCGCGCTGATTCTGGCCGGGCTGCTCGTGGGGGCAGGCACACGCTATGGCTCCGGTTGCACCAGCGGCCACGGTGTCTGCGGCCTCTCTCGACTGTCGCCCCGCTCGCTCGTCGCCACGGTCGCCTTCATGGGCGCCGGCTTTGTCACGGTGTTCGTGACTCGTCATCTGCTCGGTATCTGAGGAGTCCTTCATGATTGTTCTCGCTTCGCTGCTTGCCGGCCTGGTCTTCGGCCTCGGCCTCATTGTGTCCGGCATGGCCAATCCGGCTAAGGTGCTCGGCTTCCTGGACCTCGCCGGCCGCTGGGACCCCTCCCTAGCCTTCGTGATGGCAGGCGCCATCGCTGTCGGCGCTATCGCCTTCACGGTGGCCCATCGACGCGTGGTGTCCTTCCTCGGCGCCGAGATGCGCCTGCCTTCGGCGCGCCACATCGACCGCCGACTGGTGCTCGGCAGCGTGCTCTTCGGCATTGGCTGGGGTGTCGCGGGCTTCTGCCCCGGACCGGCCCTCGTTTCCCTCGGCATGGGCGAATTCAAGGCGATCCTCTTCGTGGCCGCGATGCTGGTGGGCATGGGCGCCTTCGAGTTTTTTGAGCGCCGCAAGCGCGCGCCGGCGCCGCACGCTGCCTGAGGCCCGCAGATGACGAACATGGCGACTTGGCTTGCGGCGCTGGCCACGGTGGCCATCCTGGCGTCCTATGAGCTCGCCCTTGCCGTCGGGCATCGCCGAAGGCCCGAACGTCTCGCGCGAACCGCACATGCGCAGTTGCGCGAGGACTGGTTCGCCGCCGTGTCGGCACACAAGGGCTCTGAGATCTTGGCGGTGCAGACGCTGCGCAACTCGCTGATGTCGGCCACGATGACCGCGTCGACGGCCGCGCTCGCCTTGATGGGAACGGCGACCCTGGCCGCACCTTCGCTGCATTCGGCCGTCGGCGATGCACCTGGGCTGCCGACCTTCGCAGTGCGACTCGCGCTGGAGCTCGTTCTCATGTCACTTCTGTTTGCCTCGCTCCTGTCGTCGGTCATGGCGGTGCGCTACTACAACCACGCCGGATTCATCAGCGCGATGCCGGTGGGTTCCGAAGCACGTACTCGCTGGAGCGATGCCGGCAAGACCTACGTGCGAAGAGCGGGCATCCTCTACAGCTGGGGACTCAGGCATCTTGTCCTGGTGGTGCCCGTCCTGGCTGCC